>NZ_JAZETN010000053.1:0-206 GCF_036864475.1 Alteromonas sp. S005 | reverse complement strand
AAAGCTTTAGGCTTTTGAGTGTTGTAGACAAGCTAAAGTAAGCAAGTAAGAGTAAAAAGCAGTTACTCACGATTGAATTAATATTATCTTTCTTAAATTGTTAGTTATTAAGCAACGATGATTAAACATGCTCCTGAGAGTACTGTTGGTCCTCCTTGCGCAGAAGTCATGATAAAAAGCATCATGATTCTGCACTAAAAGTTTTA
>NZ_JAZETN010000052.1:0-221 GCF_036864475.1 Alteromonas sp. S005 | reverse complement strand
ACTGAAGGCTTGTAGCTCAGCTGGTTAGAGCGCACCCCTGATAAGGGTGAGGTCGGCAGTTCAAGTCTGCCCAAGCCTACCATTCACCTGCACTTGCTTCGCAAGTGGTCGTGAAAAAGCCGCTTAACCGGAAGGGAACCTTCCTGACGGTTTTTCTACTCGCTAAAGTTAGCGGTAGTCAAAGGCTAAGGTGGAAACTGATTTTTGTGTCACGTTGGACC
>NZ_JAZETN010000051.1:0-232 GCF_036864475.1 Alteromonas sp. S005 | reverse complement strand
TATTTAAAGATGACTTAAATAAAAGCCCTTAGCTTTGATTTAAGATCAAACCTAAGTGTTTTGAATTAAGCACTATGCTCTTTAACAATTTGGAAAGCTGATATTAATAGTAATCAATCAAAATTGAGTAACTGAGAAGTCGAAAGACGTACTTTTTACTCTACTTGACTGAATTGCTTGTTATCAATTTATTGATAGCAAGGCAATTCTTCCGATTAGCTTGTCATTCATG
>NZ_JAZETN010000050.1:0-326 GCF_036864475.1 Alteromonas sp. S005 | reverse complement strand
TGTTTTGTTTATATAAAGACTCGCTTCGCGAGTGTCGCGATTAACTGCTTTACCGGAAGGGAACCTTCCTGACAGTCAATCTGCTCGCTAAAGAAGTGAAACCTAGATGTTTCAATATAGAGTGCTAATTAATGATCGAATTCATTGATTAGTGTTTTTAGAGACACTAATGCTCTTTAACAATTTGGAAAGCTGATATTAATAGTAATCAATCAAAATTGAGTAACTGAGAAGTCGAAAGACGTACTTTTTACTCTACTTGACTGAATTGCTTGTTATCTAAAAGCGCTGAAAAGCGTGCCAATCGGCAAGCCGATTAGCAAGAA
>NZ_JAZETN010000049.1:0-328 GCF_036864475.1 Alteromonas sp. S005 | reverse complement strand
GTTAAAGAACATTCGATGTTTCCTGCAAAAGCAGTACTTTCATCTTTAGAGTAAAAAACCCTAATCAATGCTTACTGAAACAGTAAATATTCATTAGGATTTCGGGTCCAACGTGACACATAAAATCACTTTCTACCTTAGCCTTTAACTACCGCCAACTTTAGCGAGTAGAAAAACCGTCAGGAAGGTTTCCTTCCGGTTAAGCGGCTTTTTCACGACCACTTGCGAGGCAAGTGCAGGTGAATGGTAGGCTTGGGCAGACTTGAACTGCCGACCTCACCCTTATCAGGGGTGCGCTCTAACCAGCTGAGCTACAAGCCTTCAGTAA
>NZ_JAZETN010000048.1:0-705 GCF_036864475.1 Alteromonas sp. S005 | reverse complement strand
AACACCCGCATAACGGGCAAAAATACGCAGGCTACAATACCAAGCGAAGCGCAGGGAGCCTACGTATATTTGTCCCAGCGAACGTAGTGAGCGAGTTTATGCGCTTGTTAAACCAACAATGATAGCCTAAAATGACCTAATTAAAGACCTTTTAGGAGACCGTTATGGCGGCGAGAGTTTTGGCTGAAGTTGCTGCAAGTATTACAGAACTAAAAGCAAACCCTATGAAAGTTGCGAGCAGTGCATATGGCGATCCTGTCGCCATATTGAATAGGAATGAACCCGCATTCTATTGTGTCCCGGCTGAGATTTACGAAAAAATGATGGATCGTTTGGAAGATCTGGAACTACTGAAGCTTGTTAAAGAAAGGCAAGGTGAAGAAAGCGTTTCGGTGAATTTGGATGACCTATAAATTAGAGTTTAAAAGAAGCGCCCTAAAAGAATGGAATAAGCTTGGTAGTACTTTGCAGCAGCCATTGAAAAAGAAGTTAGCAGAGAGGTTAAAAACACCGCACGTAGCCCCAGATAGAGTTTTAGGTGCCGATAATGTTTATAAAATAAAATTACGTCAATCAGGATATAGGTTGGTGTATCAGGTACTTGATGACGTAGTTGTAGTTACAGTGCTTGCAGTGGGAAAACGCGAAAGAAATGAGGCTTACAAAAAAGCATTAAAGAGACTTGATGCTGAATAAGGGTTTAAC
>NZ_JAZETN010000047.1:0-978 GCF_036864475.1 Alteromonas sp. S005 | reverse complement strand
TCGCTCGCAAGCTTATGTGGACTCCCCCATGTCAACAACCAAAACTTAATATCACAAAAAGAAAAATACGTGCTTATGTTCGAGCTCTAGTAGAGAAGCTATCTCTGGCTCACTGATGTTTACGCGAACAAACGGCCAAGTCTCGCTGGCGAGCTTTCATGCTCCAAGCTTGCGGCTGACTTCGTTTGTAGATTTTTATCTTTGTTCAAGCATTTTAGTTGGTTAACTCATTTTGCGCTGTGAGTTATGCAGCGTGATATTCTGTATTATTTTGCAGCATACTATAAGCAGTTCTGACTGTTTTGTTAGCCAGGGCTACAGCTGCACACCTATTACCTCGCCGTTGCATTAAGCTCTGCAACCAAAGTTCTTTTTTTGTTTGTGCGCCGTACTTTATCACTTTAATCACCACTGACATTGCGCCAGTTATCAGCTGGCTTCGAAGGAATCCGTTTTTACAATATTTACCTATGGTTCCCATGACCTCTTTACCACCAGAGGAATGCTGAATGGGCGTTAAACCAATACAAGCAGCCGCATTCTTTCCACTCTTAAATGGCTGAGATTGATTTGCACCTAGTGCAATATAAAGGTTTACTGCATTAACTGGACCTACACCCTCAAGCTTTAATAGCTTCTTACAATCAGGTAATGATTGGATACTCTGCTCTAAATATTTATCGTATTCACGAATAGCGCTTATCATATTTTCAAGTTGCACTTTAGCGACCGAAAGAGTGGCGCGGAAGGTATCAGACAAATTAATCTCCCCATCTTCAAGTACACCTTCCAACCCTCGCAGTATGCCGCCCTGTGTGTTAGGTAAACGGATATTTAGTTCTAACAGTAATGATACTATTTGTTTCTGTGAGGCGTTTTGACTCTTAATTGCTAACTCACGCAAACGTTGAATTGATTGCAACTGTTGTTGCTCAATACTTTTACCGTTGATAAAAGACACTTCCGGTAAAAACAGTG
>NZ_JAZETN010000046.1:0-1120 GCF_036864475.1 Alteromonas sp. S005 | reverse complement strand
AATGGCTTTACGGATAACGCTGTTCAGAGATTCAATGGCGTTAGTGGTGTAAATCGCCTTGCGGATGTCCTCTGGGTAATTGAACAAGGTATTGAGGTTGTGCCAGTGCGTGCGCCATGACTTAGCAATTTGAGGGTACTGGCTGTCCCATGTTTCAGCAAACCGTTCCAGTTCGAGCAGAGCTTCATCTTCCGTTGTTGAGCGGTACACACACTTTAAGTCTGCCGTGACGGCTTTGTAGTCCTTCCATGACACGTATTTGAGTGAGTTGCGCACCATGTGTACGATACACAGTTGAATATGCGTTTGTGGGAACACAGCATTAATCGCATCAGGGAAGCCTTTGAGACCGTCCACACAAGCGATGAGGATGTCTTCTACACCACGCTGCTGAAGTTCGGTTAGCACGTTTAGCCAGAACTTAGCGCCTTCATTCTCGGCAATCCACATGCCCATCAGTTCTTTGTGACCTTCGGTATTGATACCCAAGGCCAGGAAAATAGACTTGTTGATGATGCGTTTATCCTGGCGTATTTTCACCACGATACAGTCGAGGTAAACGATGGGGTAAATAGCATCTAACGGGCGTGACTGCCACTCCACAA
Source organism: Alteromonas sp. S005 (assembly GCF_036864475.1). Lineage (NCBI taxonomy): Bacteria > Pseudomonadati > Pseudomonadota > Gammaproteobacteria > Alteromonadales > Alteromonadaceae > Alteromonas > Alteromonas sp. S005. The sequence continues at coordinate 515 of NZ_JAZETN010000046.1, read as the reverse complement.
CTTGTTCGATAACCGCATTGGTGACGCGAGAAACCAGCGTTGGTGATATCTCGGCACCATACCATTCATCAAACGCATTGACGATTTCGCGGGTGCTCATGCCTTGCGCATAAAGCCAGAGAATTTTATCGTCCATGGATGTGAAACGGGATTGATGCTTTTTAACGAGCTTAGGTTCAAAGGAGCCTTCACGGTCACGAGGTGTGTCGAGTTCAAACTCGCCATCTTCGGTTTTAACGCGTTTGCTGCTCTTACCGTTGCGACTGTTTGATGACGTGGACTTTTGATGTTTCTCGTAGCCAAGATGCTCATCCATTTCTGCGTTCAAAGCTGCTTCAACGGTGATTTTCTTCAACATCTGACTAAATTCGTTTAAGTCCTCAGGTGTTTTAATGCCTTTGGCCGCTTCCTTTGCGAAAGCTTCAAGCTCTTTCTTATTCATGTTCATCTGCCTATCCTTAACTCTCTATAGAGTAAATTGAGATAGGCAGTTACACAAAATTAGTTACAGTCTC
>NZ_JAZETN010000045.1:0-1188 GCF_036864475.1 Alteromonas sp. S005 | reverse complement strand
GCTAAGCTTTGGGGCGCAAGCACGGGGCTATAATCGCGAAGCGGCCCCGTGTTTGCGTCCCAACGACCGAAGGGAGTGCCAACAGCGTTTTGTTATATTTCACTTAGTGCTCCGGACTCATTTAATACAGGCTGTGCCCACCTGTAATATTCTGACCTGTCATCAAACCAAGGCCAAAAACCATCAGTTGTTGGCCATATCATTTGTAACACATCAAAATCATCACCATCATGTAGCCACAGTCCCCAGCCTAAATATTCTTCGTAATGTGATTTGTCCACTTTTATGAAACAAACATCAAAGCCACCAAGAAAATCAGAATAGTATTTACCAGGTTCAAAGATTTCACCTGCAAGTAAACGATTTTTATAGTTATTAATAACAGAGTGAGCCAAATCAAGCTTGAGACCGACAATAATTAAATCCGGTTTGTTTTGTTGCTTGTTGATTCCAATCGAATAGCTAAAGCAGGGTTCTCCATCCCCTTCCATGACTTTTAATACGTGACATCCAAATTCTTCGATGTCACTCAGTGCTTTCTCATCCCTTTCGTCCACTAAAATCTCCGTGAAATATAACACCCCACTAAGGGGCGATAACACATGGGCTAAAATTAGGAACGAAGTGACGCAGCCCATGTGTTAGCGTCCCAGCGAGCGAAGCGAGAGCCTTGAGTGATTTGTTAGGTGTTTAGTTACTAAAACTGAACAAATTACTCTTTTTAATTAGAGGCTTGAGTGTTTCAACTGCACCATTATTTTTGTGATAAAGAATATATGTGAAATCCCACGTTTCCGCCAATACAGCATTTAATGAAGGAATAATAATGGTAGTGAAATTAATTTGTCCTCCATCCATATCTTCTTCGTAAGTAGGCAAATATTTATCTAAGTTTTCAAGCTTATAAATGGTACCGCTTTCTAGGTTTACAGCGTACATTTCATATTCTGTATGAAGCAGTTTTATTAGTTGATTAAATCTTTCCCATTCATATTCGGTTACTTCATCAAGTTTATAACACTCATTTTGACCAAGCCAACCATCCCACAAGGAAATGAATTCTTGCGAAAACTCTTCCTTTACTTCCCAATTATCAAAATACTCGGATATCACAGAAACACCTAACTTTTAAATAAGGGGCGCAGGCATGTGGGGCATAATGGCGAAGCCGCCACGCATGAATGCGTC
>NZ_JAZETN010000044.1:0-1245 GCF_036864475.1 Alteromonas sp. S005 | reverse complement strand
CAGGCATAAAAAAAGCGCACCTAAGTGCGCTTTTTTGGCTTGTGTTGCTAAGTCTAGATTAGTCTAGGATCTTAGATACAACACCAGCACCTACTGTACGACCACCTTCACGGATTGCGAAACGAAGACCTTCTTCCATCGCGATCGGAGCAATTAGCTCAACTTTGAATTTAAGGTTGTCACCAGGCATTACCATTTCTACGCCTTCTGGAAGCTCTACAGCACCAGTTACGTCAGTTGTACGGAAGTAGAACTGTGGACGGTAGCCTTTGAAGAATGGAGTATGACGGCCACCTTCATCTTTAGACAGTACGTATACTTCTGCTTCGAAGTTAACGTGTGGAGTGATTGAACCAGGCTTAGCTAGTACTTGACCACGTTCAACTTCATCACGCTTAGTACCACGTAGAAGAACACCAACGTTCTCACCTGCACGGCCTTCGTCAAGAAGCTTACGGAACATCTCAACACCAGTACAAGTAGTCTTAGTAGTGTCTTTGATACCTACGATTTCTACTTCTTCACCAACTTTAACGATACCTTGCTCAACACGACCAGTTACAACAGTACCACGGCCTGAGATTGAGAATACGTCTTCGATTGGAAGAATGAACGGCTTGTCGATTGCACGCTCTGGCTCTGGGATGTATGAATCAAGCGCTTCACCAAGCTCGATGATTTTCTTTTCCCACTCTGCGTCGCCTTCAAGCGCTTTAAGAGCTGAACCTTGGATAACTGGTAGGTCATCACCTGGGAATTCGTATTCGTTAAGAAGTTCACGAACTTCCATTTCTACTAGCTCTAGAAGCTCTTCATCGTCAACCATGTCACATTTGTTCATGAATACGATGATGTAAGGAATACCAACCTGACGACCAAGTAGGATGTGCTCACGAGTCTGTGGCATAGGGCCATCAGTCGCAGCTACTACTAGGATACCACCGTCCATCTGAGCAGCACCGGTGATCATGTTTTTAACGTAATCAGCGTGTCCTGGGCAGTCTACGTGCGCGTAGTGACGAGTAGGAGTGTCATATTCTACGTGTGAAGTAGAAATGGTGATACCACGAGCTTTCTCTTCAGGCGCGTTATCGATTTGATCGAAAGCCTGAGCAGAACCGCCGTAAGTTTTAGAAAGAACTGTAGTGATAGCTGCAGTTAGGGTAGTTTTACCGTGGTCAACGTGGCCGATTGTACCCACGTTTACGTGGGGTTTCGTACGTTCAAACTTTTCTTTTGCCATTT
>NZ_JAZETN010000043.1:0-1292 GCF_036864475.1 Alteromonas sp. S005 | reverse complement strand
TGACTAGTCCTGAAATAGGTTGACACTTATTTTGTTTAAAACGCCCGATGTATTTCATCGGGCGTTTTGTATTTAAGGGCCAGATGTGGCCGTCTACCATTATAGATTGCTATTGACTCTGCAACTACCTTTCTCGCTTCTTCTAAATCTCTTGGCTTATGGAGTAAGTATTCATTTTTAAGAATACCGTTTATCCGCTCTGCAAGGGCGTTTTGATAGCAGTCGTAGCCATCTGTCATTGAGCACTTTACATCATGTTTTCTATGGAGTTTTTGATACTCTTCTGAGCAATACTGTATACCTCTGTCAGAATGATGTACGAGTTTTTCGTTTGTACTTTTTTGTTTAAGCGCTCGAGTAAATGCTTGCTTTACTGACTGCGTTCGCATGTTATCGTCAACCTGATAGCCCACAATCTTCCGCGAATAAGCATCTGTAATGAGACTCACATAACTCTCTCCACTTCGCGTCGGCAAGTACGTGATATCCGCTACCCATAGCTGATTGGGTTTATCCGCTTTTAACCCCGCTTTAATGAGGTTGGGATGACAGCGGAACCGATGATGACTATTCGTTGTTTTGTGATAGGCACGCTTTGTCGGCACCAGTAGACGCCTTTCTCTTAGTAAATTAAAGAGATGATCCCTACCAATGTCTATTTTAACGAGCGCAAGAAGATACTGTAGTTTCCTAGTGCCGATGCGAGGTTGCATCATTCGCTCCTGACGTACGAACTGAATGACTCTATCCTCATGCGCTTCGCGCTTGAGTGAACGAGCACAGTGTTGGTAATAGGCCTGACGAGAAATATTCAGATAACGACAAGCTTTGGCTACGGAAACCCCACCTATCACTTTTTCCTGGATGACTTTCTTTTGCGCTTTTTTACAACGCTTACTCCATAATCAGTTTCAAGAACATTCACGACGGCTTCAAAGAAATCAGCTTTCATTTTCGTATCAGCAAGCTCTTTCTCCAGAGCCTTAATACGCTGTTCTGGAGTGAGCTCTACTTTGGACTTATCCACGCAGTTACCTCGTTTAAGAAGCTTAGGTGTACCATCCGTCCAATTTAGACGACCATGCTTACGAAGCCAAACTAAAACCGTTGAACACCCCTGAATTCCGTAGTGGTCTTGTGCTTGTTTATATGTGAATTCGCCTTTTTCAACTTGGTCTACAACGGCCAGTTTAAAAGCGAGGGAATAATCACGTTGAGTTCTTTTGCTATTTGATTTCATTACACTCTCCAAATTAAGTTTGAAAAGTGTCAACGCTATTTAGGATGGGTCA
>NZ_JAZETN010000042.1:0-1423 GCF_036864475.1 Alteromonas sp. S005 | reverse complement strand
TGAAGTGACCCCATTAAGTTGGACTCATTTCTAAGCGGCAACCAAGGCCTGATTTCGATATTGTATCGGACTCAGGCCTTTTAGTTTTAGCTTAATACGTTCGTTGTTGTAATAATCGATATATTCTTTGATGTTTTCAATAAGTTCATTTGCATCTTTGAACGTTTTATTGTGGTACATCTCAGTTTTTAATATGCCGAAGAAGTTCTCTGCAACAGCGTTATCTAAGCAGTTTCCTTTTCTAGACATGCTTTGAAGTAGCCCATTCTGTTTCAAGTGATTTTGGTATTGTTTATTTTGATATTGCCATCCTTGGTCAGAGTGTATGAGTGGCTTTTCATGGGGTAATAGCTTACTAGTCGCGGCTTTAAGCATATCTGTAACTAAGGGTAACGTTACAGATGTCCGCACTTCATAGCTAATGACCTCTCGATTAAATAAATCTATTATCGGTGACAGATACACCTTCTGATTATTCACTTTAAACTCAGTTACATCAGTCACCCATTTTTGATTAGGCTGTTCTACAGTAAATTCACGATTCAATTTGTTTTCTGCGATTCTGCCGATTTCACCTTTGTAAGACTTATAACGTTTAGGCCTGACTTTTGACTTCAAACCAAGTTCGCACATTAGGCGTTGTACACGCTTATGGTTAACCACTAAGCCCATCGCTCGTAAAGCGTAAGTCACTCTACGATAGCCATATCGCCCTTTATGTTTGTGATAGATATCACGGATTTTTACGCGTAAGTCAGTATTGGAACAAGGCTGATTCAGCGCATTACGATGGTAGTAATACACACTCTTGGGAAGCCCTGTAACTCTTAATAAATGTTGTAAGCTATATATTGCCTTGAGCTCTTCGACAACTATCGTTTTGTCTTTGCTTTTTTCTTTCTGGCTTGAGCCAAGGCTTCTAACTTTTTTAAAACAGCGTTCTCTGCACGTAAATAATCGAGTTCTTCTCTAAGCTCTTTTTCAGTCATCTCTGATGATGGTTTAGGAGTTGAAGAGTTATTAGTCACGCGGGGCTTACCTTTGTTTTTGGGGATGAGACGGGATATGTCCTCGCGAGCATAAAGCTTTTGCCATTGAAATAAAATACCAGGGGATGATAAGTCGAAATAGGCGCTGGTATAACCCAATGACCAATTGTTCATTTCCATCGTCTTTAGCACATGGGTTTTGAACTCTCTAGAATAAGGTAGCTGCTTATGAATAAAGCTATTTGAGCCGTTTATTTGATAAACCTGAAACCAATAGCGAATAAGCCGAGCGCTTACTCTGTACTTTCTACCTAAAGCTTCAGAATTTTTTTCTTCGACTAGCTGAGCGAGCTTTATTTTAAACGCTCTATTGTGTTTTGACATAAAAAGACCCCCAATAATTGGAATGTCCAACTAATGGGGGTCACTTCAGT
>NZ_JAZETN010000041.1:0-1586 GCF_036864475.1 Alteromonas sp. S005 | reverse complement strand
CCTAGACACAATGACTCCCTGTAAAAGTGCTAGCCCCCGCATTTTCGTGGGTTAACTTTTCAGCCAGAGCCATAATTAGTTTGTTCAATACTAAATCAATTTGGAGGCTAGCATGAACAAACATAGCATGATTTTTATCGGTTTGGATACGCATAAAGAGTTTCATGAAGTTGCTTATTGTGAGGAACAGCGCGGCGCGACGCCCGTTCATTATGGTCGTATTCCCTCGTCTAAGGTCAGTGTCAAAAAGCTTATTCGCCAGTTTGAATCTAAATATCCGGGCGCAACAATTCATGTGGTTTATGAAGCAGGACCGTGTGGTTATTGGATTTATCGTCTGATAACGGGCTTGGGGCATTGTTGCTATGTTGTGGCACCGTCTCTTATTCCAAAAAAGCCAGGAGAGCGAATTAAAACCGACCGACGAGATGCGCTTAAGCTCGTTAGGTCACTAAAGTCTGAAGACCTTACACCCATCTATGTGCCCGAGCCGGAAGATGAAGCTGTGCGGGATTTATCTCGAGCTCGAGAAGCAGCAATGAAGGATTTAAAAGAAGCGAAGTACCAGCTTAAAGCTCTACTTTTGCGAAATAACATACGCTATGAAGGCACTGCCAACTGGTCGAAGAAACACCTTCGCTGGCTCACGGAATTGATATTGCCTCACCCGGCCCAGCAAATTGTCTTACAAGAACAATTGCAAACCATAGAAGAGCGTATCCGGCGACTGGAAAGGCTCGATAATGAGTTAACCCACCATGTGCACCAATGGCGCTATTATCCGGTAGTGAAAGCCTTTCAGGCGATGCGAGGCGTTCGATTGCTCGTTGCTGTTGGCGTGGTAGCAGAACTTGGCGATTTAAATCGCTTCGACCATCCAAGAAAGCTCATGGCTTATCTGGGCTTAGTTCCCAGTGAACAATCATCAGGTGGAAAGCGACACTTAGGCGCCATTACAAAAGCAGGAAATGGCCGAGCAAGGCGTTTACTGATAGAGGGGGCGCACAGCTACCGTTATCCGGCTAACATCTCTACTGAATTACAGTTAAGGCAGGAAGGCTTACCTAAAGACATCGTCGATATCGCTTGGAAAGCACAGCTTCGCTTGTGCAAACGCTACCAGCGCATGAGTAAAAAGGGTAAACACTACAATTTAATCATTACCGCGATAGCCAGAGAAATGGCGGCATACATCTGGGCTATTGCAAAGGAAGTGGTACTCACGCCGGTAAACCCAAAATTAAGACTAAGCCGAGTACCTGCATGAAAAACGAGTTTGAGCTAACGCATTCGGATCAGGCCGCGGGATGTGGCACAACCTACGAGGGCGTTATGATGGCAACAACCTAACGGTTGTTGAACCACGAGCCTAGACTGATGAGAAGGTGCTACGGCGGAACATGTAAGGTCAGCTCTGCTTATTTATTGAATAAGTAACCTACGAATACCAGCATAATAACCGACGACATTACTGCCTCATCCGGTGCGTTAGCTCATTTATTTTGAGTAATAAAGAATACTAATTATGGGCTGAAAGAGTGTCAGGGATGCACTCGTTCAGGGTTGACAAAGGGAGTCATACCAAC
>NZ_JAZETN010000039.1:0-1983 GCF_036864475.1 Alteromonas sp. S005 | reverse complement strand
CTTAATGTAATTGTTAGCTGCCACCTACTAGTAATGGTAACGACACGAGATAACCGTAATTGCGGTATCGTCCACGGCATATACCAAACGGTTTGTGTCATCTATTCTGCGAGACCAGAAACCTGAAAGATTTTCTTTAAGAGGTTCAGCCTTTCCAATTCCATCAAATGGAGAACGCTTAACATCTGAAATTAACTTATTGATACGTTTCAAGGTTTTCTTGTCTTGAGTCTGCCAATAAACGTAGCTATTCCAAGCTTCATCAGTCCATGATAACAACCTGTTACTCATCAATAAGTTCTCGCTGGGTCGTTTTTGCTGCTTTAAACTGTGCTATTGAACGATTTAAGTGTTCAGCGTTCGCTGGAGAACGAAGTAGATGAACGGTTTCCATAAGGCTGTTGTAGTAATCTAATGACATTACAACAGCATCTTCAGAGTCACGACGAGTGATTACTGTTGTATCTGCATCGTTGATTACATTGTCCAAAACGGCTTTTAGACCATTTCGAGCTTCGGTAAAAGAGACTATTCTCATTTTGCATTCCACTTGTACATTATATGGGACAAGTTTAGATCGAAAATGAGCACATGTACAGGATGTTGTGCATTACTGCGCCGGGGCAGCTAACGCCCCAAGCAGGGGCAATAACACGTAGGCTAAAATCGAGCGGAGCGAGTCAGCCCACGTGTTTGGAGAGTTCACCCATAAAAGTGGACACTGGTTTTAATTGTTAAGTTATATACTTTCATATTGCTGTGGTGTTTTAAAGTTCAACGATGAGTGGATTCGCTGATTATTGTAATACTCCTCAAGATACCATTGCGCTGTTTCACGTAAGTGCGCCTCATCTTTAAACTTTTCGCCGTGGTATGTCTCGGTCTTAAATGTCCTAAAGAACGTCTCAACGTAGATATTGTCTGTCATCTTTCCTGGCCGGTTCATACTTGGTTGTATCCCACACTTCTTTAGATGATTCTGATAGTCGTGACACGCATATTCATTTCCTTTGTCGCTGTGGAATATCAAACCAGAACAAAGTTTTCTGGACTTAACTGCCATGTCCAGAGCGTCTATTGTTAGCGATACTTTCCTTTGCCTATCGAGTGACCAACCGATGACTTTTCGAGAGTACATATCGAGAACAACTGCCAGATATATAAACTGTCCATTAAGTTTTAAGTAGCTTACGTCGCCACACCATTGTTGATTTGGGCGGCGTGGTATTACGTGATTCAAGATAAGATTACCTACCTTGTTGCAGGTGTTTTCTGGTAGAGGGTGGCGTCGATATATTTTAGCGGCTTTACCGACTAGTTTTTGTTCGCGCATTATCCGCTCAACCCTTTTGCGGTTGACTTGCCAGCCTTGTGCCTGCAGCTGCTTATGAATGCGTGAACTGCCGTAATTTCCCTTATGAAGTGCGTATAGACGATGTATTTCTTTCGTTAACTCAGTATTCAGCGCTTGTCGACGGCTAAGCCCTTTATGAAGCCATTTATAAAAGCCGCTCGTTGAAACTTGTAACTGCGTGCAAAGGTATCTGATGCCAAATTCATCACGTCGTTCGTTTATGAACGAGAATTTTTCTGACTTTGTTCCTTCAGATACCCCTCCCACTTTTTTAGGAAGTTGTTTTCCTTCTGAGCGTCCGCTAGGGCTTTTTTGAGCTTCGCAATTTCTTTGTCTTTGCTGAGCTCTTTGTCGTTATCAGCGGTATCTTTAGTCATTGAAATTCTTCTCGTCGGCTTTTCTTCAAATTTACCTGCTTTGTATTCTTGTCGGCAACGATAAATCATTATCGGATGTAGCCCTAAGATGTCCGCAATATCCTTCGCCCTGACATCCAATCCTAGCGTTAATTTAACCACTCGAATTTTAAATTCTAGTGAATATTCCACGACCCGTTTTGCACTGACTATTTTCGCCATTTCGCACCTACCTGATATTTGGTTAGGTGTCTACTTTATAGGGGGAGCTCT
>NZ_JAZETN010000038.1:0-2351 GCF_036864475.1 Alteromonas sp. S005 | reverse complement strand
GTAAGCGTCCGGTAATCCCACCTAGCGCTTAGCAAATAACCATGGTAGCAGTTGCTCAACACCGACGTCAGGCTTGCTGAGTTCATCAAGGCAAGTCATCACATACTCGAACACATTGAGGTCGTTGGACTTTGCCGTTTCAATGATGCTGTAGAGCACTGCACTGGCATTTGCGCCTGTAGCGGTTTGGCTAAACAGCCAGTTCTTTCTGCCTATGACGAACGGTTTAATCGCGCGCTCAGCGCGATTATTATCGATATTTAGTTGGCCGTCGAGTGTGTAACGCGTCAGCTTTTCCCATTGGTTCAAGCAGTATTGTATCGCTTCGCCTAATTTGGTTTTCGGTAACACTTGTTGAACTGATTTCATTAGCCATGCGTGAAGCTGATTGAGCAACGGCAGGCTCTTTTCTTGTCTGGTAAGGTAGCGCACCTCCACCGTTTTATCTTTTAACTGTGTTTCTATTCGGTAGAGTTTCTGGATGTGATTCAGTGCCCAATCCGCTTTGCCACTGCCTTTTTTACCTGCGCCTTTCTTCGCTTCCATAAACTTGCGCCGTGCATGTGCCCAACAGCCGATGAGTGTGGCTTGCGTTTGCTCATAGCCTTGATAGCCGTCTACTTGCAGGTAGCCGTTATAGCCATCAAGGAAGTCTACGGCGCATTGCCCAGCGCGACTATTGTGATAGTCGTACAGCACGATATTAGGTGTCTTTGTACCAGGTATATTCCCCGCAGGCGAGTCAGCACCACTGGCGTACAACCACATATAGCTGTTCGCTTTTTCAGACTCAACGACTTTCAGCGTGGTTTCATCCGCCGCGATAACAGGCTGCTTTAACAGATGTTGATGAAGCTGCCCATAAAGCGGTTTAAACAACTCAGCACAGCGGATTATCCAGTCCGCCATCGTCTTACGGCTTAATTCAATACCGTGCTGTTTGAACATCGCTTCTTGTCGATAAAGCGGTAACCCATACTGGTATTTGCTGGTGATGATTTGACTTAACAAGCTTGGCGTTGCGTAGCCTTTTGGAATCACGCTGTGAGGTACGGGGGCTTGTTTAATCGTGTTGCTGATACCGTCCTTTTCACAGGTACGGCACGCATATTTAGGGCGAACATGCTCAATCACTTTAACCTGAGCGGGGATAAACTGAAGCTTCTCTGACTTATCTTCACCTATGAGATGTAACTCACTGGCACAACATTCACAGACTTTGCCTTCGTCGCTAATATCGTGAACAATAACTTCGCGAGGCAGGTCTTTCGGTAGCGGTTTACGTACAGGCTTTTTGCGGGTATAGCTAATCGCTTCTTCAGTTGTTTCAGATTCAACAACCAGTTCTTCCGCTTCATTGAACAACTCACCTTGCCCAGGGTGGCCTTCGGTGCTTTTTCCGAACTGCTTGTGCTGGGCAACACGGAACTGTTCTTCTAAATAGGCAATCCGCGCGCTCTTCTCTTCAAGAAGCGCTTCAAGTTCAGCGATGCGGGATTGGTATTCTTTCTCGTTCATACCGCTATTATCCCGTATTAAGCTGCTGATTACCTTACATTATTAAGACTATTTCGTGATCGTTAATCGCTACTTATGATCACAGGTTATAAGCCGGATGCGTTGTAGTGCAACGGCTGATGCCCTATGACATCGTAGCCCGATAACAGCCATTGTAGTTGTTGTTCACTCATATGCATCTGTTTTAAGTTCGCATCGACAGGCCATTTAAAGCGATGTTTTTCGAGGCGTTTATACCAGAGTGCGAAGCCCGTTTTATCCCAATAGAGTATTTTGACCTTATCGCGCTTTTTGTTGCAGAAGACGAACATTGCATCGCGAAACGGATTCAGGTTCATATCCTGCTCAACCACGACAATTAAGCCATTAATCGATTTGCGGAAGTCGACGATATCCATGTATAGGTAAATGTCGGCAGGCTCTACGAACATCTTCATTCGGCCAATGCCTTCATCACAGCGGCAACCCAGTGAGTGCTAATATTGGATGGCACGCTAAGTTGAGCGTTTCCCAATTTCAGAAGGAGGTCGTCACCCATTTCCTCGGTATAGGATTCAACCTTCGTAACTTCACGCTTCACCTGAACAAACTTGCTACTTGTTCGTTGAAGCCGAATATCGCGACGTCGGGTATAGTAAGTTTGAACGTTAATCTGCTGCTGACGACAAAACTCTACCGCAGTGAGTCCGCTCTGTTTTTGTTGCTCAAATAGATTGAGCCAGTCTTGCACTTCTCTTCGTTGATATTGCTGCATGGTCATTCTCCTTATCAAAAAGAGAACACCATGCCGTAGCTAATTTATGAATTGAATGTGGGGGTTACCGGACGCTCAC
>NZ_JAZETN010000037.1:0-2578 GCF_036864475.1 Alteromonas sp. S005 | reverse complement strand
TGCATGTACCGGCCCATTCCGATCACCCATTTCGGTTCAATCCGATCACTGATTTCGGTCTAATCCGATCGCCTATTTCGGCGTTATCCGAACAAAAATGACGTTTTTCCGAAATCACTGATCGGAATACCGAAATCTTCTTCTTTTTCTCACTAAATCAATTGGTAAGCTCAACTTCATCACTTTATTGAAGGAACGAGCAGCCATGGCGAGAAAGAGAACCGATATGAGAAAAATTAAAGACGTCCTGCGTCTCAAATTCGAAGTAGGATTAAGCCATCGAGACATCGGCCAATGCTTGAGTCTAGGCCCTTCAACCGTGAGTGAAATTCTCTCACGCTTTAAATCCAGTGAGCTATCGTGGCCGTTGCCGGAAGCGGTAAACGATAAAACGCTCGAAGCGCAGTTGTATAACACTGGTCCCGTTCAGCGCCAAAAACGGCTGCCTGATTTTATGCTTATGCAGCAAGAGTTGAAGCGCAAAGGCATGACGAAGCTGTTACTGTGGGAAGAATATTGCGGCGAAGATAGTGCATCAGCTTATGGGTACACGCAGTTCTGCGAGCATTATCAGCGGTGGCTTAAAAAGCAGAAGCGCAGTATGCGTCAGCATCACATCGCGGGCGACAAGTTGTTTATTGACTACTGCGGGCCGACAGTACCTATCGTTAATCCTGATACAGGCGAAGTGCGTTATCATGCACAAATCTTCGTGGCGACCTTAGGCGCAACGAACTACACGTATGTTGAAGCGGGCCGTTCTCAGCGTGAAGAAGATTGGATAATGGCGCATGTGAGAACGTTCCGCTACCTTGGCGGTGTACCTCGTTTACTTGTGCCGGATAACCTGAAATCAGCAGTCACCAAAGCCCACCGCTACGCCCCCACACTAAATGAAAACTACGCCAAAATGGCGCGGCATTACGGCTGCGCCATTGTGCCTGCACGACCTTACAAACCGAAGGATAAAGCCAAAGCAGAAAATGCGGTATTGATTGTTGAACGCTGGATACTAATGCGATTGCGACGGGAGTGCTTTTACACCTTAGCGGGCCTTAACGCACGTATCAAAGTATTAATGGAAGAGTTAAATAATCGGCCGCAGCGCTTACATCCAGGCTCTCGCCGAGAGCAGTTTGAACTGCTCGATAAACCCGCGCTAATGCCATTGCCTGGCACCACGTATGAGTACATCGACAGTAAACGAGCCAAGGTGGGTCCGGATTACCATGTGTTGTACCAAAAGCATGCTTACTCTGTACCGCACACCTTAGTAGGCAACACGGTGACCATTGAGGCAAGTGGCAGCGTGGTAAGCATCTATCATCACAACCAACTGGTGACACAGCACGCTAAATCAGCAAAAGACGGTGGCTTCTCAACCCAAAAAGAACACATGCCGGACAGCCATGTTAAACAACGCTTCAGTGCTGAACGCTTATTGCACTGGGCGGAGAATATCGGTGTGGGTACACGCGGTGTCGTGCAGTGGCACATCCATAGCCGTAAACATCCTGAGCAAGCGATTAAAAGCTGCCTTGCCATTTTAAACCTCACTAAACAGCATGGTGCCGCGCGGCTTGAAGCCGCTTGCCAAAAGGCGTTACTGCTAGAACGCCCTCATAGAAGCGTTGTAATGAACTTACTCAAACATCATCAAGAAAGCGTACCGAGCACCGCTGTCGAGCAGGATGAACAGCCTGTCACCCATCACAATATCCGCGGCCAACATTACTATCAATAGGACAACTCATGACACAATCTCAACTACAAGAACAGCTGCGTAGCTTACGGCTTGGGCACTTCGCTCAAGCGTTACTGCAACAACAAAGCCAAGCGACAACCTTTGATGAGATGAGCTTCGAAGAACGCTTAGGATTACTGGCACAACACGAAATTCACTGTCGCCAAGACAGCAAAGTGAAGCGGTTACTGCGCCAAGCAACCTTGCGCTTAGAGGCTCACGCCAGCCGATTGGAATACCGCGCAGAGCGCGGTCTACGCAAAGATAAAGTCGCCACACTGTTGAGCGGCCAATACTTACATCACGCCCATAACATTATCGTTACTGGTGCAACAGGGTGCGGTAAAACGTACTTTGCTTGCGCATTAGCCAGGCAAGCCTGTGAGCAGCATCATACAGTGCGATATTACCGACTTGGGCAACTTCTTGATGAGCTGAATATCGGTCACGCCGATGGCAGTTATCGACAACAGCTTGCCCAACTCGCTAAGAAAAAACTGCTCATCCTGGATGACTGGGGAATGGAAAAACTAAATGCACGACAGGCCAATGACTTACTCGATGTAATGGAAGAGCGCTATCAAAACACCAGCACTATCATAGCGAGCCAACTACCTGTTACCGAGTGGTACAAACTCATCAGCAATCCCACTGTAGCAGATGCATTACTCGACCGTTTACTGCACAACAGTCATCGAATTGAACTGGCTGGCGAATCGATGAGAAAACTAGACCAATCCGATCACTTAAGGTAAAACTGGCAATGACGAAAAAGAAGAAGAAAAAGTGATCGGATAAAACCGAAACGACCGATCGGATTCACCGAAATACGCA
>NZ_JAZETN010000036.1:0-2797 GCF_036864475.1 Alteromonas sp. S005 | reverse complement strand
CACACTTCACTAAATTTCTGTAAGCTCAAGAATGCAATGAAAAATCTTATTCCTACCGAAACTTTCAGTCAGAAGTTGAAGAGTCAACTCCAGCCTATTTCACAGTTTTAATCGACTGTGACGCGATAAAATGGCGTCCCCTAGGGGATTCGAACCCCTGTTACCGCCGTGAAAGGGCGGTGTCCTAGGCCTCTAGACGAAGGGGACTGAATTCTTTTTTCGAAACTAAACTTTCGAAATTTCAGTCCGAAGTTGTCGTAACAACTTCAGCCTATATCAAACCACAACTCAATGTGACTTGGTGGAGCCAGGCGGGATCGAACCGCCGACCTCCTGCATGCCATGCAGGCGCTCTCCCAGCTGAGCTATGGCCCCATCATGGTACCAGTCATTTTGTGTGACTGTTCCGTGACAGCGGGGCGCATTCTAGGCATCCCCCTCTGTCATGTCAACGCTTTTTTTATGAATTTTCTCTGTTTGCTATAAAAGTAAGCGCTTTGTCGATTCTCTCGCCAATTTTCTCTTTTGAGATAAGATTCAACGTGATATCTAGAGACGGTGAATTACCCCCACCTGTTACAGCTACACGCAGCGGCATGCCTACTTTACCCATACCAACTTCCAGTTCTTCAGCCGTACTATTGATAGCAGCTTGAATATTTTCTGGGTTCCACTCTTCAATTGCCATTAATTTATCTTTAGCGAGCTCTAATGGACCTCGAGCGACTGGACGAAGGTGTTTTTTCGCGGCGTTCGCATCGAAATCTTCATAGTCTTGATAAAAGTATGTAGAAATCTCTGCTAACTCTTTAAGCGTTTTAACTCTATCCGCTTGAATAGCAATTATCGATTCAAGCGCTGGGCCTGTTGTTAAATCAACATTTAACTGTTCGAAATGCCATTTAGCATGTGAAGCGACCTCGCTTGCTGGCAGTGTCTTTATGTAATGCTGATTTAACCAGATCAGCTTTTCTGTATTGAATGCCGACGCAGACTGCCCTATTGCATCCAAACTAAATTTCTCAATCATCTCGTCGACAGAGAAAACTTCTTGATCGCCGTGAGACCAGCCCAACCTAACAAGATAGTTAAGTACCGCTTGTGGTAAGAAGCCATCATCACGATACTGCATTACACTTACTGCACCATGGCGCTTTGACAGTTTCTTGCCGTCATCACCCAAAATCATTGAAACGTGAGCGTACTCTGGAACAGGTGCGTTAAGGGCTTCAAGAATATTGATTTGACGTGGCGTGTTGTTTATATGGTCTTCACCACGTACTACGTGAGTAATACCCATATCCCAATCATCAACAACTACACAGAAGTTATAGGTAGGGGTACCGTCAGAGCGCTGGATAATTAGATCGTCTAGCTCTGTATTGCTTATTTCAATTTTTCCACGCACGTGATCACTAATAACCACTTTGCCTTCTAAAGGATTTTTGAAGCGAATAACAAACGGCTCACCCACAGGGTGGTCCGTTCTTTCTCTCCAAGTACCAGGATAACGAGGCTTTTCACCGCGCTCTTTTTGCGCCTCACGAATTGCATCTAGCTCTTCAGAACTCATAAAGCATTTGTACGCTTTACCTTCATCCAAAAGCTGCTGGATAAGTTCTTTATATCTATCAAAACGCTCAGTTTGATAGATAGGGCCTGTGTCCCAGGTTAAACCTAACCATTGCATACCATCTAAAATAGCTTGCTTAGCTTCTTCAGTTGAACGCTCAATATCAGTATCTTCAATACGAAGAACAAACTCACCGCCTTTGCTTTTCGCAAGAAGCCAAGAATAAAGCGCAGTTCGTGCGCCACCAACGTGAAGATAGCCTGTTGGGCTGGGTGCAAATCGTGTAACAACCGACATGGTCACTCTCTATTGTTAATAGTATTTCTAAAGATGCGCGCATTCTACCAGTCTCCGCCCGACTTCAAAAGTAAGTTGAGAATAGATGGATAAGAAAGTGGACAGACACTTATTTTTAATACTCTTTTTGGTTAATCGGTGGGTGTCCAATGAGTAAAGTAAACGGCTTTAGGGCACTGACGCATTTAGGCCAAAATTAATTAGTGTTTGTCTGGTTTAAATTCCTGTATAGAAGTGTCTGTCCGATCTAACTTCGCAGATAGAAAGAAATGACATAATTACTAACTGCAGGTTTGACCTAGGTAACGATACCTTTCCACACTATATTCGAATAAGTGTCTGTCCCTTTACTGACTTCTTTTCTATTTTTCGTGCGCTTCCTTGCATTAGCCAAGCGAGTGCCTATTCACTGTCAACTTTGCTAAATTATGAGTGTGTGTCCAATTTAAATTTCAATTTAAATTTCAATTTAAATTTTTCCTAGAAACAACTAGTAACCTTTTACTGCTCAAAAAACAGAAAAGGGACAGACACTTTTTTGTTTAAAGGTGGGTGTCTAATGAGCAAAGTCTGAGTGCTTTGGGCTATGTTCGCATTTAGTTCTAGATTAATAAGTGTGTGTCCGATTTAAATTCCTGTATAGAAGTGTATGTCGACTTTAAGCGGGACTAAATAAGTGTCTGTCCACTTTGAGCACACTTTGAGCATTCAAAAACGCTGCTCTTTTCATCAATTTAGTTAAGATGCGGTCAGAGTGGCTAAATTTCGGGCATACAGTCATTTTTCTTTAATTTTATTGTTGACACTAACGGAACCGACTCTATAATACCGCCCCACTTGCTTAGGCAAGGTTTTAAAAAATATGGACGCTTAGCTCAGTTGGGAGAGCATCGCCCTTACAAGGCGAGGGTCACTGGTTCAAGCCCA
>NZ_JAZETN010000035.1:0-2808 GCF_036864475.1 Alteromonas sp. S005 | reverse complement strand
TTCCAAATATGGGGCGCAAACACGTGTGCAATAATGGCGAAGCCGCGCACGTGTTTGCGTCCCAGCGAGCGGCAGCGAGTGACATAATTTGTTTGTTATAAGCCACTGTTAAAACTGCCTCGTTTAGATTTTTTATAGTTTAACCAAACTGCTACGGAAAGAGCAAAGCCACCGAACAGTATGAGAAGTGCGCTATTCGTTTGTGTTGACTGTAGAGCTGGCAAAAACGTGTTGAGCCATAATGGAAAAAAGAAAGCAAAAGGAATGACCACACAAATAAACGCGGCAAAAAAGAAATAGCAGAATGCATTGTTGGCTAGCCCTGATGGGGTTGGCCAGCCGAAGCGAAGGTTTAACGACTTGTGGCCTTTAACTAACAAGTTTAATGCAGCCAAATATAGGGCCACGCCTATTATAAAAAAGAGTATTTCCATGGCCTTAATCTGGCTTATAACGCCCGCATAACGGGCAAAAATACGTAGGCTATAATAACGAGCGAAGTGAGGGAGCCTACGTGTTTTTGTCCCCAGCGAGCGCAGCGAGTGTTAATGCGTTTGTTAGCTGCCTGTGCGTTCTAAAGACTGCGATTGCTCAAGTCTTTCAGCCAACCAAACCTTGATTATAGATTGGCGAGTGACGCCAACACGACCAGCTTCTCTGTCTAGGGAATCAATCATCCATTCTGGAATGTCTACGTTAATCCTTTTTTGTTTTTGCATGGGACGTTTGGCTTTAGACAAATCTAAGTGTTGAAGAACTTCATCTCCATTCTCGAATTTATCTTCAAAGTTTTTAGCTTTCATAAATTGCCACCTCTGATTTTCTGGCGCGTCTTACAGAAATAATTCGAATATTTTTATTCCTGTGAGTAATCACTGCTGTCCAGTGTTTGGCACCGATAAGACCAATAACGATATATCTAGGTTCATCTTCTGTTTTTGCCGGGATCTCCAAAAGCATTGGGTCATTCCAAAGCTTTTGGGCTTCTACAAAGTCGATTCCATGTTTACTTAAATTAGAATCACTTTTAGTTTGGTCAAATTCGAAATTCTGCATGAGTAAAAATTATACCTTTTTGACTCAGACTGCAAGAGGTAAATTTGTGGGGCAGCTAACTTTTAAATAAGGGGCGCAGACATGTGGGCTAAAATTCGAACGAAGTGAGCAGCCCACATGTTTGCGTCCCAGCCCGCGCAGCGGGCGAACTTGATTTTTTTGTTATACACGTGCCGATTAAACCTTGTTACTGGATACAAGCAGCATAACCACTGGCGAATACATTGCAATAGCCGCAAAAGCTAAAAGCGGATTCCATAAAACGAAGAACGGCATGTACACGTGATAAAGCGGAAAGTTTAAAGCGAAAGAAAAGAACTCAGACGCTGGTATCCCAACACATTTAAACCCTACAAGCATTGCGTCATAGGCGTAACAACCTACAAAATTAGACGGTTTATGACCGTAGTCCACGAAGGTGAATACGAATATTTCAATTAAAAGTAAAGCTGCAACTGCTGCGACATAAGCAATTGATAGCTTTCTCATTAACTTCCAATGTTTAGGTTTCATCAAAGTGTATAACGCTAAGCTTTGGGGCGCTAACACGTGGGCTAAAATCCGAACGAAGTGAGTCAGCCCACGTGTTAGCGTCCCAGCGACCGGAGGGAGTGCCAACAGCGTTTTGTTAGAGCTGCTTTGAAAACAACCAGTTAGTCGAGCCTGTATTTTTGCATCTCGTTATAAATTGACAGTTTCTTTGCGTGTGCACTTTCCATTTTCTCAGACAAGTCTCGTATTAGTTCACCGCCTCCAGCTTTCATGTATTCGTCAAGCGCTTTAATAGCAACGGATTCTGCTTCGTCCGCTTCCCTATACTTTGACATTAATTCTGTGGCCTCTTGGCTATAAACTGCCATTTAATTCTCCTTTGTTAAAGTAATCCCGTAAGCTCTAACGCTAAGCTTTGGGGCGCTAGCACGTGGGCTAAAATCCGAGCGAAGCGAGCCAGCCCACGTGTTAGCGTCCCAGCGACCGAAGGGAGTGCCAACAGCGTTTTGTTAGGCGTACAAAGGAAAGTACGCAGCTTTGCTGCCACCACTAGCCAAATGGACCGCGTGTTTAAATTGTTGAAATTAAGATAAAACAACCATGTGCGAAATACCAGATGTTAACGACAATTCGGGATAAATGAGTGAGCTTAGAAGACTGGTGATGTTGAATGTTGGCTTTTCGGTGTTGATAAAAAGCGCGTTGCTAAAGCCGTTGAAACTACCGAAAAAGCAAGCTGCAAAGACAACCTAGCGAAACAACCTTGATGCCGGAAAGTCACAATTTAACCCACATTTTAATGCTGTAAGTAAATGACGCCTAACTTTTAAATAAGGGGCGCAGGCATGTGGGGCATAATGGCGAAGCCGCCCCGCATGTATGCGTCCCAGCGAACGAAGTGAGTGACTTGATTTTTTTGTTAGGTGCGTGTTTATTATTACCAAGATTCATAATGCTGGATAGTGTGAGATTGTTCATATTTTTTCATTATTTCTGGAATGGACGCTAGATGCCAATTAACACCAAACTTGTTCTCTAAAGCTTTAACTGACTCCCATTCACTCACCATTAAATAAGTGTTTGGGTTACAACTAGTTGGTTTACTTATTTCGACTGACAAACAGCCGTGTGACGAAAGTGTGTCTGGAAGGGCCAAATTATGAAACTTGTCTTCAAATTCTTCCTGAAGTTCTGGATACACAACTACACTAAAAATCCGTTTAATCATTTGATTATTGTTCCTTATTCCCAGAAGCACCT
>NZ_JAZETN010000034.1:0-2920 GCF_036864475.1 Alteromonas sp. S005 | reverse complement strand
AGACAGAAGTCAAAAGGCTGTTTGGGGTTGTATGGTTAAGTGACGAAGCGTATACGGTGGATGCCTTGGCAGTTAGAGGCGATGAAGGACGTGTAAGTCTGCGAAAAGCTGTGGTGAGCCGACAAAATGCATTTGAGCCACAGATGTCCGAATGGGGAAACCCACCTGTTTACAGGTATCGTTACATGAATACATAGTGTAACGAGGCGAACGAGGGGAACTGAAACATCTAAGTACCCTTAGGAAAAGAAATCAATTGAGATTCCCCTAGTAGCGGCGAGCGAACGGGGAACAGCCCTTAAGCTGTATTGAATGTAGTGGAATCCTTTGGGAAGAGGAGCGATACAAGGTGATAGCCCTGTACACGACGCAATCTTTACAGTGAAATCGAGTAGGTCGGGACACGTGTTATCTTGACTGAATATGGGGGGACCATCCTCCAAGGCTAAATACTCCTAACTGACCGATAGTGAACCAGTACCGTGAGGGAAAGGCGAAAAGAACCCCTGTGAGGGGAGTGAAATAGAACCTGAAACCGTATACGTACAAGCAGTGGGAGCCCTTCGGGGTGACTGCGTACCTTTTGTATAATGGGTCAGCGACTTATATTTAGTAGCAAGGTTAAGCGAATAGCGGAGCCGTAGCGAAAGCGAGTGTTAACTGCGCGTTTAGTTGCTAGGTATAGACCCGAAACCCGGTGATCTAGCCATGAGCAGGTTGAAGGTTGAGTAACATCAACTGGAGGACCGAACCCACTGACGTTGAAAAGTCAGGGGATGACTTGTGGCTGGGGGTGAAAGGCCAATCAAACCGGGAGATAGCTGGTTCTCCCCGAAATCTATTTAGGTAGAGCCTCGGACGAATTCCATTGGGGGTAGAGCACTGTTAAGGCTAGGGGGTCATCCCGACTTACCAACCCTTTGCAAACTCCGAATACCAATGAGAACTATCCGGGAGACACACGGCGGGTGCTAACGTCCGTCGTGGAGAGGGAAACAACCCAGACCGCCAGCTAAGGTCCCAAAATATTGCTAAGTGGGAAACGATGTGGGAAGGCATAGACAGCTAGGAGGTTGGCTTAGAAGCAGCCACCCTTTAAAGAAAGCGTAATAGCTCACTAGTCGAGTCGGCCTGCGCGGAAGATGTAACGGGGCTAAGCAATATACCGAAGCTGCGGCAGCATGTTTACATGCTGGGTAGGGGAGCGTTGTGTAAGTGGATGAAGGTGAGTTGTAAAGCTTGCTGGACATATCACAAGTGCGAATGCTGACATGAGTAACGATAATGGGAGTGAAAAACTCCCACGCCGGAAGACCAAGGTTTCCTGTCCCATGCTAATCAGGGCAGGGTAAGTCGGCCCCTAAGGCGAGGCAGAAATGCGTAGTCGATGGGAAACGGGTTAATATTCCCGTACTTATATAATCAGTGATGGAGGGACGGAGAAGGCTAGGCAAGCTTGGCGTTGGTTGTCCAAGTGAAAGTGAGTAGGCTGAAAACTTAGGTAAATCCGGGTTTTCAAGGCCGAGACACGAGACGAGCTCCCAAGGGAGTGAAGTTGTTGATGCCCTGCTTCCAGGAAAAGCTTCTAAACTTATGATTATATGAACCGTACCCCAAACCGACACAGGTGGTCAGGTAGAGAATACTAAGGCGCTTGAGAGAACTCGGGTGAAGGAACTCGGCAAAATTGTACCGTAACTTCGGGAGAAGGTACGCCTCTGTTTGTGAACACTTCGCGTGGTAAGCAAATGGAGGCCGCAGTGACCAGGTGGCTGGGACTGTTTATTAAAAACACAGCACTCTGCAAACTCGTAAGAGGACGTATAGGGTGTGACACCTGCCCGGTGCCGGAAGGTTAATTGATGGGGTTAGTTTTCGGACGAAGCTCTTGATCGAAGCCCCGGTAAACGGCGGCCGTAACTATAACGGTCCTAAGGTAGCGAAATTCCTTGTCGGGTAAGTTCCGACCTGCACGAATGGTGTAACCATGGCCACGCTGTCTCCACCCGAGACTCAGTGAAATTGAAATCGCAGTGAAGATGCTGTGTACCCGCACCTAGACGGAAAGACCCCGTGAACCTTTACTACAGCTTGGCACTGAACATTGAACCTACATGTGTAGGATAGGTGGGAGGCTTTGAAGCACAGTCGCTAGATTGTGTGGAGCCGTCCTTGAAATACCACCCTTGTATGTTTGATGTTCTAACATTGGTCCCTTATCGGGATTGTGGACAGTGTCTGGTGGGTAGTTTGACTGGGGCGGTCTCCTCCCAAATAGTAACGGAGGAGCACGAAGGTTAGCTAATCACGGTCGGACATCGTGAGGTTAGTGCAATGGCATAAGCTAGCTTAACTGCGAGACAGACACGTCGAGCAGGTACGAAAGTAGGTCATAGTGATCCGGTGGTTCTGTATGGAAGGGCCATCGCTCAACGGATAAAAGGTACTCCGGGGATAACAGGCTGATACCGCCCAAGAGTTCATATCGACGGCGGTGTTTGGCACCTCGATGTCGGCTCATCACATCCTGGGGCTGAAGTCGGTCCCAAGGGTATGGCTGTTCGCCATTTAAAGTGGTACGCGAGCTGGGTTTAGAACGTCGTGAGACAGTTCGGTCCCTATCTGGTGTGGGCGTTGGATGATTGATGGGAGCTGCTCCTAGTACGAGAGGACCGGAGTGGACGAACCGCTGGTGTTCGGGTTGTCATGCCAATGGCATTGCCCGGTAGCTATGTTCGGAACGGATAACCGCTGAAAGCATCTAAGCGGGAAGCCGGCCCAAAGATGAGTCATCCCTGAACTTTAAGTTCTGGAAGGGTTGTTATAGACGATGACGTTGATAGGCAGGGTGTGGAAGCGTTGTAAGGCGTTAAGCTAACCTGTACTAATTGCCCGAGAGGCTTAACCATACAACGCCCAA
>NZ_JAZETN010000033.1:0-3329 GCF_036864475.1 Alteromonas sp. S005 | reverse complement strand
CCTTTAATAGATGTTGATACAACATTAGCGGTTGCGTCTCGTCTGAATATCGCCCATCCCCGTTTTGCACCAAAACGTGGATTGGTAAAAGATGCTAATCAAGGGTATCAAGCATCTATCATGACTACAGATTTCTGTTTTCAATATGTCGATATTATGACAGGTGAAACAAAAAAGATTGCTGTCTCGTTAAAATACAATGATGAAGTGCTTATAGTAGATAGTGGTGATGCTGTTACTGGCCGCACACAAGATAAACTGAAAATCGAACAAGCTTATTGGGAAGATGAAAAGCAGCAAGAGTATCGTTTAATTACATCTTCACATTGGACGTTGAGTCCGAACTTAGTCAAAAATCTTGCAATAGCTAGAAGGCATCGTAACCTTGATGTTCCCCATATTATTCTTAAGTCTTTTCAAGTTCATTTTTTAGAATTCCTTACTGGTAGAAAGCGTCATCGATTGGCAGATTTGGTTTTATTGGTATCCAAAAAAATGTCTATCTCGTTTGAAAAAACATACGGCGTATTTTGGTATCTCATCTGGCATAAAGGCATACAGGTAGACCTATTTCGTCCGCTCGCTGATGCAAGTTTTGTCTTTAATGCTAAGGAGGACTACGCATGGGAATGGTAGGTCTTCCGACAGAAGAGGCATTTGATTACTCAATTAACGAAATCATAAAAGCTAAAAATACAGATGAGAAAGAACTCGAATATACCGTTGCGTATACTTTTCCTGAATCAAAAGTAGTTGCGCTATCTCTACAACGTAAAAAACCTATTAAGCCTATTCTGGTTAAGGTTGGCGAAGATATCGAAGGGCGTGCATGGGACATGTTTGAAAGAACGCCTAATACGTTTAGTTCGTCTAGACATTATTTGTCTGCCACAGAAAGTCGTGTAGCCACGGCGTATGAGAGATACTCAAAAATAAGACCACTAATCGAATCTAATGACATAGAGTTATATATCAAAGGCGATTTATCCAGAAAATCTTTTGATGCTTACGCCAAGCAAGCCAATATAACCCCTCAGTCGCTATATAACTATCTCAATCAATACTTAGCATTTGGTTCTCACCCTTTAGCGCTATTACCACTAACGTATCTTTGTGGAACTAATCGAAAGTTACCTTTAAATAGTGAAGAGGCTGAAGCGAAGAGAGCTAAACGAGGTGGAACGTTTATTGGCGCAAAAGGCGATTCCGACGAATATTTAAGACGAGATGCTACGCAAGAAGACATAAAGCGAATTAAACAATTCATAAAAAAGCATTTATCTAAAGTTTCTGACCACAAATATACTTCGTTACATAGCGAGTTTTGCCAACGCCTTTGTTATTCATCGGCTGACGTATATGGACGTAAAGAGCGCTACCTTGACTTTCGTAAGTATATTTCTATTGATCAATTTACGGCTCACTTTCAAAAGCATGTAGATTGGAAGAAGTGGGAAGAGCTTAAAACGAGTGTAAAGGCAGTTCAAAATAATCAAGACATTACACGTGGTAAAGCACAAGAAAACTCTATTGGGCCAAGTGACACATATGAAATTGATGCCACTACACTGAATATTTACGTGGTATCGAGAATCAACAGCAGGGGCGATTATACAGCTAAAGAGGTGATTGGTCGCCCGTACTTGTACTTCGTAGTTGATACCTTTTCGGGGGTTATCGTAGGTTATTGCATTACGTATCAGCGCGGCGTTTCCGCAGTCAAAAAAGCACTTTACAATGCTTTTACGAATAAAGTTGATTTTTGTGCAAGGTACGGAATTCAAATCGACGAAGATGATTGGCCTTGCCAACACGTATGCGTAAGGTTGTTCTGCGATAGAGGGGGAGAATATACCACTAGTCTTTATGATGACATGCTGGCAGCAGACTTGAAATTAGAAACCATTACCTTTGCAACTTCTTACTTAAGTAAAAAAAAGGGGACTGTAGAGGTAAATTTTGATTCTCAAGACAAAATTCTGTTTCAGCGATTGGACGGGAGTGTAAAGCCGAATCCTGCAAAAGATGCCGTTCACCCTTCAAACTTCGCCATACATGATATTGACTCGTTAAATCGACTAATTATTGAATCGATTTTGTCGTTTAATCGTCAAAGAATGAACCACACACGGTTACAATCTTTTGATGTGTTTGAAGGTGTTAAGCCGACGCCTTTAGCGCTATGGAATAAACACATTTCTAAAAGAATGGCTTCTGGAAATCGTCGCCCCAAAAAACTAGTGATGTACGCGATGTTGGAACAAGAGGAAGCAAAAGTATCCATCGACGGTATACTCATTTTATCGAGTGAGCTTACATATAGAACATCCCACAAAGGCTTCCAAGATTGGCAACAAAAGATCAGATTTAGTGGTCAGGCGAAGCCTTCAATAAAAGTGCGTGTAAACAAGGATGACCCGCGTTACGCATGGTACTTATCAAAACAGTTTGGTACGGAAATCATCGAATTCACACTGGCGTCGCATGATGAAAGGTTTGAAGACCTAACTGCTGAAGAAATTAAGCAGCAAAAACAAATCGAAAAGCAAAGGATGTCTATCAATCGTAAAGACCGAAGAATGGCAAACGTTGCCTTGCAAACATCGATAGCTGAAGAACGTGAGTTATCAAACGAAAACACTTCTACCAGACCTCCAGACCGCAAAGGCATAGTTGCCGGAATACAGGACAACTTCAGGCAAGCACAGAAATCAGAAAACGCCAGAGATGTTATTGAAACTCGAAATGTGTTTGGCACTAGTGCAATTGATTCATCCGCAGATTACTTTGATACTCCATCGTTAAATAGTGAAGGAGGCAGTGATGACTGAAGCGACCCTTCTGCTTGAAAAATGGATTGATGATAATCCATTTATTACATCGCTTCAGATGCTGAAGCTAACTGAATCTGAATTGATATCTCGACTATCGGCAAGGGACGATATTACTCCCAATTATTCTACATTATCAAACGGTATCAAACGTGTTGGTTTGGCTAAACGATTTTATGTTCCGCCAGAGTATACATTTGATTTGTATAATCAAATTCATCACATGATCCTTATTGGTTATCTCAATCGCCACCCTAAGACAGACGATTACGATAAATATCTCAACTTAGTTGAAAACGGCGAGGTTTCGGTAAAAGACTTGCCTGCTCCAAATACTCTAATAGACGCTGGTACTGCCATGCTTTGTATGGGGCGCTCTGGGCATGGTAAAACTACCGTTCATGATAAGTTGTTAGAAACGTTTGAACCTCTTGATAACTTTCATCCCCCTTCTGAAAACACTGGATTTAGACGACTACCGCAGGTCATGTTTGTAAA
>NZ_JAZETN010000032.1:0-4286 GCF_036864475.1 Alteromonas sp. S005 | reverse complement strand
CCGCGTAAATGCGTCCGAGCGACCGAAGGGAGTGGTCTTAAGCGCCTTGTTATAAGCAAAGCCAGTTCCTTTGGTCTTTTTAAAAACTGTTGAAGCCAGCATACGATTGATTGTTAACACAAACAAGCAAAACGACTGTGCACAAATGTTTTTGATTTGACTGAAGCTAGCCGCCATCTGAGCTATTGAGTGTAATGGCGCTTGCGAGGTTCAACTAATAACTTGGCGATAAAGCGCCTATTACACCACCTTTGAGTTATGAGCGGCGGATTTAAACCTACCACAAGCCAGAGCGATGCTAATGAAAACAGGTGAGGGCAGTTACACTGGGATTTGTATAAAGCCAAACGAAGTTTAGGCTGACGCCTTATAACACCCGCATAACGGGCAATAACACGTAGGCTAAAATTGGAGCGATGCGACTGAGCCTACGTGTTATTGTCCCAGCGAGCCCGCGAGCGAGTTTATGCGATTGTTATACGATTTCTATCGCGTACCTTTAATACTGAAGCTTTTTTTAGTGCCCACCAACCTATAACGGCACTCATCACAATCCTCGTAGGGAAATATGCTAAAGCAGGAACAGAAAATAACCAAGTTGCAAAGTCTTTAGGCATAACCACGAATGCGACGCTTTTTACCCAATATATAACCTCTACATAGTTTTTTAGAAATTCATCTAAAGATATACCAAAAGAGACGAGGTCTGATGACATAGCCACCCAAAAAGCGTAAATACCTAGCCCACCATCTCCAAAGCTTCCAATAACTGAAGACCAACCAATAAAGAGTAAGAATGCGCGCACAAATGTGTCCTTCCGTGAATCGTATAACTTTTCAATAACGGGCGCAGACATGTGGGGCATAATGGCGAAGCCGCCCCGCGTGTATGCGTCCCAGCGAACGAAGTGAGTGAGTTGATTGGCTTGTTAGCCACCATTTACAACATCCTCAACTATATAGTAACCCCATAAACCTGTTTTAAGGGTCACCTCAAGTTTGTCTCCGACACTGTATGTCGTTTTTGGAGTTTCTCCAAGATTGAGTGACGTTGCATAATCGCCATTTGAGATTAATATGTATTCAAATAAATCGTATCTAACACGTTTTTTCCCGATAGCTTTCACTACAAATTTCTCTACGTGCACTTCTTCAGATGCGAATATGTGATTAGATATTGAAATTAAGCCAATAAATCCAAAGGTAGAGAAAACTATGAGCAGGGGAAAGTTAATTAACCGTTGATGGAATGGCGTTTGTCCAGGTTCGTCTGTTATTAAATAACTTGCAGATTTAGCATGTCTCCACTTTTGAAATAGCCTTATAGCAGGAGCGCTTGAAATACCAAGCCCAACAGCGATGTATGTCAAAATGCCATCATCGAGTACATCGCTAAAGGCTAAAAAACTAAGCTGAAGGACAGCGGCACTATATGCAATAAAAAATGATAATGAAAAAAATTGGCTCATAGTGTCTTTGGTGGCTAACTTTAAGCTAAGGGGCGCAGATACGTGGGGCATAATGGCGAAGCCGCCCCGCGTATAGGCGTCCCAGCGACCGAAGGGAGTGAACTTAAGCGCTTTGTTAGAAGCAGAGCCTGTTCCCTTGGCATTTTTAAAAACTAATAAAGCCAGCATACGATTGATTATTAACACAAACAAGTAAAACGACAGCGCGGTGATGTTTTTGATTTAACTGAAGCAAGCCGCCCTTTGAGCTGACAAACGCAATGGCGCTTGCTGACTGAAAATAAGAACTTGGCGATAAAGCGCCTATTGCGCAACCTATGAAGTTGAAGTGGCGAAGTTAAAACCACCAAAAGCCATAGCGATTTTTGAAACAGCAGGTAAGGGCGGTTGAACTGTTATTTGTATTAAGCCAAACGCAGTTTAGGCTGACGCCTTCTAACGCCCGCGTAATAGGCGCGAGCTCGCGAGCGTCCTAATTGACGCGCTTGTTATATTTTATTTTCAATTTCACGTTGTAGTTTTTCAAGCTCATCAAGCACTTTCATAAATTTGGCTCCGAAATCAGTGACTTCGTACTCCACCCTCGGTGGCACCTCATTGTAAGAAATCCGCTCCAAGATCCCAAACTCCGTATTTTTACGTAGGCACTGGTTCAGAACTTTAGTGGTTAAACCTTCAATGCTGCGCACCATTTCACCAGGCCGATTGATTCCATCAGCCAAGAGCTGATAAACCGTAAGAGACCATTTACAGCCATAAATAGTCTCCACTATCTTTGCACTTTCAGTAGGTGCAGTTTTTCTCAAATATTTTTTTTCTCTATCTTTCATAAAGATGTACCAAAAAGTACCTACCTTACCAATTTGTACTTACTTTTTAACGCCACAGTGATTCGATAAATTCTCTCCGTACCTTAACATATATCGGAGAAAATCTATGACAACTTCAAACATCGCATTAATCATCGGTGGTTCGAGCGGAATGGGGCTGGCAACAGCAAAACAACTCGTCGCTCAAGGGACCAGTGTTATTATCTTAGGCAACAACGCTGAAAAGCTGGAGTCGGCCAAGTCTCAGTTAACCGCAATAGCGAGCAATGATATTAATATTGAGACATTACAAGCCAATCTCTATGAGCAACAAGATGTTGACAGAGTGATTCAAGCGATAAACTCGGACGAAAGGCATATCCAATACCTTGTTAATTCGGCAGGCTACTTCAACCCTAAGCCATATTTGGAACACGAATTAGAGGATTATGATGCTTATGCTGTACTGAATCGGGCTACCTTTTTTATAAGCCAAGCCGTATCCCAAAATATGAGTAACAATGGAGGTGGTTCCATTGTTCATATTGGTTCAATGTGGGCAAAGCAAGCGATCAAAGCAACCCCTTCTTCTGCTTATTCCATGGCAAAAGCAGGATTACACGCGTTAACGCAGCATATGGCAATGGAACTAGCCGACCATAGTATTAGGGTAAATGCAGTGTCACCTGCGGTAGTGAAAACGCCAATTTACGAAACTTTTATCGATCCAGCAGAAATGGACGATGCCCTTGCAGGTTTTGACAGCTTCCATCCCATTGGTCGTATTGGTACACCAGATGACGTTGCCAACGCTATCATGTTTCTTTTGAACGAGAGTGCAAGCTGGATAACAGGCGCGATTTGGGACGTTGACGGCGGCGTTATTGCTGGCAGAAATTAGGCAACAATCTTTATTAGAGGTCAATATGACTACCTTAATCAATGCTGATTTCAAGCAACGTGTAGTAATTCAACCCGCCGACTATAAGTGGGTTGATTCTCCTATGCCTGGCGTTGAGCGCATGATGCTTGATCGCGTTGGAGATGAGGTTGCACGAGCGACCTCTATCGTTCGTTATGCACCACACACCGCGTTTTCGTCACACTCTCATAGTGGTGGAGAAGAATTCTTAGTGCTTGATGGTGTGTTTTCGGACGAGCATCAGAACTGCGCAAAGGGGAGCTATGTGCGCAATCCAATTGGTACGTCTCACACACCAAATATAGGTAAAGAGGGTGCAACTATATTGGTAAAGCTACATCAATTTGATCAGGACGACACAGAGCAAAAAATGATAGACACTCAAAACCACCCGTGGCACCAAGGGCTTGTAGATGGGCTAACGGTGATGCCGTTACATGAGTTTAAAGGTGAGAAGGTCGCCTTAGTTAAATGGTCACCTCACACTCAATTTCAATCGCACAACCATTGGGGAGGGGAGGAAATCTTTGTATTGGAAGGCACGTTTTACGATGAGCATGGCCAATATCCCAAAGGCACTTGGCTTCGTAACCCCCACATGAGCCAGCATACGCCCTTTACGAAAGAAGATGGCGCATTGATTTATGTGAAGGTGGGGCATTTGTAAATATAACTTTAAGCTAAGGGGCGCTAGCATGTGGGCTATAATCCGAACGAAGTGAGTCAGCCCACATGTTAGCGTCCCAGCGACCGAAGGGAGAGGCTTGAGCGTTTTGTTAGGCGTACAACTGGAAGTACGCAGCTTTGCTGCCACCACTAGCCGATACGGCCACTTATTTAAATTATTGAAATTAAGATAAAACAACCCTGTGCGAAAAGCCAGATGTTAACGGTAATGCTGGATAAAAGAGCGAGTTTAGAAGACGGATGATGTTAAATGTTGGCGTTGCTTTTTTTGATAAAAAGCGCGTTGCTAAAGCCGTCGAAACTACAGAAAAAGCAAGCTGTAAAGACAACCTAGCGAAACAACCTTGATGCTGTAATGTCACGGTTAAACCCACCTTTTTATGCTGTAAGTAAATGACG
>NZ_JAZETN010000031.1:0-6155 GCF_036864475.1 Alteromonas sp. S005 | reverse complement strand
TAGAGTGAAAAGTAGTTACTCACTGATTGAATTAATATTATCTTTCCCAAATTGTTACCAGTTTTTCCTGGCAGCCATAGCGATACGGTACCACCTGATTCCATTCCGAACTCAGAAGTGAAACGTATTAGCGCCGATGGTAGTGTGGGGTTTCCCCATGTGAGAGTAGGACACTGCCAGGTCCCATTAAGAAGAACCCGCCTATCGGCGGGTTTTTTGCTTTCTGACCCCATTGTTCGGGGAAATGTATGCTGTAGTTTTGGAAATAGCTCAGTATAAGAGCGACAGGTTGAAAAATAATCGGTATGGTATAAAAACACCAAACAACTAGGAAGTTTGTATGTCATCCTTACCATTTGATAATAACCCGGCTTATTTGCGGGGAAATTTTCAACTTGAACCTGTGACCGCTCTATTAAAGCAACATGCAGAAATTGTTTGCTTTCTTCTAATAGTCGTCTTCTTCGTTGGTAATGCATTTATTGAAAATAGTGAAAAAGAGCGAGTCTTAAGTAACCCACAGAAAAACGACTTTTTCTATATTGACTATAGAGCTATAGATCCTTCATCGGATGCTCGATTTCGCTATGTTCCGCTGAAATTACTTAGTGTTGATAATGATACTCTTACTTTTAAAGTCGGAAACATTGCTCACACAACACCTGTCTCACCCAGTCAACATGCGAAATTTGATAAAGCGTTATTGCTACGCAATTACTATCGTATTGATAACCTTGTGCTTAGCAAAACAAAAGTAAATGACTTGGTTACTTCTGGTGCCATTTACGATGCTAGACGGCCTCGAAATATTTATATTAACGGCTGGATGGTTTTGCACCTAAATGAGTTAGTACCAGATAACAGTTAGTAATAAAGTACTCTGACCCCATTACTTAATACTATCCGCTTATAGATAATTAAACTAAGTCAGTCTACATTCTATAGTTGTTAATGAAATGTTAGATGGATCATATGAAGTACTTAGTTTTAGCTGTAATTGCAAGTCTCGTTAACGTAGTGATGTCTTTTGTGACATCAGATGTCTTGTTTGCTTCGTGTGTGATCTTTCTTACTATTCTTCTCGCAGCCTTTATTACTGAAAAGGCGTTTAAAAACCAAAATATATCGGCGAGCAAAACCGTTCTATCTGATGATTATAAGAAAAACGCTCACAGCGATGATGCTACAAAAGTAAGCCATGCCGCGAGTAATATTGCTATAGGTAGTGCTTCAATCTCATTCTTTTTAGAACAGTTATCCAAAGCTTTTAATGAGCAAGTTGCTAATATCAGTGAAATGAGCGGCAGACTACAACAGCTTGAAGCATCATCGACTCAGTTAGATGAACTTGCCAAAAATGCCGCTTTTTCTATGAATGAATCCGATGAAAAAACGCAACGTGGAAGTACCTCTTTAAAAGAGGTAATAAACCAACAACAGCAACTGGTTAAAAACATAAATGCGTCATCTGAAGCACTTATTACGCTAAAGAGCAAAGCTGAGGGCATTAGTACCATAACAAATACGATAAACCAGTTGGCCGATCAAACAAATATGCTCGCGCTAAACGCCGCTATTGAAGCTGCAAGAGCAGGCGAGCAAGGACGTGGATTTGCTGTGGTTGCTGATGAAGTACGCGAGCTTGCTAAGAAAACAACCGACGCCACGTCAGGAATAGAAAGCCTACTGCTGGACATGAACGCAAGCAGCCAAGCTGCAGTTGCTACCATGGAAACGGTGCTCAACTCCAGTGACAACATGAATGCAAAATTGCAGGATAGCGAAGAAGCTATCTCATATTCTAGTAAGCTCTCCACAAAAGCACGCGAGTCAATGGGAGCAATGCAAGCAATGGTAGAAAATAACGCGGAGCATAGCGCAGGGATAAGTACAAATATCCTTCAACTCCATGTTACTACAGAAAAACTAGAGCATGACTTAACCGACGTTTCTACTCAAGCGCTTTCATTGAGCAGCCAAGCTGAGGATATTTTTAGGCTACTGGAAAACTTCGATGTAAAGGATAGAAATAGTGAAGTAAAAGACATCGCGGTGAATGCTTCTAAAGCTATTGGAAAACGGTTCGAGCATGCTATATCAGAGGGCGCGATATCAGAAGCAGAGCTATTTGAATTTAACTATAGGCCTATACCAAATACCAACCCTGTAAAGCACACGACACCTTTTGATAAATTTACCGATAATGTACTTCCTGCAATCCAAGAGCCTTTATTAGATAAACACACCTTTATAATCTATGCCGGTGCAGTTGATAAAAATGGCTACTTTCCTACCCACAACAAGAAGTTTAGTCAGCCTCTTACTGGCGATTATAATACGGATTTAGCAAATAACCGAACTAAGCGGATATTCGATGATAAAACCGGAAGACGTTGTGGCAGCAATACCTCAACGTTCTTGCTGCAAACCTACAAACGAGATACCGGTGAAATCATGCATGATTTATCTGCGCCCATATATGTGAACGGTAAACATTGGGGCGGGTTTCGTATTGGTTATAAAGCCAAAGAGCAGTAACTTCACCATCTTAATGTGGGCTCTTGCTTTTTATTCATTGATATTGGCGGTACCATAACGCTGAATAAGATTGGCAATAATATTATTCTTTCATTGCGCTTTTATTTAACGCGTCGTTACCCTACCATTAGCGAATTGTTCGCAGTTCGTAAAATTCTATGCCCTCACTACAAGCTTACAGCACATTTGGCCTTCCAGCGTCGTGTGATTCTATCCAATCGTTTACCGGCGTTGCTTCATTCTTATCTACCTTTAATACCTATAAAAACAAGACTAACAACGCCATTTACATACTAGGCGGTGGAAGCAACTCGATTTTTACCGATGATTTTGACGGTACAATTCTAGTTAATGAAATTAAGGGAATAAGCCACTTCGATACTGAAAGTCATCACTATCTACGGGTAGGTGCAGGTGAAAATTGGCATGAATTCGTAACTTTGTGTATGAAAGAAAAGTGGTATGGGTTTGAAAACTTAGCGTTGATACCTGGTTCGGTTGGCGCGTGCCCCATTCAGAATATTGGGGCTTATGGAGTTGAGGTAAACAGGTTAATCGATAAGGTTGAATGTGTATTTCTTGAAACAGGCGAACAGATGTTACTAGGTAATGAAGACTGTCAGTTTGGCTATAGAGACAGTGTGTTCAAACACGCACTAGCGAACAAAGTACTTATCACTCATGTAAACTTTAAATTACCTAAGCAATACGAACTCGAAACCAGCTACGGCGAACTATCGGCACTCACTGAGCCTACGCCAGAAAAGGTGTATAGTAAGGTGATAGAAATTAGAAAAAGTAAACTTCCTGACCCGAGTGAGCTAGGCAATGCTGGAAGTTTCTTCAAAAACCCAGTGGTTTCAAAAGCAGTGTTTCAAGCGATTGCACAAGACTATGATTCAGTGCCCCATTTTGTGGTGAGCGGAAGTGCTGATTTTCCAGCCACTGAAAATGAACAAATAAAAATACCTGCCGCGTGGCTTATCGACCAGGCAGGTTTTAAAGGCAAAACTTTAAATAAAGTACGATGCCACCCTACACAACCATTGGTACTTACTAACTTAGGTGGTGCCACCGGAAACGATGTAATAACCATGGCAAAAGATATCATAGCAAGCGTACAGGGTAAGTTCGGCATACAGCTTGAGCCAGAAGTGCGCTTATTAGGAAGCAAAGGACTTATTTCGCTATGAGACAAGCATCAAAAGCTATAAGAAAACATATACTCGCTTTGTTGTCTGACGGCCAGTTTCACTCAGGGGAAACCATTGCACAGCAAGTGGGCCTTTCGCGCACAGCTGTTGCAGGCCATATTTCCCAACTTGCCGATTGGGGATTAGATGTATTTAAAGTAAAAGGTAAAGGCTACCGATTAGAACGAGGTTTTCCATTGTTAAGCGCTGACAGCATTAAACGCCATTTAGGCAATACAAAACGAGCGGTTATTGATGTGGAGTCGGTCTTACCTTCCACCAATACAGAAATGAAGAAGCGTATTGCCAGCAAACGAGAAGATCTTGAAAATGGCGATGTTGTTTTTGCCGAAATTCAAACCGATGGGCGAGGGCGGCACGGTCGTTCGTGGTTAGCACCGGTAGGCGGTAGCCTAACTTTCTCTATGTATTGGTCTTTTCCTGACGGTTATCAGAGCATGGCTGGGCTTTCTTTGTTAGTTGGGCTAGCGGTTTGCGATGCGCTTAAGGAATTTGGTGTCGAAGACGCTGAACTTAAATGGCCAAACGATATTTATCTGCAGGGTAAAAAGCTTGCGGGCGTACTTATTGAGGTAGAAGGTCAGATAGGTGCAACGGCGCATAGTGTTATCGGTATAGGTTTAAATGTTTGTGTACCCGATAACCAATACGATGTGGGTCAGCCTCATAGCGATCTCGCGTCTTATTTAGGCACTATCCCTGATAGAAATGCACTAGCTGCAGAAATTATTAAATCGCTAT
Organism: Alteromonas sp. S005; assembly: GCF_036864475.1. Classification (NCBI taxonomy): domain Bacteria; kingdom Pseudomonadati; phylum Pseudomonadota; class Gammaproteobacteria; order Alteromonadales; family Alteromonadaceae; genus Alteromonas; species Alteromonas sp. S005. The sequence goes on along the minus strand of NZ_JAZETN010000031.1, from coordinate 1,662 downwards.
GGTCTTATTTACCTAAATTTACTCAGCAGGGCTTTGGGCCATTTACTGCATATTGGGAAGCGCTCGACTTATACGCCGATAAACGCATTGTTTTACAAATGGGTGAGAAGCGTTTCTCAGGAATTGACAGGGGAGTGGACGCCAGTGGCGCGCTTCTTGTTGAAACGCAAGACGGTATTACGCGTTTCCACGGTGGCGAAGTTAGCCTTAGAGGCAATTAACGTTTTATTTTTGTTTTACTTTACAGCTGAGCTACGAAGAATTTGACCGTTATTTATAATAAAAGTACTTCGTAGTTCATCTTTGTGCTTTTTTAGTTAGCATTTCATCCGTCCGTTTTACGCATTGCTTTGCGAATGAAACCAAAAATATGAACATCATTGAAGAAAACCACGTCATATTAGTGGATATCGGTAACACCCGGATAAAATATTCACTGCTTTGTCATGCAGAAGAAGAGCCTAATGCATGTGAAGATGCCAATTCTCTCTTTTCCTTTATCGATTCTCAGGAAAGAATTTCTCATTTATATATAGCATCGGTACGAAACCAAGAGCTGGTTGATGAAATATCCACCATGTGCAATGAACGAAATATTATTTTTGTAGAAAAGCACACAGAGAAAGAAGCCTTCGAAATAAAAAATAGTTACGACAATGTTCAAAAAATGGGCGTTGATAGATGGCTTGCCATGGTCTGCGCTGCAGAAAAATCAAAAAAAGCATTTTTTGTTATGGATGTGGGTACGGCAATAACGGTCGATTTTGTTGTAGATGGTCAACATTTAGGCGGTTGGATCGTACCTGGTTTTCAAGTAATGCGTAATGCTTTGGTTGCTTCCACTAAAAAAGTGTTCGCGAATGATGAAATTCCGACCACCTTCGGTGTGGGAACCGATACTGAAGATTGTGTGGCATCAGGGTGTCATGCGGCACTATATGGTGTTTATTTGAGCGCGATTGATTACATATCAAGCAAACGAACCGATTTTGATATAATTTTAGGGGGTGGAGACAAAAAAGTGTTTGCATTCTTAAAATCTGCTGATAACATGCGCCTCGCTCATTTGGTGATGCAGGGTCTTGCCCGCTACGCTCGAAGTGAACTTCTAAAGTGAACATCGACGTAAGTTTTTGATTAGTTGAAAAATTGGTCAAAAAAGAAAATTGAAAAATTTTCAAAAAGACACTTGCACAGAGTTAAACAATACTCTAGAATGCGCACCCACTTGATGTAGTGCCGACTTAGCTCAGTTGGTAGAGCAACTGACTTGTAATCAGTAGGTCGCCAGTTCGATTCCGGCAGTCGGCACCATCAATCTGGAGGGGTACCCAAGCGGTCAACGGGAGCAGACTGTAAATCTGCCGGCTCAGCCTTCGCAGGTTCGAATCCTGCCCCCTCCACCACTTTCTCTATGAGGTGGCCAGAGAATTAGGATTGCGGGCATCGTATAATGGCTATTACCTCAGCCTTCCAAGCTGATGATGCGGGTTCGATTCCCGCTGCCCGCTCCAAATCAGTGCTGATATAGCTCAGTTGGTAGAGCGCACCCTTGGTAAGGGTGAGGTCGGCAGTTCAAATCTGCCTATCAGCACCAGTTTATTTCTCCCCAGCTCATGTAAAATTTCTAAATTTTTTAATGTAACTTTGCTGGGATAATAG
>NZ_JAZETN010000030.1:0-7126 GCF_036864475.1 Alteromonas sp. S005 | reverse complement strand
AATGTTATGAAAACATAAAACAAAGGTACTGATATTTTTGGTGGAAACTTAGAAAACATGATGTTCCTTTATATGATTAACACATTGCTAAGGAGCAATTGACTATTGGGTAAACTTGCGCGAAGCGCCACGCCAGCTGTTTATTGTCTCTGTTCACTGAGATGCCTGTCTTGTATAGTCGTTGTTTTGTATTATTCAGCGGTCTTAAAGGCCTAGCTTACTGCTTTTGAACGAAGGAACACCGAGTTCATTTTCAGTTCGTTTGCGGATATTGACCAATGGCCTATGAGTTTGCTGTCGATTTAAAGAATTAGACGTAACAGAAAACCTATAAAGTTGACGAAATAGGCCTTCGAGTTCCTTGATTTCTAATTCAGTTACATTGTCCCAAACTTCATAATATGAAAAGTGTGTCCATGATTCCGATTTGCCGCGTGTATGCTGCTGAATACGACTTCTGATACGACCATTCTGTTCTTTTCCTGACATACCTATGTAGACAAGATCGAGAATATTGTCATCTAGCTGATAAAGTGCATAAATACCTCTTAGATATTTAGGTATCAGACTAACCTCGTCTATTGTTCTATATTCAAGTGCTGACTTTATAAATCTCATGTCACTTTTCATTAAATCTCCGATGAATCATTCTAGGCAACATAACAGCTTACTAATGGGCGTATAAATGCTTGGCGACGAGGGAGCGCAAGCCAACCGCTTGCGTCCTTTTGAGTAACTTGTTAGGGCTACCCCAGTTGAACACTTGTGATTTCCAGATTATCAATATCTTTGTCAACCGCTGTTTGAGATTGTTGTTTTTTAAGAATTGTTTGAGCATCTGTCTCAGAGAGGCTTACATGTGGAGGATGAGTATGCTTAATTTGAAAAACATATTTTAAATACAAAGCAAAAAATGCGAGTGAAATCACTAATGTGATTGCGCCTACAATTGAGGAACTTATTGAAACTTTGCCTGCAGTTTCAATTTCAATGTTTGTGCTTAGCGAAGACATATCTCCAAGAGTAATTGCGTATTGAAGTTGAAGAAAAGAAAAAACAAGCCCTGATACCACTAAAGCTAGAACAACAAAGGTAATAATCCAATTGGCTAATATTTGCTGACCAAAAACTTTTTTGGGGTAATCAAAACGCCATTTTAAATGTTCAATATAAGACTTTTCGAGTTGCTTCCATTCGGGTGTTTTTAATTCTTCTTCTTTTTTTGCTTCTCTTAAATTCGACCATTCTTTGATCAGACGGGCAAGTGAAGCAGCAGATGCTGCAGTAGCTGATTCTATAACTATACTCATTTACTATCCTTGGAGCACTAACAGTTTACTTGTCCCCAAACCGTCTTGCTCTACCACACTAATTCGGGAAACTTGTCCTTGTATTTACAACTACATTAACCCACAACAGACAGAAAAATAAAGAAAAACCTTGATTTCGTTTTACGCTCATAAATTAAAAACAACAAAACAGAGTTCAAACGCTACAGCTTAATTCCACCAAAAGAATAAACAATCCTGTCTTGTTTAGTCATCGCATGCTTTTTTTTCAGCTTAACTTATGGAGTTTAAAGTGCCTGTCTTCTTTAGTTAGTTTTGCGGGATATTAATCTCTGCGGTCATGTAGTCCACATTGTTTCCTGATAGGAATACTCTATTATCTTTGACTTCACACTCCACGCTGCCCGACCGCTTAGACAGCTGTCGAGCACTAAGCTTGTTGCGACCGAGACGGCTAGCCCAGTATGGCGCAAGTTCACAATGGGCAGACCCTGTGACCGGATCTTCGTTCACTCTAAGCTTAGGAAAGAAACAGCGGCTGACAAAATCGACCTCTTGTCCCAGGGCAGTTACAACCACACCCCGTAATCCAAGCTCTTTGAGCTTTTCAAAATCCGGCTTTAGTGATTTTATTTCTTCTTCAGAATCAAAAACAACGAGATAGTCGAACCCGGATAGTACTTCCTTCGGGGCTTTGCCAAGCGCATTCACTAGCGCTGAAGGTGCTTTAGTGTTGACAAGCGATGCAGCCGGAAAATCCATACAAAAACCGGTGCCACTTCGCGTGACAGTAAGTGGCCCACTGCGGGTATGGAAAACTACTTCCTGTTTGGTGTAGTGTAGATGAGTGTAGAGTACATGAGCCGCAGCAAGTGTCGCATGCCCACAAAGATCAACTTCATCTGCTGGTGTAAACCACCTCAATTCATAGGCGTTCCCCATCGGAACGAAAAAAGCGGTTTCAGAGAGGTTATTTTCTTCAGAAATGGCCTGCAACAAACTATCATCAAGCCAAGTTTCTAGTGGACATACCGCAGCCGGATTACCTTCAAAAACATGGTTTGCAAAAGCATCAACCTGAAACATCTTAAGCTTCATCTATCTTCCTTTTGTATGCTGAAAACCCAACGCTAAGCAGTTACGGCTATTCGAGTGCTGGTACGTATCGCTAGGCCTCTTTTCGTCTTTTAATTGAAAACAAGCCGAACCAAAATGCCCCTTCTAGAACGAGCCCCAGAATAATGAACAGGAATACACCTGACTGAATTCCCATACTGTAAGATGTTATAGCTGCAACTAGAAGAGCCAGAGCAATAAGAATTCGATAAATACCTTTCATTTAAACGCTCCTTTTAAATGCTTAATAAAAAGGCACAAAGATGCCTGTCTCGTTTAATCTAGTTTAATAAACTTCTAAGCTTAGAGCTTTAACCAATTTGTAACATGGTGTCTCTAAGGAGAATAAACGAGACAGGCATAACTAGAATAAACAAGTCAGGCATAACTAGAAAAATCCCAAACTGTCCCCTCGTACACTTTCCTTAATCTAAATCCCTCTTCAAACTAGTAAAAGAGTTAATCAGAGCCAGACAGACACAATGCCTAAAGCCCGTAAGTCACAAATTAGTTTATCGGATACGCCCTATTATCACTGTATTTCGCGCTGTGTTCGTCGTGCTTTCTTGTGTGGCGAGGAAAACGGTAAAAGCTTCGAACATCGTCGCCAATGGGTAGAAGACCGTATTCACGTTTTAAGTGAAGTGTTCGCCATTGATGTATGTGCTTATGCGGTAATGAGTAATCATACGCACCTGGTATTACACGTAAACAAAGAGAAAGCATACGCACTGGGTACAGAAGACGTGATTCAACGTTGGCATAAACTGTACAAAGGCACATTACTCTCGCAGCGCTACATGTCACCAGATTCACGTAAAGATTTACATGAAGTTCAAATTAAAGCGCTGGAGTTAACGGCTGAAGTATGGCGTAAAAGGCTATTTGATATCAGCTGGTTTATGCGTGCACTGAATGAATACATTGCCAGGGCGGCTAATAAAGAAGACGACTGCACAGGGCATTTTTGGGAAGGACGGTTTAAATCTCAAGCACTATTGGATGAGTCAGCCCTTGCCGCTTGTATGGCATATGTTGATTAAAACCCAGTACGAGCAAAGATGGCAAAAACACCTGAAACATCAGACCATACCAGTATAAAATACCGAATTAACGCAGTTAGAGTCGGCAAAACACCTAAACGACTTATGCCTTTTGCAGGCAACCCAAGACAAGAGATGCCACACGGTTTACCTTTTACTCTTCCAGACTACTTACAGCTTGTAGATATATCCAGCCGATATATTCACCCAAACAAGCGTGGCAAGGTTGAGCATAACCTACCCTTCATTTTAGAGCGCCTCAATATTGAACAAGAACATTGGATAACATTAACCACGCAATTTGAAACCTGCTTTAAGCACGCCGCCGGCAAAGTAATTCACCTAGAGCAATACGCGCAGAATCAACATCAGCAAAGAGTTCAAGGCCGACAAAGTGCAATGCGATTACTCGGTTAACTTTGCAGTTTAATAGAGAGTAACACAGGCACTTATGTATACATCTCTACATAACAATTCCGGGTTTGTTAAGAACCTATTTTTTGCAATGCGCATCCCTATGCGTATACTTAATATGTGTGACAATTTGGAGTGATAGCATGCAAAATTTATATGACATCCATGCCCCAAAAAAAGCGACTAATTTAAACGTAAACAGCGATTTATTACAAAAAGCTAGAGACTTAAAAGTTAACCTGTCTGCAACCTTGGAACAGGCACTTAAAGACAAGTTGAAAAGTGTTGAAGAAGAAAGGTGGAAAAAAGAAAACAAAGCTGCCATAGCTGCGTATAACGAGTTTGTTGCTGAGAACGGCTGTATAGGTGATGAGTATAGAAACTTCTAATGGCACAGTTTGATGTTTACAGAAACCCAAGCTCAAAAACAAATAAAGCTTATCCTTTTCTTGTAGATGTTCAGACCAATTAGCAACAAGGCTAGTTGTACCGCTGACAAAGAACAAGACTAGAAATAGTCTTTACATGAAAAACCTAACGCCGGAGATAGAATTCGAAGGCGAGACATATCTATTCCTGACTCAACAACTGAGTTCCATACCCGAAGGTGTGCTCAAGGACTGCATCGGGTCTTTAGCGCAATCCCGCGAATTGTTAATAGATGCAATAGACTTTGCTATTACTGGAATATAGCCTTTCTATAAGAGACTCTGACAGGTGGGCATGACGAAGTAATGTACCTAGAGAAGTGAACAAATGAGCCTGTCTTGTTTAGTATCGATTCGTATTGATACTAAACAAGATGCCTGTCTTATTTAGTCTTATTTAGTCTTAACGTAACTAGATGCTTGCTGTATGGGATTCATATTTAGTGCCTAACTTTAAAATTGAGGGCGCCGACACGTGTGCAATAGACACAAACATGCCGACACAAACATGCCTGTCTTGTTTAGTCTTTCAAAAAGGGGCAATAACGCGTGGGCCATAATACGGAACGAAGTGACGGGAGCCCACGTGTTATAGTGCAAAAGTGACTGTCTTATTTAGTCAAGTCCTCTCCCAAAAATGCCTGTCTTTTTTAGTATAAACATGCCTGACTTGTTTAGTGTTATTCACGAAGAGATATTTCACTCCTGTTGTTCTCCATAATTTTGAGGAACAGTTTTCTTGCTAGAGCTGATGGGTCATTTAAGCAATTTGAAGGATATTTATTCCAGATCTTGTTCAGTAACCAACTTGGTAACTCTGTACCTTCTCCGTCCCACTCTTCCGTTAACCACCTTGCCAATATTCTCTCATGAGGTGCCATGAGGTTCTGATATTTGGTTAAAACAATTAGGTGATGATTTTTTTTCATAGAAAAACATAACGCCGCATTCAGCGGCTTGTCCGCTGCCGCTAATATGCCTGTCTCGTTTAGTCCAAAAGTCACTACACAAACATGCCTGTCTTGTTTAGTCATTACTACGAAAGATGCCTGTCTCATTTATTTAACATCTGACTGTTCCATAGTGACTAATTCCTAAATGTCTAACGACATATGTTGTTTAAAAAGGGGCAAAGCGAAACGAGCCCATGGATTTTTGTCGCTGGCGATTGTTAGTATTCTTCGTAAAGATGCCTGTCTTATTTTTAATTAGTCTTATTTTTAATTAGATGCTTGCTGTATGGGATTCATATTTAGTGCCTAACTTTAAAATAAGGGCGCGCGGACACCTGTGCAATAGACACAAACGTGCCTGTCTTGTTTAGTAGAGTTAAATGTACAACCTGTTATTTTTCAGAATTTCTCGTAACTGTGCTTGGTCTTGAAGTACCGTTTTATATATCCATTTGTAGAAATATTTTCCATTGGTTGCTATGACTTCTTCTGCTTTTTCTTTACCCAAGATGTGCGTTAAAGCATCTAACTCCATTAAGCAAACAGCAAGATGCAGATAGGTAGAAAATTCGCTTCTAGCGCCGGCAGGAAAGCCAACCGGAACAGACGTGTATATCTTTCGTAATTCGGCAACAGTATTATCAACCTCTTCCTTTCTCGCATCTTCGAACCAGTGAATTTGTTCGTGTAGAAGTTGAGACAAGCCAGCGTGGTCATTATTTGGCATAGAAGCTTTAAGCGTTAAAACCGGATGGCTGAAGGGACTCCTTGCTGACTCATCTATAATAATTTTATCAGTGAACCACCATTTCTTAAGATCATGCTGTTCAATGAGTCTAAAAATTTGTTCGCGTTTCAACTCTTCTTTCTCAGTGCCATTGGCAAGAGAAACGTCAACCTCGGCAGCAGCAACCTGCGATATGAAAAAAGTTAATAAACCTACTTTTATAAGTTTCATTTCGACCTCCTTGTCCTTGCAATTACCTATTTAAATGTGCACAACCATGCCTGTCTTGTTTAGTACAATATTTCATTTGTGTCAACGAAGAGCTTAGCGCTCGAAGAGCAGAGTTTAAACATTATTACCGCTAGAGGTGCAATATAGAAAAGTAAGCCAAATATACTAGCGGGAACAGATATGAATTCTGATGTGGCAGAGGTATATATCAGAAATACAATAGTTAAAGCAGTGAGAAGCTTTAAAGCTAACAGTGCGCGTGCTGATTTTTTAAGGAAGAATATGCTGGCTACGACTAAGCAAATAGACAATGCAACCTGCACCAAAGCACCTGTAGGGTTGCCGGCACCATTATGAGTAGCAGCTAGTACATAGCCGAGCCCAGTCAACGCAGCAAAGCTACCAAACGTAATATAAATCCAAGCGATTACCTTAAAACTGCGAAAAATAGCTCATCTCCAACTTTGAAATATAACACCCCGCTTAGGGGCAAAATTAGTGGGCTATAATATCGAGCGAAGCGAGGACAGCCCACGTGTTTTTGTCCCAGCAAGCTCCGCTTGCGTCTACAGCGGTTTGTTATAAGCCCTGCCAATACAACCTTGTACAGAGTTTAAGGTTTTTAACTTACCCACTCTACTGACTACCATCGGAGCCCGCATTACTGCTGTCTTGTGCACCACCACCAAACTCAGAAAATTGTTTTACAGGCTGGTCTTGGCTTTTGTTAAATAGCCATAAACCGATAGCGGCAAAGTACGGAATTAACCAAACCAAAAGGATTTGAAAAAACTTTTGAACATTATCTAAGTCATCTCTTTTTACTAGAAAAACAGAAACAGCAAGGTTTAAAACCAAGTAGATAGCAAAAGCAATATAAACAATTAAAAGAGAGTCCATCTCACAATATCCTTTGGCTTATAAC
>NZ_JAZETN010000029.1:0-10432 GCF_036864475.1 Alteromonas sp. S005 | reverse complement strand
TTTTAACTTTAAAACCTTTGTCTCCGTTATATTTTTTGAAACTTAGACGTACTGACATAAACCTATTAACTTTTATTTTTACGGTTGCTCGTGGCTTGTCAGGGCTTAGCTGGCTTAATTGGTTGACGATGATTTTCAATTCGTTAAGGCTACTAGGATCAAAGCGTTCTACTGAATACGAGCTTTCTCCAGCGCAAAAGATCCTGTAGCAAAATGAGTTTGGTGATTCTTTCGGAATGCCAAATGTGAAAATAGCTGAATCGATGCTGATTCGGGAATGTACCTGCTCAAATTGCAAAAGCTAAAAACTCCATGGCGTATAACACCCGCATAACGGGCAAAAATACGTAGGCTACAATACCAAGCGAAGCGCAGGGAGCCTACGTGTTTTTGTCCCTAGCGAGCATAGCGAGTGTTAATGCGCTTGTTATACGCTATTTGCCACAATTGTAGCGCATTGCTACAATGTGTTTATGAACTGACTGGAGACATATTATGGCAACCGCGAGCGTAAGACTAGACCAAGATCTAGTTGAAAAAGCTACCATTATGGGCAAAGCACTAAATCGAACTATGCCAAAGCAGATTGAGCATTGGGCAAAAATAGGTGAAATGATGGAAGATAATCCTGATTTACCATACGAATTCGTGAAACAGGCAATTATTTCCAAAGCGGAAAAAGAGGCAGGAAAATTGGAGCCTTACGAATTTGGCTAAGATTACGAGTGTTTTACAGACAGCCAATTTTAAGAGAGCAGTAAAGAAGTTACATAAGAATCAGAAAAAAGACTTGGATAGAGCTGTAAAGGAACTGATGGCCGATCCTCTTTTAGGAGAACAGAAAAAAGGCGACCTAGCTTTTCTTCGCGTGTACAAGTTCAAGATGGTTAAGCAGTTAACCTTACTAGGTTACAGCTACGAGGATGGCACTGTGATACTTGAATTGATAGCTCTTGGTTCTCATGAAAACTTTTACCGCGATGTTAAAAAGTTATTCTGACCGGATGCGTATAACTTTAAGCTAAGGGGCGCTAGCGTGTGGGCTATAATCCGAACGAAGTGAGTCAGCCCACATGGCAGCGTCCCAGCGACCGGAGGGAGTGGCCTGAGCGTATTGTTAGCCGCGTTCGTGCCAATACCCTGGTTTTCGGTGGTTGTGCATAATAGCTACCACACTAATTTCCCTGTTTTCGATAATTTTATAAATAATAGAGTATGGGAACCTGCTTAAGACAAAGCGTCGATGAGTTTGCCCCATTCTTGTCCATGCCGATGGCAAAGAGCTAACTGAATCGATGGCTTCCTTGAGTTCTTGAGTAAATTCGTGACCCAAACCCAATGATTGTTCTTGATACCAATCAAACGACTCTTTTATTTCCCTTTTAACCTCCGGGTGAAAGGAAGCGGGCAGCATCTTTTAATTAAGATCCTTTTCTATCTCTTCCCAACTAATGCTTTTTACCGCACCAGACTCTAGCTCTGCGCTGCGAGATTCTGCAAGTTTTACCCACTCGGATTCCACATCGCTATCAATCTTGGTATCCATAGCCGTTAAAAGACAGTGGGCAGCAAGTGCTTTCTCTTTAGTACTGAGTTGCTCAATATTTTCAAGCATCACTTTTAATGCATCAGACATAAAATAACTCCCATTGGGTATGATTTGATATTACCACTAAAAAAGAGAAGTGAAAGGCTGGATTTACAAGTAGCGGCTAACGCTAAGCTAACGGGCGCAAATGCAGCGGTAAAATGCGAAGCACCGCTGCGTTTGTGTCCCAGTGTGGCACGCAGTGACACACGTGTTAAGCGCCTTGTTATACACAACTTACTGCTCGTACTTCAGTTTAGAGAGTTGGTATTGTAAATCCGCTCTTTTCACCAGCGCTTGACCAATAGCCGCAATATTAGCGCTAGCAAGCAATAAACCGGTCCAAGCATCTATATCGCTATCCATTACGAACTTATAGACAAACAATAGGGTTAACATAACAGCGAAAATTAGAGCAGGAATAAAAGATAAACGATTTATTTGGCTTTCAATTTTTTGAATCCTTTCCAGTTTATTGAGAGCTACAACCGCTTCGGCTTCTTCTTTTGTGGTTACATCCATTTTAATTTTCCTGTTGTGTATAACACCCCACTAAGGGGCGATAACACATGGGCTAAAATTAGGAACGAAGTGACGCAGCCCATGTGTTAGCGTCCCAGCGAGCACCGCGAGTGCCATGAGTGGTTTGATAATCATTGAGCCTCCTCCCTATCAGCATAAACTGAGTTTATCCTAATAGGCGACCAAACCAAGGGAGAAAACTCAATGAACTTTTATACTAATACACATCCGTACTATTGTGGAATCGATCTTCACACCAGACTGCTTTATGTCTGCATTATTGATAATGAAAACAACATTGTTGTTCACGAAAAAATAGATGATTCACCCCATAAACTGTTAGCGCTTTTAACGCCATATCTGGACAATATTGTTGTTGGAGTGGAATGTATGCACTGTTGGTATTGGGTCTCTGACTTCTGCGAAGAGCACAATATCGATTTTATTCTTGGCCACGCGCTGTACATGAAAGCGATTCATGCAGGTAAAACGATAAAATAGACGCGCTAAAGATAGCGAAGCTAATGCGAGGAGGAAACTTCCCTCTCGCGCATGCTTATTCAAAGGAGCATCGTTCGATTCGAGATGCGCTTCGCCGTCGCACGCACATAATGAGAATGAGTGCTCAACTGAAAGCGCACGTTGCTAGCACAGTCAGTCAATACAACTTACCCGCTTTAGAAACGCGGTTAGATTTAAGAAACTCACCTGATAGAGAAAAGATGCGCCACTTCTTTCCTGACGAAGCTGTGCAAAAGAGTATGGATTTAAATCTAAATATAATCGAAACCATGGTGAGTGAGCTCTACAAGATTGAACATTATGTAAAGACCCAGGCACAAACACACTGTGCAACAGATTTACATATTCTAAAGTCGCTTCCAGGTATCGGGAAAATTCTAGCCCTCACTATTTTGTATGAAGTTGGCGATATTAAACGGTTTCCATCAGTTCAGAAATTTGCCTCGTATTCACGGTTAGTAAGATGTAAAGCTGAGTCGGCCGGCAAAACGCATGGTACGCAGGGAAATAAGATTAGTAATGCTCATTTAAAATGGGCATTTAGTGAAGCAGCAGTGTTGTACCTTAAAGGTAATGACAACGCGAAACGATATCTAGCCAAGCTTCAAAAGCGAATGAGCAAGGCGAAGGCTTTATCTGCACTCGCTCACAAAATTGGGCGATGTACTTATTTTATGTTGAAGAACCAGCAGGTATTCGATGAAGAACGCTTTTTAAACGGGTAAGTCGCACAGTGGCATGAGCTTAAACGTCTAACTGGTTTAATGGTGAGTATCTCTTTTATCGCGCAATAGTCTGCAAAAGCAGCTTAGATAAATATACCGAAATGCCAAAACCTGTTGGTTTGATTAGACATGCCATTGTTGCGCATCTCTACCTTTTTACGAATTTGCTTACACCTTCACTGAACCTGATACTAACTGGTCAATGCAGCCACTTAGGTTTGAATAGGACAGAGGAAGGTTAACCGATGAATGTCTAGTGCCGTTGCTAGTCAAAAGGAATTGAAAAGCGCAACAACAAGAGCCTCTATATGTGTTTGACGTAGGCAATTCGCCTAACATCAGCCATGACAGACGAAGTAAACGAGTTCTAAAAAGGCAACGGTATTGATCTTGAAATAGCGGTCAAAGGGCTATCTTTTTTCATTGACAGCCCGGAGGCTCATATGTGTTATGTATCGATGTTTGATACATCAATCTTTGCCCATTGCCTCGAGGTCTGGCTTTCTGAAAAAATAAAATGTAAACCCCAAGATTAAAACGATTTGTAGGCTAACAATTAGCCAAAACATAACAGGGTCATCAGTTAAATAAGCGCGACCTGATTTGGTTATTACATAACCCTCTGAATAAGCTCTGTAAAGCCCATGTCCAACAAAAGCATAGCCCAAGAGTAGCCATATCCTAACAATAAAATGGACTATCTTTTTGTCTGTATTAGTAACGATGTTCATTTTTTTGCACGATACATAAACTCCCAAATATGGGGCGCAAACACGTGTGCAATAATGGCGAAGCCGCGCACGTGTTTGCGTCCGAGCGAGCGGCAGCGAGTGACATAATTTGTTTGTTAGCTACCATTGTTAAATTGAAAAGTGATAGCACATACGCTAGCATATAAATTATGAACAAAGTAGTTATTGACACCAGTGTACTTATTAGCGCCCTGATTGGCAAAACAGGACCAGCCCGAGAAGTGATACGGCAATGCTTGTTGGGCCAGTTAAAACCGTTGATTAGCACGACCTTATTTTTGGAATACGAAGCAGTAAGCAAGCGAGACAAAATCAAAGAGTTGTGCCCGCTTACCGAGGACGAAGTGAACAATTTATTAGCAGCATTTTTTAGTGTTTGCGAATGGGTGCAGATACATTATTTGTGGCGACCAAATTTAAAAGACGAAGGCGATAATTTTCTAATTGAACTTGCAGTAGCAGGAAATGCCGAGAGCATTATTACAAATAACCTAAAAGATCTGCGAAATGCAGAATTACAATTTGACGGTTTGAAAGTGTTAGCCCCAGAAGATTATTTGAGAGGAGTTTAATATGTCTACTCTAACTGTACGTTTACCGGACGATAAGCATAATCGATTGAAGGCTTTGGCTGCGCATAAAAAGTTGAGCTTAAACAAATTAATAGAAGAATTATCTACACAAGCGATAGCTGAATTTGATACTGAGGTAAGATTTAAGGCGATTGCTGCCACTGGAGACAAAAAGAAAGGTTTAGAACTTCTAGATAAGCTTGATTCACATTTTGGTAGCTAACGCTAAGCTTTGGGGCGCTAGCACGTGGGCTAAAATCCGAGCGAAGCGAGCCAGCCCACGTGTTAGCGTCCCAGCGACCGAAGGGAGTGCCAACAGCGTTTTGTTAGGCGTACAAATGAACGTACGCAGCTTTGCTGCCGCCACTAGCCAAATAGACCGCGTGTTTAAATTATTGAATTTAAGATAAAACAACCTAGTGCGAAATGCCAGATGTTAACGTTAATGCTGGATAAAAGAGCGAGTTTAGAAAGCTGGTGATATTGAATGTTGGCGTTACGGTGTTGATAAAAAGCGCGTTGCTAAAGCCGTTAAAATAACTTAGAAAGCTAGCTGTGAAGACAACCTAGCGAAACAACCTTTATGCTGGAATGTCACACTTAAACCCACTTTTTTATGCTGTAAGTAAATGACGCCTAACATTAAGCTAAGCGGCGCAGTTGCGTGGGGCATAATGGCGAAGCCGCCCCGCGTAAATGCGTCCGAGCGACCGAAGGGAGTGGTCTTAAGCGCCTTGTTATAAGCAAAGCCAGTTCCTTTGGTCTTTTTAAAAACTGTTGAAGCCAGCATACGATTGATTGTTAACCCAGACAAGCAAAACGACTGTGCAGTGATGTTTTTGATTTGATAGAAGCTAGCCGCCATCTGAGCTATCAAGTGTAATGGCGCTTGCTGACTCAAAATAATAACTTGGTGATAAAGCGCCTATTACATTACCTTTGAATTGAAAGCGGCGGATTTAAACCTACCACAAGCCAGAGCGATGCTAATGAAAACAGGTGAGGGCAGTTGCATTGGGATTTGTATTAAGCCAAACGAAGTTTAGGCTGACGCCTTATAACACCCCACTAAGGGGCGATAACACATGGGCTAAAATACGGAACGAAGTGACGCAGCCCATGTGTTAGCGTCCCAGCGAGCGAAGCGAGTGCCTTAAGTGGTTTGTTATAAGCCACTGTTTAAATTAACTTAGTACTAGCCAAAGGCCAAATAACAACGCAACAAATTTTAATGCAAGCTCCCCGACTGACAGTAGAGCAACTTTTTTTGAGGCATCAGGATTAGACCAACCACCTGCGAGATCATCATCTAGTGTTACGAAATGCCCCAGAAAAATTAAAAATAAAATTATCAGACCTGGTACACCTGAAATTACCTGATATTGCTCTATTCCTAACAGCCTGAACAAGGTAGAAAGCACTAGGGAAATGAAAAGAGTAGTACCAAAAATAATCTGAAATTTTTTCATATACAACGTGGCTTATAACTTTAAGCTAAGGGGCGCTAATGCGTGGGGCATAATAACGAAGTGGCCCCACGTGTTAGCGTCCCAGCGACCGAAGGGAGTGGCTTAAGCGCCTTGTTAGAAGGGAAGCCTGTTCCTTTGGCCTTTTTAAAAACTATTGAAGCCAGCATACGATTGAATTTTAGAACAAACAAGTAAAATGACTGTGCAGTGATGTTTTTGATTTGGCTGAAGCAAGCCGCCATTTGAACTACCAAACGCATTGGCG
Organism: Alteromonas sp. S005; assembly: GCF_036864475.1. Lineage (NCBI taxonomy): Bacteria > Pseudomonadati > Pseudomonadota > Gammaproteobacteria > Alteromonadales > Alteromonadaceae > Alteromonas > Alteromonas sp. S005. The sequence continues at coordinate 4,017 of NZ_JAZETN010000029.1, read as the reverse complement.
CTTGCTGACTGAGAATAAGAACTTGATGATAAAGCGCCTAATGCGCAACCGTAGAAATTAAAGCGGCGATATTAAAACTACCAAAAGCCAGTGCGATGCTAGTGATGGCAGGTGAGGGTAGTTGAACTGATTGTTTGACTAAGCCAAACGCAGTTTAGGCTGACGCCTTCTAACTTTTAAATAAGGGGCGCAGGCGCGTGGGCTACAATGCGAAGCAGCCCACGGGTATGCGTCCCAGTGACCAACGGGAACGACTTTATTTGTTTGTTATGTGCCATCAAGCCGAATTTTCCAAAAGAAGTGAATAAGAACTTATAGCGCCAAATAAATTACAGTTAGTTGCGATAGAAATTACTTTCCATCCCTCTTTCTCAATTTCTTCAATCTGTTGATTTAAGAGCTCCAAATCAGGCTCGGCAGAGAACCAGCTCTTTTTCTTTGAAACATTGACTATCTTTCGCATGTTACTTTCCTTGTAATAAACAATAAGAACTTTCTATTTAAGTGGCAAAACAAAAAATTTGGCACATAACTTTCCAATAACGGGCGCAGACATGTGGGGCATAATGGCGAAGCCGCCCCACGTGAATGCGTCCCAGCGAACGTAGTGAGTGTGTTTATTGGCTTGTTAGGTGCGTGTAGATACATCCTAGTTTTGCTTACTTGTGATTAAATAAAACGCTTTTATTGTTTGTTTCACTGAATAGTAAATCGCATACAAAGTTCCAAAACTGACGACAATAAATTTTATGCCTTCTGGCATGTTATTTAAGAAGCTCAATTTTAGACTAACAAATTCAAAACGGTCGTCATTCATCCATGCAGTAAAAGATTTGCTGAAAATCCACATAACAACACCAGTGAATATCCAATATAAAAGAGCGATAAAAGACTCTTTAAAAACACCACTGATTTTTCTATTCAAAGAAGCACCTAACTTTCCAATAACGGGCGCAGGCACGTAGGGCATAATGGCGAAGCCGCCCTGCGTGTATGCGTCCCAGCGAGCAGCGCGAGCGCCTTTAGTGTTTTGTTAGTTGCCACTGTCAAATCATCTATAAAATGAGAAATAATAAAACACGCACAGCATCAAAAGGAATGATGGTATTAGGAAAAATATTCGGAGTAGTCTATTTACTCTCGGCTTTGGCCATAAGAAATAGTAAATTAGTGGAGGAATGAAGAAAGGACTTAAAAAGACCGCAGGAATTAAAAAATATCCTCCCTCATAAGCAAAAAATCCTCCAAAGTGAAGCCAATAAATACCGAAAGTTCCTAATGTGCTAACTAGCGTTGTTAAGGCTAAAACAACGATAAGTACAAGAGGCTTGTGCTCAACACTTTGTCTAACTTCTTTGATGTTCGAACCTTCCATTGGCAACTAACTTTTAAATAAGGGGCGCAGACATGTGGGGCATAATGGCGAAGCCGCCCCGCGTGTTTGCGTCCCAGCGAACGAAGTGAGTGACTTAATTTTTTTGTTAGGTGTAATTGCCAATAAAAGGACCGTACAATTTAAGACTGCCATCCAAGCCATTGTGAACCAGTATATAACTCAATGACTCACCTTTAGGCCTAAAGAGAGTAAAAGCTAAACTATCTGAAACCAATTCACTTCTTAGTTCACACATTTCATCAATACCTAACGTACCTCTTTGAAACTCTCTGTCTGAAATGTTTTCATGAATTAAGTTACCGTTTTGAAGCTGTAGTTTTATATATTTTACTTCTAAATTTTCGCAGCTGCGCACTTTTACTGCATGAGCATTAAAACTGCTGAACGTAGCCATAACAACGACAAAAGTAAGTATTTTCATCATTACACCTAACGCTAAGCTTTGGGGCGCTAGCACGTGGGCTAAAATCCGAACGAAGTGAGTCAGCCCACGTGTTAGCGTCCCAGCGACCGAAGGGAGTGCCAACAGCGTTTTGTTAGGCGTACAAAGGAGCGTACGCAGCTTTGCTGCCACCACTAGCCAATTAGCCAGCTTGTTTGAATTATTGAATTTAAGATAAAACAACCCTGTGCGAAATGCCAGATGTTAACGACATTGCTGGATAAAAGAGCGAGTTTAGAAAAGTGGTGATGCTTAATGTTGGCGTTGCGGTGTTGATGAAAAGCGCGTTGCTAACATCGTTTAAACGGCAACAAGAGCTAGCCGCAAAGACAACTTGGCGAAACAACCTTGATGCTTTAATGTCACGGTTAAACCCACTTTTTTATGCTGTAAGTAAATGACGCCTAACATTAAGCTAAGCGGCGCAGTTGCGTGGGGCATAATGGCGAAGCCGCCCCGCGTAAATGCGTCCGAGCGACCGAAGGGAGTGGACTTTAGCGCTTTGTTAGAAGCAGAGCCAGTTCCTTTGGTCTGTTTAAAAACTGATAAAGCCAGCATACGATTGATTGTTAACACAAACAAGCAAAACGACTTTGCAATGATGTTTTTGATTTGACTGAAACTAGCCGCCATCTGAGCTACCGAGTGTAATGGCGCTTGCTGTCTGAAAATAAGAGCTTGAAGGTAAAGCGCCTATTACACCGCCTTTGAGTTGAAAGCGGCGGATTTAAACCTACCACAAGCTAAAGCTATGCTAATGAAAACGGGAGGGTAGTTGTAATGGGATTTTTATAAAGCCAAACGCAGTTTAGGCTGACGCCTTATAACTTTTCAATAACGGGCGCAGGCACGTAGGGCATAATGGCGAAGCCGCCCTGCGTGAATGCGTCCCAGCGAACGTAGTGAGCGAGTTTATTGAGTTGTTAGCCATACTGCGTATACATCCTAGAATAGTCTCTTTTGGCATTTACCAAAATGAATAAGCGGCTTACTATCTTCGATAGAAAGTGATTGAGTAATTTCTCCACTAAAGCGATTTATAGCTATATTGCGTTTGACATTTTTTCCTTGAATTTTGAATGATGTAGAGCCATTCAATTCTGTGTTGGTTAAATCGCCAAAATAAATTTCGTCTTCACTTGTTGTAAACGCGATGACGTCTCCATTTGTTGACGGAACATTAATCAATAAATCTCCAGTTGTCTCAATATAGTTATCATCGATATCTAGTGACCCGTACCACTCACATTTTAACGACAACTCATTTTCTTTTGACCAACTAAGTGCGGAAAAAACAACGAAAAGAAAACAGCATAATCTGCGCATAACTATCCTTGTATGGCTAACTTTTCAATAACGGGCGCAGGCACGTAGGGCATAATGGCGCAGCCGCCCTGCGTGTATGCGTCCCCGCGAACGAAGTGAGTGAGTTTATTGAGTTGTTATGTTGCACAGCCCAATACAGCCTATTTTTCATTAAAAACCATTTGCTTGAAGCATGTTATTGCTTCTTGAACATCCTTGAAACTTTTTAGTTCAAAGCGATTTCCACGCTCAAAATAGAATACTTCAATTTCACTACGTGCATCATAGATACAGAAACCTTCGTAAGACGGAAGGGTGTCTATTGCATAGATTGACTCGTTCACGCCACGAGCAATCATTTCTTTTTTCAGTTCTTGGAGTTCAATTCTCATCGTGCTACATAACGCTAAGCTTTGGGGCGCTAGCACGTGGGCTAAAATCCGAACGAAGTGAGTCAGCCCACGTGTTAGCGTCCCAGCGACCGAAGGGAGTGCCAACAGCGTTTTGTTAGGCGTACAAAGAAACGTACGCAGCTATGCTGCCACAACTAGCCAAATAGACCGCGTGTTTAAATTATTGAAATTAAGATAAAACAACCCTGTGCGAAAAGCCAGATGTTAACGCTAACACTGGATAAAAGAGCGAGTTTAGATAACTTGTATTGTTAAATGTTGGCGTTGCGGTGTTTATGAAAAGCACGTTGCTAAAGTCGCTTAAACAGCAATATGTGCTAGTCGCAAAGGCAACCTAGCGAAACAGTCTTGATGCTGGAATGTCACAGTTAAACCTACTTTTTAATGCTGTAAGTAAATGACGCCTAACATTAAGCTAAGCGGCGCAGTTGCGTGGGGCATAATGGCGAAGCCGCCCCGCG
>NZ_JAZETN010000028.1:0-25426 GCF_036864475.1 Alteromonas sp. S005 | reverse complement strand
GCCCATAAAGCTGACCATTTAAATTAATTTTTTTTCATATTTCACTCAGAAAGTATGGATTTCACTTTTATTTTATCCATTATACTTTTGGATACTTTGACTAAACCTTTTAATTAAAGCAATTACTCTGATATTCAATTAGTTATTTTTTAACAACTTTATTTACTTTATTTTATGGTGTAATTTTATATGACATTTAAGACAAAAGAGACAAATATCCATAGCTGACTTTATTGCGCTCTCTAGTTAGTTTTTGCCGCGCGGTGAGCACGTATAAAGGAAGGTATGTCTATCGTGCAACTAAAGCCAAATTGTCGATAGCCAGACGATTATTTTGAGGCAATTATATGACGAGAGCGTTGGATACCACGGCCCATCGAGTAGAGATAATCTTTAAGAACTAATTCGTTCACCCTTGGCGGAGTGATAGATATAAAAAAGGCGCTAACTCAACGAGTAGCGCCTTCCTTTTAAGCGTTAAGCTTGGGGGATGATTACATCATGCCGCCCATTCCGCCCATGCCGCCCATATCAGGCATTGCTGGCGCTGCTTCTTCTTTAGGTAGTTCAGCTACCATTGCTTCAGTTGTGATCATTAGTGAAGCAATTGAAGATGCGAACTGTAGTGCAGAGCGCGTTACTTTAGTTGGGTCAAGGATACCCATCTCTAGCATGTCGCCGTAAGTGTCGTTACCTGCGTTGTAACCGTAGTTACCGTCGCCGTTCTTCACTTCGTTAACGACTACTGAAGCTTCTGCACCTGAGTTGATAGAGATTTGACGTAGAGGCGCTTCCATTGCACGTAGTGCAAGCTTAACACCTACAGTTTGGTCTTCGTTGTCGCCCGTTAGCTCAGCAAGCTTAGCTGCTGCGCGAACTAGTGCTACACCACCACCAGGTACTACGCCTTCTTCAACCGCTGCGCGAGTTGCGTGTAGTGCATCTTCTACGCGGTCTTTCTTCTCTTTCATTTCAACTTCAGTCGCTGCACCAACTTTAATTACTGCAACACCGCCAGAAAGCTTAGCAAGACGCTCTTGAAGCTTCTCTTTGTCGTAATCAGATGAAGATTCTTCAATTTGACCTTTGATTTGAGCACAACGGCCTTCAATCGCTTCTTGGTCGCCGTTACCGTCAACAACAGTAGTGTTGTCTTTGTTGATAACTACGCGCTTAGCAGTACCTAGGTCTTCAAGCTGAACTTTTTCAAGGTCTAGACCAATCTCTTCAGAGATTACTGTACCGCCAGTTAGGATAGCGATGTCTTGAAGCATTGCTTTACGACGGTCACCAAAACCTGGTGCTTTAACCGCAGCAACTTTAACGATACCGCGCATGTTGTTTACTACTAGTGTAGCAAGCGCTTCGCCTTCAACATCTTCAGCGATAATCATTAGCGGCTTACCCGCTTTTGCTACGCCCTCAAGAGTAGGAAGTAGTTCGCGGATGTTAGAAATTTTCTTGTCAACCAATAGGATGAACGGGTTGTCTAGTTCAACAGTACCGTTTTCTTGGTTGTTGATGAAGTATGGAGATAGGTAGCCGCGGTCAAACTGCATACCTTCAACAACGTCTAGTTCGTTTTGAAGTGCCTGACCTTCTTCTACAGTGATAACACCTTCTTTACCTACTTTTTCCATTGCTTGAGCAATGATATCGCCAACTTCTGCATCAGAGTTTGCAGAGATAGTACCTACTTGTGCGATAGACTTGCTGTCTGCACAATCAGTAGAAAGGGCTTTAAGTTCTTCAACCGCTGCAACAACTGCTTTGTCGATACCGCGCTTAAGGTCCATTGGGTTCATACCCGCAGCAACGCTCTTAAGGCCTTCAGTAACAATCGCTTGCGCAAGTACAGTAGCAGTAGTAGTACCGTCACCCGCTTCGTCGTTCGCTTTAGACGCAACTTCTTTTACCATTTGCGCGCCCATGTTCTCGAACTTGTCTTCAAGCTCGATTTCTTTCGCTACAGACACACCATCTTTAGTGATAGTCGGTGCACCGAAAGACTTGTCAAGAACAACGTTACGGCCTTTTGGACCTAGTGTTACTTTAACTGCGTTAGCTAGTGTGTTTACGCCTTTAAGCATTTTACTGCGAGCGTCATCACCAAAACGTACTTCTTTAGCTGCCATGATTAAATTCCTCTAAAATTCGTTTTAACGTTAGTTGTAATTACTCAACAATCGCTAGAATGTCGCTTTCGCTTAGGATAAGTACTTCTTCACCATCCAGCTTTTCTGTTTTAACGCCGTAACCGTCGTTGAAAATAACGGTGTCGCCAACTTTAACGTCAAGCGCTTTAACTTCGCCGTTCTCAAGAATGCGACCGTTACCTACTGCGATTACTTCGCCGCGTGTAGATTTTTCTGCTGCAGAACCAGTCAGAACGATACCGCCTGCAGATTTGCTTTCTTGCTCTGCGCGCTTAAGGATTACGCGGTCGTGTAAAGGACGAATTGCCATTTTCAAGTCTCCTGAAAATTCCACTATTCAAGTTTATGTGATTACCAACACTCAGACTCTCTGAATGCTGTGTGCCTGGGTTGCTCATTGCTGAGCAGTTAAAATCGTTTCTGCACGGATAGATGGGGTAGTACCCAGATAACTTCAAGGGTTTTTAAACAAAAAAATGTAAAAAAATTGGTTTTTTCGCTAAATACTTCTTTTTATTGGGCAAGTAAACGCCGTTTATCGCGGTAAACGGCGTTCATAACCTAAGGGAAAGGCCTTGAGATTAGGGGCTATTGATCGTTTTATTTTAAGCGCTTATCTGGGTCGTTGGTGGTGCGATCCGAATACTCACCTTCAAACACATCACCATCGTTGTTGTGTGAGCGTGAGCGCTCGTCGAAAGGGCTTTGCCCAAACGGTGACTGGCCCTGCCCGAAGCCTGAAGCTCCAGGGCCCATGCCCGGAGCAACAACACGCATTTTCATATGCTTACTAACTTGTGCGGCAAAGAAATGGCGGGAGCCGGGCATTGCCAATAGGAAGCCGAAGATATCAGTAATAAAACCTGGCGTGACAAGTAATATACCCGCAACTACTAGCATTAATCCCTCAACCAGCTCTTTTCCCGGCACTTCATTTCGCTGCATCTTCTCTTGTGCCGTTTGCAGCGTGCTTACCCCTTCACGTTTCACAAAGTAAGCACCAATAAAGGCAGAAAGAATCACCAGACCAACGGTATTCCAGCCACCAACCACGCTGCCTACATTAATAAGCAACGCAATTTCTAAAATAGGTAATAGGGCAAACAATAAAAATAAAACCCGCAAAATCCTTCCTCTTTCATGTATTCATAACCTTTTATAGGGTCTTTGTACGTAATAACAAGAAAAGGTGCCCATCCTTTCGCTTAAATAGCCACTTAAAGCGACCGACAGCGACCGTGATATACTTTGGCTATGAAAGAATAGTGTGGATTTTAAGGTCCATTACACATCGACTCATTAGCTAAGTAGTAGGTACGAAAAAGTAGGAAACGTATATGACAATAAAGCTTGTTCTGTGTACCACGCCAGATGAAAAGACAGCACAGTTGATCGCCAGCACCCTCGTTAAAGATAGGCTTGCAGCTTGCGTGAATATTATTAAAGGTATTGAGTCTATTTATGAATGGCAGGGTAAAATAGAGACCGACACGGAATGCCAGTTGATCATTAAAACGAATACACACCTTGTATTACAGGCTTTTGATAAGGTTTGTGAGCTACATCCGTACGATGTACCTGAATGGCTCGAACTTAATGCCGAGGCTAGCAGTACTTACGGTCAGTGGTTAAAAACCACCCTACAGCAATAGTTAAAAACGTTTTCCAATAAAAATAACGACAATGCAAAATAGATAATATGAATCTTAACTTTATGACTTTACCTTCTGTTTTATCAGGCACTGCATCAGCCTCGCTGTTCCATCGCTTTAGTGCTTATGTTCTCTCAGCGTTTTGTTTGATGTCGCTATTAAGCGCGTTCGCCTTTGCACAGGTGCCAAGTGCATTTGACGATCCTTTTGCAGATGAACCTCAGTTTTTAGATGTAGACCAAGCGTTTGCGTTCGATTTCAATCAAAAAGACGATATGCTTACCTTAAGCTTCGATATTGCCGATGGCTATTATCTGTACCTAAAACAATTCAAGTTTGTGGCTAAAGAAGCTGAAGTCGGCGAGCCTGTGTACCCCACTGGCGTAATGATTGAAGATGAGTTTTTCGGCGAGTCTGAAGTATTTTACAACGGCGTATCTATTACTCTGCCTATCGAATCTGCACTCAGTGACGGCGTAGTTAAAATTCGCTATCAGGGCTGCGCTGACGCCGGGCTTTGCTACCCACCTACGGTTAAAGTCGTGTACTTGAACGAAGTGGGAGGTGTTACAGCAGTCAATTCAGATAAGGTGTCGGGATCAAATAATGCATCGGCCTCTTCGCAAAGTGAGCAGTTTGACTTAGCTCAACAGCTTATCGATAAAGATAACCTTGCTCTCACTTTAGCGCTATTTTTTGCACTGGGTGTAGGCTTAGCCTTCACGCCTTGCGTGTTCCCTATGTACCCCATTGTGTCGGGCATTGTGATTGGTCAAGGCAAGCCTAAAACCGCATCACATTCATTCTGGCTAACCTTTGTTTATGTTCAAGGTATGGCAATTACATACTCGTTGCTTGGGTTAGTGGTTGCGGTAGCCGGCGCGCAGTTTCAAGCTGCGCTTCAACACCCCGTAGTACTCGGCGTATTCATTGTGCTATTTGTGGCGCTTGCCGTTGCCCTATTTGGTGGCTTTGAAATTCAGCTACCAGCAAAGTATCAAGAAAAGCTCACTCACATGAGTAATAACCAAACGCCAGGCAGTTTTGCGGGGGTGTTTATTATGGGTGTATTGTCTGGTCTTATCGCATCTCCCTGCACTACTGCGCCGCTAACCGGCATATTGTTATTTATCGCCCAAACTGGCGATATGACCTTAGGCTTCATTTCCCTTTATTTGCTTAGTATAGGTATGGGCGTTCCACTTATTCTGTTCGGGATGACGGGCGGTAAGCTGCTGCCTAAAGCGGGTAACTGGATGAATGTGGTTAAAGTTACCTTCGGCTTTATGATGCTTGCGGTAGCCATTGTATTTATAGAACGTTTATACAATAGCCCTGCCACTGGCTTCCTATGGGGATTGCTTGGCTTCGGTTTATTCGGTTACTACTGGGTACTCAACCGCGCCAGCAAAAACTCACTGATGAAGCTTATACGTGCTGTTGTGGTGGCAATAGGCATTATGGGAAGTGCTGGCCTTACTTATCAAGCAGGTCTCAATACCGGGCTTTGGGGCGAACAGGCTGATGGTGTACACGCAGGGCATCCAGACTTTGTTGTTGCACGAGACCTAGCAGACTTACGCGATAAAATAGCGGCGGCTAACGCACAGGGCAAAACCGTGATGGTCGATTTGTATGCCGACTGGTGCGTTGCCTGTAAGGAATTTGAAAAGTACACCTTCCCAGATGAGCAAGTGGTATCTGCGCTTAGCAATACGGTATGGATGCAAATGGACCTTACCGATAACACACCAGAGCGCCAAGAAATTTTTGATACCTTCACCGTGTTGGGTCTACCCACAATCTTGTTCTTTGACGAGAACGGTGATGAGCTAACTAAAGCTCGTGTTACCGGGTTTATGAAAGCAGAGGCCTTTGCCAGTCACGTAAACCAGTGGTTAAACAATGGCACTAGCGCCAACAGCAGCCAAAATGCTCGCGCCAATTGAAATTACTAGCGCAAAGCGCGGCCGCGCTTCGAGTTGGAAGGCAGCACTTGGTGTTGCCTTTACCATTTTGTGCCGCTACAGGTTTCAAATGAAAAGGCTCAGATGGCTAATTGGCCTACTGCTTTTTGCTTCATTTATTGTTTCGGCAAAAAACACTGGCTGCTTTGATAACAAACGCTTTTGCTTTGAGCTTACGCCTTCGTCTTCTTCTCTTTTCCTAGTCTCAGTACATAGAAAAGTGGAGTTGCCCGTAGCACTAACCCTTTATTCTAATGTTTTGCGTCATATCCCTACGGGTAACAGTGAGCCTAAACCGAAAGCACACGTTAATGCGTTTTTGGATACCGATGACAAAGTGCCGCTAGGCGTAGTAAACAATGCCAATGCGTTTTGGCAGTCGATGCGGGTGAAATGGACGGTAGGGCGTGTGGATGCCATACATGATAACGACTACCCGTACACGTCACCGCTACAGCCAGCTAGTGAATACCGCATTGTTCAAGGCTTTAACGGCAACTTTAGTCACTCAGGGGCGTCAAGGTATGCACTTGATTTTGCAGCCCCGGTGGGTACTCCTATCTTAGCGTCACGTGGCGGCATAGTGATAGACACTAAAGGTGATGGAACTAGAGGCGGGCCTACCCCAGAGTTTGCTAAGTACGCTAACTATGTAGTTATTCTTCATAGCGACGGTACAACTGGTGAATATTACCACCTCAAACATAAGGGGATTGCCGTAACCCGTGGTCAAAACGTGCAGAAAGGGCAACTTATCGGCTATACCGGCAATACGGGGTTTTCTTCATTGCCCCATTTACACTTCGGTGTTTATGTAGCGAAATTCCATGGTAAATACATAAGTGTGCCGTTTTCTCTCGCGAACGCCTCTACTGAAACCGCGCACTAATCTTTGCCTATCGCATGCCCTCAAGAATGCAGTATGCTGGGATTCAGCACATGCATCTCACGCAAACCAAACAAAAAAACTTTGCCCCGAAAACACCTGATTAGACCAGTATTTTGCTGCTAAATCTTTATCTATCACTATAATCACCAATTAACACAATAAACGAGAAAAGAAATTGGCTTTTTTTCGTGCAACTGTCACAAAAGTTTGTTGAAATGGCAACAAGAGTGACATTTTCCCGAAGATAGCAGCAAACTAGATGAATATTTTGTTATTAAATGGCCCTAACCTGAATATGTTAGGCCAAAGAGAACCCGACAAATACGGCACACAAACCTTGCAAGACATCGTAGATGATTTGCAGGCGCAGGCTGCGTCAAGCAACGTGACCTTAACGCATTTTCAGTCAAACGCTGAGTTTGAACTGATAGACCGCGTACACGCTGCTATGGGTAATGTTGATGCCATTATTATTAATCCTGCTGCCTTCACGCACACCAGCGTCGCACTTCGCGATGCGTTATTGAGTGTCAATATCCCGTTTATTGAAGTGCATTTGTCGAACGTTCACGCCCGTGAACCTTTTCGTCATCATTCTTACTTTTCTGATGTTGCAGCTGGCGTCATTGTTGGCCTTGGTGCCATGGGCTATTCGCTCGCGTTAACTGCAGCAATCAATTTACCGAAATCGCCAAAATAGAGCAGAGACAGAACATGGATATTAGAAAGATTAAAAAACTCATCGAACTAGTGGAAGAATCTGGCATTGCCGAGCTAGAGATCACTGAAGGCGAAGAGTCCGTACGCATCCACCGTGGCCCAACGGGTGTTCAAGCGCCAATGAACTACAGCTTTGCAGCACCTGCTGTCCCGCAGGCTGCGCCAGCTGCGGCGGCAACAACGGCGTCAGAAGCGCCTGCTGCAGAGCCTGCACAGCCAGACGGTCACGTTGTTAAGTCTCCAATGGTAGGTACGTTCTACCGTGCATCTTCACCAACGGCAAAGCCGTTTGCAGAAGTTGGTCAGCAAGTAAAAGTTGGCGACACGCTTTGTATCGTTGAAGCGATGAAGATGATGAACCAAATTGAAGCAGATAAAGCAGGCGTGGTTAAGGCAATCTTGGTTGAAAACCAAGACCCTGTAGAATTCGACCAACCAATGTTCATTATTGAATAAGCGAGTGCTTAACTATGCTAGATAAAGTACTTATTGCTAACCGTGGTGAGATTGCCCTGCGTATTTTGAGAGCCTGTAAAGAACTGGGCATCAAAACCGTAGCTGTGCACTCTACTGCGGATAAAAACTTAAAGCACGTGTTGCTGGCTGACGAATCAATTTGTATTGGTAAAGCATCGGCAACTGAAAGCTACCTGAACATTCCTCGCATTATTGCTGCTGCGGAAGTGACTAACTCTATTGCTATTCACCCTGGTTACGGTTTCCTAGCGGAAAACGCAGACTTTGCTGAAGCGGTAGAAAAAAGCGGCTTTATTTTCATTGGTCCTAAAGCTGAAACTATCAACCTTATGGGTGACAAAGTTTCTGCTATCAACGCCATGAAAAAAGCAGGCGTGCCTTGTGTACCTGGTTCTGACGGCCCGCTAACTGACGACGCAGAGCGCAATAAAGCCATTGCTAAGCGCATTGGTTACCCAATCATCGTTAAAGCTGCGGGCGGCGGCGGTGGCCGTGGTATGCGCGTAGTACGCAGTGAAGCTGAATTGATTAAAGCCATTGAAACCACGCAAGCGGAAGCCGGCGCTGCATTTGGCAACTCAACGGTTTACATGGAAAAATTCCTTGAAAACCCACGTCACGTTGAAATTCAAGTATTAGCTGATGGCCAAGGTAACGCCATTCACTTAGGTGAACGTGACTGTTCAATGCAGCGTCGCCACCAGAAAGTAGTGGAAGAAGCCCCAGCACCGGGTATTTCTGAGCAAATGCGCACTAAGATTGGTGATCGCTGCCGCAGAGCCTGTATTGAAATTGGCTACCGCGGAGCAGGTACATTCGAGTTTCTATATGAAAACGGCGAATTCTATTTCATTGAAATGAATACCCGTATTCAGGTAGAGCACCCAGTATCGGAAATGATCACAGGCGTTGACCTTATTAAAGAGCAGCTTCGCATTGCAGCCGGTCAGCCACTGTCAATTGATCAGTCGCAAATTCAAATTCGTGGCCACGCTATTGAGTGTCGAATTAACGCAGAAGATCCACAAACCTTTATTCCTAGCCCTGGTCCTATCGATATGTTCCATGCGCCAGGTGGTTTAGGTATTCGTTGGGAGTCGCATATTTATGCGGGCTACCACGTACCTCCTTACTACGATTCAATGATAGGCAAGCTTATCACTTACGGTGAAAGCCGCGACGAAGCGATTGCTCGTATGCGCCATGCTCTTGAAGAGATTGTGGTTGAGGGTATTAAAACGAATATTCCGCTTCAACGCGCTATTATGGCCGATGAAAATTTCTTCGCAGGTGGAACCAACATCCACTACCTAGAGAAGAAGCTAGGTTTAGCCTAATCCCCCCCTTTGGGCTACACGCTGTTTTTTGTGTAGCCCAATTTTCGCTATTCGCTATTCGCTATTCGCTATTCGCTATTCGCTATTCGCTATTCGCTATTCAGAACATTCTAATTTTCCGATTACCACAATCAATTTTTAACGATTTTCCTATTTGAAAACTGGTTCTATACTGCACACAGGTTTTAAGACATCTCCCTTAAAATTTTGTGTGTTTTACCCTCATTGGAGTCCCACTCCACTTATCGCCGGCATCCCTGCCGGCTTTTTTTGTATTTTTTTCGTTAAGTCGTTCTTTTTTGCGCTAATTAATTAGATTTAATGTATAAACTAGCTAATTGCTTTGTTTAAGGTTCGATAGGTGCGAATTCCGTTTTTGCTTGTTTTACCACTCATTACTTTTTCGGGAACCAGTGCGTTTGGAGAACAAATAGCACCCACTTTTTCACAGAAGCTAGACATACAGGTTCGATACGATGATCGCTCTAACCGCCCTAGCCGCGAACAATATCGACTGCGCTACTATCCTTCTCTTGCCATCACTTCAGCGTGGTCACTAAACAGCTTTGTGGTAACTGGTGATGACTTTTCATCAAGCCACAATACGTTCGGTAGCGACAATACTGATTATCTCTACGCAAGACGTCTGTATTTGAGACATGAAACCGAATCTGGAAAAACTGAGCTAGGCATTATTCCAACCTACAAAGGGCGTGTTTCTTCCACCGGTTTATCGAAAGATGGGTGGATAACGGGGGTACGTCACGTAAGGCAATTACAAAACGACACAGCCCTTGAAGTAGTGGTTGGTCAACTTGCAAATGCTGAAGCCTCTGAAGCATTTAATATTGGTGGGGAGGATGCGTATTTCGAGATTGAGTACTCGGCTAAAATGGACCACCGCCATAGCTACGAGGCCAGTTTTGAAAAAATGCTCGGTGGTACATTTGCACGTGCTGAGTATCGGTTTCGCATGAACGATAAAGATACCGCCTTTATAGAACTGGTTCAGCGCACTGATGAAAGTGCTGCAAAAATTGTTGTGGGCACCAGCGGAGAGTTTGATGCAGGCGCTTTTAACACATCGTATCCTATCGATTACTTCGCATACTACTCCTATATAGACAGTAGCTTTGGTGAGCGCGCTGAATTAATTGAAGATTTTCTGGGGACAGGTCACGGCGGTTCACTAGAGGTGAGCGGCGTGCTGTCTGAAAAGCATGATGTAGAATGGTTTGTCAGGGCTGACGTCGTAGATAGCGTCAGCAGGTTACTGGCCGGCGTAAAGCTTTCCTTTGAAAGTTGAGTGACTGACGCTCTTTTGCGCTTTTGCGCAACCGACAGCACGAGAACGGCTAATCCAAAAAAAAGGCCCATCAAACGATGGGCCAAACAGCAAGAACGCGTACACACTTTAACAGTGCATAATAAATTACGGGCTGGTCTGCTAATACGTTCAGTTATTTTAGATTACGTATTTTTAACCAAGCCCACTTTCATCGACTTATTGGTTTTACTACAATTAGAGGAGTTAATTTAGTCGGGATTATCAGGTCCATGACTAAAAAACTAAAAGTTTTACCCGCAATAAAAAGGTGTTCTTGTGCCAAGCCGCTACGCTCAGTTCAAAGATAAACTTCCCATTTCTCGACTCTCTGATGAAGCGCTTCTTGCGTTTCGCGTCCTCTTTGATGATCCACTCGATATTGTAGACTTAGCACAGGATATATCTGACTTAACGCTTTATCCCGAACGCTTGCAAGAGAGCTACAGAAAAGAGTGGGAAGCCTATGTGCTCAAGGCGCTAGCTTTTGAGATTAGAAAACATGACAGTTTGTCGCCCGCCGAGTTTATTGAATTAACGATGAGTAAGGTAGAGGCAATACAGCGAAACGATGACACCTACCAAAATCTGTTACGCCAGGTGCATCACGCTAAAACTATTTTACAATCAGAAAACACGGTTGTCTTTCCAACGCCCTTGCGTCAGCAGTTAACCGCGTTTCTTTTACCCATAACCACGATCACCCCGCCAAAGAGGTAATATAGGCGAATTCACGTTGTCAAACCGGTAACGTCAAACAGATATTTATTGAACACTACTTGTTGGCACTTTTGTATTTGTATTGCGAGGGACAATAGCCTCTATCCACACCTTCAGGGCGCAAACTAGCGTGTTTGGTTTTTCTGCCTGACACCCGTTCTCGCCAATTTTTAAAGGTTTTGTGTTTAAGGTTTTTACGCATAAGCTTTATCACATCTTTTTCCGGCAGTCCGTATAAACGTTCAATAGCTTCAAACGGCGTGCGATCTTCCCACGCCATTTCAATAACTCGTGATTCTTGTTCTTCAGTTAATGCCATGTCTTACATCTCAATATGCACGTTATAACTCAACTCAATACAGCATTTACGCACATTTTGTTCAGTATCTGCATAGTAAAAATATTAATAACAACGTTATTAATTCTCCGGCAAGCCCGTTAATTCATCGTCTTTCTCAAATGCTAGTTTTAACAGTTCGGCGGCCGCCTTAGCGTCGCTTAGCGCTCGGTGATGCTGCTCCATTTCAATATGGAAATGTTTAGTTAAATTAGCTAACGAGTACGAAGGCAACCCGGGATAAGTGCGGCGCATTTCGCGAACCGTGCACATTTTTGGTCGCCTAAAATGCTGCTCTAACCGCGCAAACTCTTGTTTAATGAACCCATAATCAAAGTTTACGTTATGGGCAACAAATACGGCATCTTCGGTAAATCGTGCCACCTGCTCTGCGACTTCGGCAAACAGCGGCGCGTCTGCTACCATCTCGTCTGAGATACCGGTTAAACGGGTTATATTACTAGGAATTCTGCGCTGCGGGTTCAATAAGGTTTGAAACCGGTCTACCTCTTTACCGCCAACAAGTTTCACCATACCTATCTCGGTAATGCGGTTATAGTTGTTGTTGCCCCCTGTGGTCTCTATATCTACCACAACATAAGGCTGTGCAGGGTCGCGTATCCATTTTACGGTTGTTACCGCAACGTCAAATCCAGCTTGCTGCAAACGCTGAATGGAAACCAATTGGTTACGGCGAAGCTGATCGCCAGGCGCTTTAATTTCTTCAAAGCGAAGCGCGCCATCAAACACCATAATATCGGGGAAGCCATCTCGAAGGCTTTCGAAGTCTTTGCACATCATGCGAAGTAAAGCATAAATAGAATCTAGCGCACCATGCTCAATCAGGGCCTCTATGGGCGTAAGCAAATGACTAGACCACATAAACAGGCTGTTCACTTTGCCGTAGTGCATTGTGGCCATTTTGTGGATGTGAAAACGCAGTTTCTCTTTGCTATCAAGAGCACGCAGCAGTGCTTCAATACTTTGCTCAAACTTGGCGTAAAAGTTATTTTGCTTAAGCGATAATGGCCTTCGATCAAACTCTGTAACCAGCGTATCTTCTTCGTAAAGTTGCTTCCAAAAAGTGAGGCCAAATAAACTGCGCCATAACCGATTTTCTGTACGCCAGCCCTCTACGTCTTGCCTTGCATAATGGGCCAATACGCCGCGTTCTACTTGCTGATTTTGGCTTACATCAATATCCAGTGTACGGCTAGCATTTCGAAGCATATCGGTAACCGTGCTGGTGCGCTTTTTATGGTATTTACGGGCATAAAAATCTTCGGCAAACGCCAATAGGGTATCAGATTGAGGGTTATCAATAATGCTTTCTAGTACTTGTTTGACGTCATCTTCTTGGCCGTCTTTGTAGCTTTCTCTTAGCCACTTTTCTTTTGCCTTATCGCTTTGCGCTAGTTTTAAAATGTCTAGCCCTTTGGGCCTATCAAAAGCCAACACTTTAAGCCCCAACGCGTAAAGCAGCTGGTCGCGATAAAAACTCGCAGATACACCTTGTGTAACAGGTAATTCACTCTCTGCAATGGCAAGCAATATATCATTGTTATAAAAGGCCAACTGACTGAAGTGATTAGCGTAAAACCAAGAAGCTTCGGCGTCGCTTTTAGTATCAAAACGCGCTGTGTCGGTTACCGAGTCAGAACGGGTTCTCATTACACCTAAATCACGCATAGAAAACTGATTTAAACGACTTTTGGTGTTGCCAAAATAGAGAAACAGTAAATAGCGAAGCGCATTATCAAACAAACACACCAAATAGTTGTTAAGCGCAAAGCGCTCTGGCCAGCCTCTAGCACCAATATGTTCGTTAAGTAACGTCACGAGTTTGGGCTTAGTGAGAGATGCTAGCCCCTGCGTACTGCCGTATTCAGCAAGAAGTTTCAGCAACGCGTCTTTTGTTAGAACGCCGGCGATATCATTAAGCGATGCGTTCGAAAGGTCGCCAAACCACCCGCTATCAATGAGCCAATCTATCTGTGCTTGCGGTTCGTTGATTTCACTGTAGTTAAACTGGGTTCTGTCAATAACCGCATACTTGCGATTTGCAGCGCGCACCACAATGCATTTTTTGTCATCGTCTAATGCCTTAAAACGCTCAACAAAATCTGCTGCCTCATCACTTAAAAGCATACTGTTAGCACCTTCAAAGAATTTGAGGAACTCGTGAAAATGTGTGAGGTAATAACGTGGCGGTAAATCTTTTCGCATGAGGAATCTATAGCTATGAAAACATCAATAGTGTATATTTATACAGCCAAGTTAATCAAATTAAATCCATAGCGAATATATTTAAAATCTACTGGTCGTTATTAACCCAAGCCATTTATTAAACTCGAACTCGCTGTTTAGACACCCACTGAAAGAACGTTGAAAGCTGCTCGTCATCTAGTAAACGTTGTAAATTAAAATAGTGCTTGGCCAACGTCATCTCATCATAAAAGCGATGTATGCCGCTATGGCACTGCCTACAAATATAGATACCGTCCTGCAGTTCGGCTTTGCTAAAGTGCTTTTTGAAATAGGTGCGTCGGTGCATTTTTTTAGGGATAAGGTGATGATAAGTCAGGCGTGTTTCTCTATTACAACACGGGCAGTTTCCTACTTTATTTGCCACACCATCACCTCTATTCATTCACCTTGCTGCTGTTTATTAGGGCTCATCATCAAGACTTCCATTTAATAATGGCTATGCGATTGCCTCAGCGCATTCTTTTCATAAACAACGGGGTATTTTGCTAAAGAAAATCCACTCGTCTTAGCATTACGTAATAAACACTATTCATGATTAATAAGGCAATGAAATATGAGCTTAACCCGTTCCATGGGCTTCTCCTGCCCTTACTGTATGGCGCCTAACGACGTTGAAATAGATGAGGTTAACGATGTGGGTCAAGTCCAAGTACTCGACTGTCAGGTGTGCTGCCAACCCATAGAGTTGACGACTTATCAGCATGGTGACGATATTCAAATTGAGGCAGAACGAGAAAATGACTAAGCAGTTTACACGCAGCGATATTGACGAACTTGCTCAGCGATACCGAGCTAATCTAGTCAACAGTTTGTCTGGATTCAAATCGGCGACATTGGTGGGTACTACAAACGGCAACACCAACAATTTAGCCATTGTAAGCTCTATCGTTCATGTCGGTGCTAACCCGCCGCTAATCGGGATGATCATGCGCCCACACACGGTCGTACGAGACACCCTTAGCAATATAAAGCAACAGGGCTTTTACACGCTAAATCACGTGTCGTCTGATTGGGTAGACAAAGCGCACCAAACGTCTGCTCGCTATGCTCCAGATGAGAGCGAATTTGAAGCAGTAGGTTTAACGCCGCAGTTTAGTGAGTCATTTAGTGCTCCGTTTGTTAAAGAAAGCCAAATCAAGATGGGCTTAAAGGTGGCGCAACATTTAAAACTGCTTAACGAAACCGAAATGGTAATTGGAGAAATCCAAGAGCTTCATATGCCAGAGAGCATTATTGATGAAGACGGATACGCCGATTTAGAAAAAGCCAACACTGCCTGTATTTCTGGTTTAGATAGCTATCACAGCACTACGCGTATTGCACAATTTGCCTACGCTAAACCTGGTATCCCCCTCGCTAAAAAGTGAACTTGTAGCAGAACAAACGGTCTGAGGCTTATACTCTGGTGGCATCACTCTGAATTTTATTTAATCTAGATCAAGTGAAAATCAGACATTTCATTCGATCTTTTTTCAAAAAGAGATAGTATTTAAACAATACACAAAACCTGCCTCTTTGGGCAGGTTTTTGCGTTTAAGGTACTGAATAAAAAAGAATCATTATCGTTTCTATCTCTTAAGGAGAATGTTATGAAATCTGTAAATCGCCGTGACTTTTTAAAACTGTCGGGCTCTACAGTTATCGGTCTTACATTAGGTGGTGTAGCGTTACGTGCACAAGCTCAAGAACAATTGAGCGCTGATGACCCAACTGCTAAAGCATTAAACTACACACCGTCTTCAACCGTTGAAGGTGCAAAATGTGCAAACTGCATGTACGTGCAGGGAGCCGATGGCGAACAATATCGCCCTTGTAACATTTTCCCTAACAAGCTGGTTAACGCTGATGGCTGGTGTAGCGCGTGGGTTAAAAAGCCTGGCTAAACCATCACTCGCAGCTATATAAATAGCAAAAGCCCCCGATAATTATTGGGGGCTTTTTAGTTTCAATACTGCAAAACAGACTTCACATTCAAACCACGTGCTTTTATCTAGCGGCTCTCATTTAGTCCATTCTGGATGCCCTTTAGGCTCGGGTCATCAAAACGTGTAGGTAAAAGACCTGGCTTAATAAAAAAGCCATGTTTAGCTTCAAAGACTTTGCCCATCTTTAGCACTTCTTCATCTTTCCATTTAGCACCGATAAAGCTAATGCCTACTGGAAGACCTTTCACTTCACCCGCCGGAACTGTGAGATGTGGATACCCCGCTACAGCGGCTAGATAGCCTATACCAATGAAACCAGCTGGCGAATGATCGCCATACACACCGTCAATTAAAAATGAAGGGCTATTTGAAGGCGCAACTAATACATCGACATTGTGTTTTGCTAGCAATGCGTCAATACCATTTTTGCCCGCTGTATCTTGAATAAGACTTAGGGCGCTGTGATACGCTTCGCTATCAATAGGCGCCGCGTCTAGCGACTTTTCAAAAATATCTTGGTTGAATAATGCTAGCTCTCGCTCGGTTTGGCTGTTAAAAGCGATAAGCTCAGATAAATTTCTTGCGGGGATCTCTGCTGGCGATCCCGACAAATATTCGTTGATGCTGTGGTGAAACTCACTCAGTAAAACATTATAAGAGTCGGCCCAAAAGGAGTCAGGCTGAGAAAAATCACTAATATCCACCAGCGTAGCACCCGATGCTTTTAGCTGATTTAACGCGCTTTTGTAGACGTCAAGTACATGAGGGTTATCACCTTGACGATACCTGACAACACCAATGCGCTTGCCTTTTAAATCTGTTGCCAGCATTTCAGATGAAGGCATAGCAGGACGCTGAGACGCCGTGTTTTCAGTTGCACTATCGTTCACGTCTTCACCAGCCATAACTGACGTCATCAGCCATGCGTCTTGAACGTTGGAAGTCATAGGCCCCGCTGTATCCTGGCTGAATGAAATGGGTACAATATGAGTTCTTGAAAGTAAACCAACGGTGGGCTTAAAGCCCACTACACCGTTAATAGATGCCGGGCAGATTATAGAGCCGTTGGTTTCAGTACCAACGGCAAGTGACGCTAATCTAAGTGACATTGCTGCACCCGACCCAGACGATGAACCGCATGCACTTCTAGATAAAATGTGCGGGTTACGGGTTAGTCCCCCTACTGCACTCCAACCGCTTATCGATGATTCAGAACGAAAATTTGCCCACTCAGACAAGTTAGTCTTGCCAAGAATGATCGCGCCCGCTGCTTTTAGCTTCGCCACAATGGGGGCGTCTCGTCCGGTGTCGTTATTAATAAGCGCCATAGAGCCTGCCGTTGTGGGCATTTCTGCGCTCTCGATATTGTCTTTTAAAAGTACAGGGATACCGGCTAACGGGCCTAATTCCGCTCCACTGGCAAATTGTCTATCAATTGATTTAGCTTCTGCTAATGCATTGGGGTTTAGTGCTAAAACGCTATTTGTCTTTTCATCTAACTCATTAATTCGAGCTAAATACCCGCTCACTAGCTCTGTCGATGTTGTATCGCCTTGAGCAATAGCTTGAGCCTGCAGGTATGCTGGCTCATCTAGCCACTTTTTATTATCGCTATCTTCACGGTGCGCTTGCGACACGCAGGCGGTACACAGCAAGGTTATGGCTAGTAAATACCACTGTTTCAACATAGAGCTTTCCTTAACGCATTGTTTTTAATGTGAACGTGCTTATGCCATCGAGTCTCATCTTCGGTTAGGTAGGAGGTGATGGGCATTAACGTAATGGTAGTTTGATATACGTTGAATCAGAAATAGTTCACTGTCTAGACGATAAAATGTGCATTTACAGTGCGGCGGGCGCCTTTGGCAGTTTGTGAAGCAAATTATCAAGCTGATATTCATCGAGCAGTAATTGATACCGACCATCTGCAATAAAGCGATGAAGAGCAGCATTAAACTTTTCTCTTAGCTCAGGATCAGGAATAGCCGCGCAATATGCCGAAATAGGAAACAACTCATGGAACACCGTTTCTTTCTCAGCATAGGCGCTGTTTTGGGCTCTGAAGTGATTAAAAATATTTCTATCTAAAACAATCGCATCCACATGATCGAGCATAAGCATGTCGACCTGACGGTCCTGCCTTGCCATTTCCATATACATTGGCTCTAGCGCTAATGCTTGCTTAAATTCTTCACCTAACACTGATTGCGCTGTTTGAAACGCGATGACACGCTTACTCTTAAGATCACTGACTTCATTAATGACAAAGTTGTTTTGCGCCTTTGTCACAACAACATTTTGATAAATAATGTATGGG
The DNA here is from genome assembly GCF_036864475.1 of Alteromonas sp. S005. Classification (NCBI taxonomy): domain Bacteria; kingdom Pseudomonadati; phylum Pseudomonadota; class Gammaproteobacteria; order Alteromonadales; family Alteromonadaceae; genus Alteromonas; species Alteromonas sp. S005. The sequence goes on along the minus strand of NZ_JAZETN010000028.1, from coordinate 7,337 downwards.
TCAGAAAGGACAGAATCATCCAAGTTATGCGCAGCGTTTTGTGTAAGGCCTATATCCACAGCTTTATCTTCCAAAAGCCGAGCAGTTCGCCCAAACGGAACATAGATAGGCGAAAGTGTATGCCCCATTTCTGACAAAAGAGCCCTTACTAATTCAATTTCAAAACCGCTGTGTTCTTGTGAAATAACATAGGGAGGTTTGTTCCAGCCAACAACCACATCCAACTCACGGGCTTTTGTAGGCAAAGCAATGGCAACAATACACATAAAAGAGATAAGAAAACGCATAAAACTCCGGTTAACTTAATAATTGAACCGCATTAAGTACTAATATAAGCGCAATATTAGTTTGTACCAGTGGACAAAAGGATAAGGCACTCCGCTCCCTGACACCAACAAACGGCGTCTATTGTTATCGCTTTTCAATTCCTTTCATTTTGTTTAACGCCAAGCGAGGGTACAATAACAAGTAAAGGTCTCAACGAACGATAAATATGGCTTGGCTACAACTTCGAATTAATACTTCTTCTGAATACGCAGAATCAATAGGCGACATGCTAACGGCAAATGGCTCGCAGGCGGTTACCTATGTAGACGCGAAAGACACCCCAATGTATGAACCCAAGCCGGGTGAAGTGTTATTGTGGCCAGATACACAAGTAGTGGGTTTGTTTGAAGCAGATGCGGATATGAAAGGTATTCTGCAGCGCCTAGGTAAAGCTAAAGTGCTTGGCCCAGACTTTAAATACAAGCTAGAGCCGCTTGAAGATAAAGACTGGGAGCGGGAATGGATGGATAATTTCCACCCAATGCAGTTTGGCGAACGCTTATGGATTTGCCCAAGCTGGCGTGACGTTCCAGACCCTGATGCCGTTAACGTTATGTTGGATCCAGGCCTTGCTTTTGGCACAGGTACGCACCCTACTACTGCACTTTGCCTACGCTGGTTAGACGGTATCGATATGACAGATAAAACTGTGGTCGATTTTGGCTGTGGCTCGGGAATTTTAGCGCTGGCCGCGTTGAAATTGGGCGCTAAACGCGTAATTGGCATTGATATTGACCCGCAAGCACTTCAAGCGACAAAAGAAAACGCTCGCCGCAATGGTGTTGAAGACCGATTAGATGTGTATCTACCGGAAGACCAGCCTGAGCTTGAAGCCGATGTGGTTATGGCGAATATCTTGTCAGGTCCATTATTAGAACTCCAAGGCGTTATTACTAATTACTGCAAAAAGGACGGCTTGTTAGTGCTCTCAGGCATACTGGCAGAACAAGTTACTCGCATTGAAGACGCTTATTCAAACGACATTACTCTTGAACCCAGTGCCATTGACGGAGAGTGGGCGCGAGTATCGGGTAAAAAACACTAAGCGCGATTAAAAAACTGACTAGACGGTTAAATATACGTCTAGTCGCATTAGAGCGTTTACGGCAAAGCACCTCTATATTGCGACGAAAATTCGTACGACAACGCACGTTACCCCCTAATTATTTGTTAATTTTTTTCACATTACAGCCCTTTCAAATCGGGGGCTGTAAGACTTTCGTACAATATTCGTACTAAAAATCGACGTTAGCTTACTAATGTGACAGATTTTTTTCACTGTCAAGACCACGAAGTGAAATTTTGTGTGATTTTTAGCCTTTTCAAGCCTTGCGAAAACACGTACACTTAGCGCCCCGTTTTAGCCGGGTGTATATTTTCTGTGCAGTTTTAGATGGTGAGCTATACATTTTACAATGCGAATTGGACCTTACGAGTTAGAAAACAATTTGATGTTGGCCCCCATGGCTGGCGTAACAGACAGACCGTTTCGCCAACTTTGTAAGCGCTTAGGTGCAGGACTTGTTGTTTCAGAAATGCTTTCGAGTAATCCGAAGGTGTGGAACACAGCCAAATCGCAAGCGCGTATGAATCATGAGGGTGAAGAAGGCATTCGCTCCGTACAGATAGCTGGGGCTGACCCTGAGCTTATGGCTCAGGCAGCACAATTTAATGTAGATAACGGTGCGCAAATCATCGACATCAACATGGGTTGTCCTGCTAAAAAGGTCAATAAGAAGCTAGCAGGTTCTGCGCTGCTTCAATACCCAGACACAGTGGAAGCGATTATTAAAGCAGTAGTTAATGCTGTAGAAGTACCCGTGACACTGAAAATTCGTACCGGCTGGAATCCAGAAAATCGCAATGGGGTAGACATTGCCCGCATTGCAGAGCAAAACGGCATACAGTCGCTTGCTGTTCACGGCAGAACGCGAGCTTGTATGTATAAAGGAGAGGCTGAATACAGCACCATACGTCAAATAAAGGCGGCAATTTCAATTCCGGTTATTGCAAATGGTGACATTACTTCTCCAGAGAAAGCACAAGAGGTGCTGAATTACACCGGTGCAGATGGCGTAATGATAGGTCGCGGCGCACAAGGTAAGCCTTGGATATTTAAACAAATCCAACATTATCTTGAAACGGGCGAGAACCTAGCACCACCGCCGCTGTCAGAGCAATATGAGATTTTGCACGAGCATGTAGCTAATGTGCAGGACTTTTATGGCGACATTGCCGGTGTAAGAATTGCCCGTAAGCACGTGGGCTGGTATCTCGCGGAGCACGATACGGATCGTCAGTTTCGTAAAACGTTTAACGCTATCGATGACGCGAATGAGCAACTCGATGCACTAAATGCATATTTTCAAGCGCTGCAGACACGAGAGACCCGACAGATCTCTCCCGCAGCATAGTGATGACTAACTTAAGAGCAACACAGTATTATGTTCGATCAAAACGTGACTTCACCTTTTACTACTACAGTAACTACGCCTTCACAAACGCAAGCTCAAAAGCCACTGCGTGACTCTGTAAAGCAAGCGGTTAACAAGTACCTTAAGCAATTGGATAACGCAAACATCGATAACCTGTACGAAATGGTACTGGCTGAAGTTGAAGCGCCGCTGCTAGAAGAAGTCATGACTTACACACGCGGCAATCAAACCCGCGCTGCCATCATGATGGGCATCAACCGTGGCACACTTCGCAAGAAGCTTAAGCAATACGGCATGAACTAAGATTCCAAGGGCTTTGCCCACCAAAGAGCACCACACGGTGCTCTTTTTGTTTCAACACTACAACATTAGAAACTTAAAATTTATGCAAACACCAAAACCTATTAAACGCGCTCTCCTTAGTGTCTCTGATAAAACTGGTATCCTCGATTTCGCGACAGCGCTGCATAACGCTGGCGTAGAACTTCTGTCGACGGGCGGTACCGCGAAACTACTTGCTGACGCTGGCTTACCTGTGAAAGAAGTTTCTGATCACACAGGTCACCCAGAAATCATGGCTGGTCGTGTTAAAACTCTTCACCCTAAAATTCATGGCGGTATCCTTGGTCGTCGCGGTACCGATGAAGCGGTGATGGAAGAACACAACATTGCACCTATCGATCTTGTGGTAGTTAACCTTTACCCGTTTGCTGCAACAGTGGCAAACGAAGATTGCACGCTAGAAGATGCAATTGAAAATATTGATATCGGTGGCCCAACGATGGTACGCGCTGCAGCGAAAAACCATAAAGACGTTACTATTGTGGTTAATGCGTCTGACTACGCTCGCGTGCTTGCAGAAATGAACGACAACAACGGTTCTTTGTCTTACAGCACACGCTTCGATTTAGCCATCAAAGCATTTGAACACACAGCTGAATACGACGGCATGATTGCAAACTATTTCGGTGCCCGTTTAGATAGTGCTGCATGCGAAACAGGTTGTTGTGAAGATAGCAGCGAATTCCCACGCACCTACAATATGCAGCTTACTAAGAAGCAAGACCTTCGCTATGGCGAAAATAGCCATCAAGAAGCGGCTTTTTATGTAGAAAACGATATTCAAGAAGCGTCGGTTGCTACTGCGACTCAGCTTCAAGGTAAAGAGCTATCGTTTAACAACATCGCTGATACCGATGCGGCACTAGAGTGCGTGAAGGAATTTGAAGAGCCAGCATGTGTAATCGTTAAGCACGCTAACCCGTGCGGTGTTGCTATTGGCGACGATATCCTAAGTGCCTACGATCGTGCGTTTAAAACTGACCCAACGTCTGCATTTGGCGGCATTATTGCGTTTAACCGCGAACTAGATGCGAAAACCGCGCAAGCGATTGTTGACCGTCAATTCGTAGAAGTCATTATTGCGCCGACCGTAAGCGATGAAGCGAAAGAAGTAGTAAGTGCGAAGAAAAACGTACGTCTTCTAGCGTGTGGTGACTGGGCTGGTCAGCTAACTGAAGGTTACGACTTTAAGCGCGTAAACGGCGGTTTATTAGTACAAGAGCGCGACTTCGGCATGGTTGAAATGGAAGACCTTGAAGTGGTGACTAAGCGTAAGCCAAGCGAAGATGAACTACGCGACCTTATGTTCTGCTGGAAGGTAGCGAAATACGTGAAGTCTAACGCGATTGTTTACTGCAAAGACGGTATGACGGTAGGCGTGGGCGCAGGTCAAATGAGCCGTGTTTACTCTGCAAAAATTGCGGGCATTAAAGCAGCTGATGAGAACCTTGAAGTGGCTGGTTCTGTTATGGCATCTGATGCTTTCTTCCCATTCCGTGACGGCATTGATGCAGCAGCTGAAGCTGGCATTAAGGCAGTCATTCAGCCTGGCGGCTCTATGCGCGACCAAGAAGTGATTGATGCCGCTGACGAACACGGCATTGCTATGGTGTTTACGGGCATGCGTCACTTCCGTCACTAATAGGTATCTACGCTATATCTTTTAGTTCAGGCTTAGTGAGGGAAACCAATACCTAAGTTAAACACGCAGTAAGGTGGCATTTAGTTGCTTTACTGTGTGTTTGTTATTTTTCCTTAACCCTTTTTAATACGCAGAACCGAGGCCAATCGCATGGTTGTGTTGATACCACATCGAAGCGACAAAGTTGCGAATAACTCTGCTAAGGCGTAAGTGCGAATAGAGGTTAGCTGATAGGCTTGATCTGACTTGTAGTAATTTGTAGTAATAGTGTTACTAATAAATGTTATGTTTTACTAGTACGCATAGACAACTACCTACCCTCGACAGAGAAAGGAAATAAGAATGAAAAAGTTAGCCCAATATGTGTTAGCCGCAACCCTAGGTGTAAGTGCTACTTATGCCAGCGCAGATGCGATTTCTGATGCCGCAATGAGCGATATCCGCTCGGCTAGTGTAAAAGTACGCGATGAGTATCGCAACCCTCAACAAACATTACGCTTTTTTGGTCTACAGCCGGACATGACTGTAGTCGAAATTTCTCCAGGTGGCGGCTGGTATGCCGACATTCTTTATTCTGTTGTAAAACAAGACGGAAAATACGTAGCGGCTCACTTTTATGTAGACGATGAAACCAGTGGCTACTACAAAAAGTCGGTAGAAGGCTTTAAAGAGAAAATGAAGCCGGGCATGAAGTATGAAGGTGCTGAGCTGACTGCATTCGACCCTATGAAAGCACTAGATATTAGTGAAGCGGGCAGCGCTGATATGGTGTTAACCTTTCGCAACGTACACAACTGGTACATGCGTCACGGTGACGAAGGCATCGACAATGCATTTGGCGCATTTTTCAAAGCGCTTAAGCCAGGCGGCGTACTGGGCGTAGTGGAACATGAGCTACCTGAAAGTGCAGATGATGAAGCGATGAAGAAAAGTGGCTACATGAAGCGTTCTTACGTTATCGCTGCCGCTGAAAAAGCGGGTTTTGTCCTTGAAGCTAGTAGCGATGTTAACGCAAACCCAATGGATAGCGCAGATCACCCGAAAGGTGTGTGGACGCTACCTCCTCGTTTGGCGCTTGACGACCAAGACCGCGAAAAATACATGGCGATTGGCGAGAGCAATCGCATGACGCTAAAATTCACCAAACCAAAATCATAATATTAAACACTCAAAACGGAACAGTTAATGAACGTACTTGTAATTGGCGGCGGTGGCCGCGAACACGCGCTAGCGTTTAAAGCAGCGCAGTCTTCTGATGTTTCAACCGTATTTGTAGCTCCTGGTAATGCAGGTACTGCTACAGAACCTAAGCTTGAGAACGTAGCTATTGATGTCAACGACATCGCAGGCCTAGTTTCTTTTGCTCAAGGTAACGATGTTGCGCTTACTATTGTAGGCCCAGAGGCGCCGCTAGTTGCAGGTGTAGTAGATGCGTTCACTAACGCAGATTTAATGATTTTTGGCCCTACTCAAGCTGCGGCGCAGCTTGAGGGCTCAAAAGCTTTTACCAAAGACTTTTTGGCTCGACACAATATTCCTACGGCTGAATACCAAAACTTCACCGAAATTGACCCAGCTATTGCTTATGTTCGCGAGAAAGGCGCGCCGATTGTAGTAAAAGCTGACGGCTTAGCGGCAGGTAAAGGTGTTATTGTTGCGATGACCCTTGAAGAAGCCGAAGATGCTATCCGCGACATGCTGGCAGGTAACGCGTTTGGCGAAGCCGGCAGCCGCGTAGTTATTGAAGAATTCCTAGACGGTGAAGAAGCGTCGTTCATTGTCATGGTAGACGGCAAAAACGTACTGCCTTTTGCCACCAGCCAAGACCACAAGCGTGCGGCTGACGGCGATAAAGGGCCTAACACAGGCGGTATGGGTGCTTATTCTCCGGCTCCGGTTGTAACGCAAGACATTCACGACCGTATTATGCAAGAAGTAATTATGCCAACAGTTAACGGCATGGCTGCTGAAGGCAACGACTACGTTGGCTTTTTATATGCTGGCCTTATGATTATGGCCGATGGCACTCCGAAGGTAATCGAATACAACTGCCGCTTTGGCGATCCGGAAACTCAGCCAATCATGCTGCGCTTAAAGTCTGACTTGGTTCCACTTTGCCAAGCAGCGTGCAAAGGCGAACTTGCTGGTAAAACGATTGAGTTTGATGAGCGCGCGTCGGTAGGTGTTGTGCTTGCAGCTGGCGGCTATCCAGGCAGCTATGATAAAGGCGACGTGATAACTGGTTTTGAAGACGCTGCGAAGCTAGAGGGAAAGGTTTTCCATGCAGGTACCGCCCTTCAAGATGGCGAAGTGGTAACCGCAGGTGGCCGCGTACTTTGCGCTACAGCTTTGGGTAACAACGTTACCGAAGCGCAGCAAAAAGCTTACGAGCTACTAAAAGCCATTCAGTTTAAAGATGTGTACTACCGCACTGATATTGCGCACCGTGCAATTGCGCGTGAAGCTGAAGCCAAATAAGCGAACCACAAAACATTAAAAACGCGGCTTAATGCCGCGTTTTTTTTTGCCGTACTCGGCCTAAAAAAACCAGTAACCAGCGCAAACGCTGAATCACTTAGCTATCGTTAATC
>NZ_JAZETN010000027.1:0-27849 GCF_036864475.1 Alteromonas sp. S005 | reverse complement strand
CAAGAAACAAAAAAGGCGCCGAGTGGCGCCTTTTCTTTTAATATCAGATTATTACAAGTCTCTATTAGCTCTTTTGTCTACGCATGGCGTCAAAGAACTCATCGTTAGTCTTGGTCATCGACAGCTTACTGATAAGGAAGTCCATTGCGTCAATTTCTGACATTTCGTGAACGATTTTGCGAAGGATCCACATTTTCTGTAGTTCATCTTGCGCTGTAAGCAGTTCTTCACGACGAGTACCAGAGCGGTTAAAGTCGATAGCCGGGAATACACGTTTTTCCGCGATTTTGCGGTTAAGGTGTAATTCCATGTTACCTGTACCTTTGAACTCTTCGTAGATAACTTCGTCCATCTTAGAGCCGGTATCGATAAGCGCTGTTGCGATAATGGTTAAACTACCGCCTTCTTCAACGTTACGAGCAGCACCGAAGAAGCGCTTAGGTTTGTGTAGTGCGTTTGCGTCAACACCACCGGTAAGTACTTTACCTGATGATGGGATAACTGTGTTGTAAGCGCGAGCAAGGCGAGTAATCGAGTCAAGCAGGATAACCACGTCTTTTTTGTGTTCAACAAGACGCTTAGCTTTTTCGATAACCATTTCAGCAACTTGTACGTGACGGCTTGCTGGCTCATCAAACGTTGATGCCACTACTTCACCTTGTACAAGACGATGCATCTCGGTAACTTCTTCTGGACGCTCATCGATAAGTAACACCATTAACTCACAGTCTGGGTGGTTAGCAGCAATTGACTGAGCAATGTTTTGAAGAAGAAGCGTTTTACCGGCTTTTGGTGGTGCAACAATAAGGCCACGCTGACCTTTACCGATTGGAGATGCTAAGTCGAGTACACGAGCCGTAATATCTTCCGTTGAACCGTTGCCGCGTTCCATACGCAAACGGTCTGCTGCGTGAAGCGGTGTAAGGTTTTCGAAAAGAATTTTGTTACGTGAATTTTCGGGCTTGTCGAAGTTAACTTCGCGAATTTTTAGCAGAGCAAAATATCGCTCGCTGTCTTTTGGTGGACGAATTTTCCCGGCAATCGTATCACCCGTACGCAAGTTGAAGCGTCGGATTTGGCTTGGCGATACATAGATATCGTCTGGCCCTGCAAGATACGAAGAGTCAGCTGAGCGTAAGAAGCCGAAACCGTCCTGTAAAATTTCTAGTACCCCATCACCAAAGATATCTTCGCCGCTTTTTGCGTGAGTCTTTAGGATTGAGAAAATGATGTCTTGTTTTCTGGCGCGCGCCATGTTTTCCAGGCCCATTTCCTCGGCCAGGTTAACCAACTCGCTTATTGGTTTGTTCTTTAATTCAGTTAAATTCATACTGGTGGGTCTTTGTGCTTGAACTTCGCTTACAGGACTTAAAGTCACTCTGTTCTAGTTTAGATTTGATATCACCCGGATGTGGGCGTAAGCAGAATGCTGCTCGGATGAGCGCTGAGGAAAAGTTAGCACTATATTTAACCAACGTCCAGCGTTTTACCGCCGAAATGTTAAATATTTTGATGTGCTCTTTTCTAAAACTAAATGCAAGTGCCCGTGATGCAAATAAAAACCGGCGCTTTATTCGCACCGGTTTTTTATTTTGTCTCAATTAAAGATTTTCGTTTAGAAATTCTGTTAACTGTGCTTTTGATAATGCGCCAACTTTAGTCGCAGCAACGTTGCCGTTTTTGAAAAGTAGCAATGTAGGAATACCACGAATACCATATTTAGGTGGAGTTTCGTTATTTTCATCGACATTCAACTTGCCAACTGTTAACTTGCCTTCAAACTCGGTCGCAACTTCTTCTAAGATTGGTGCGATCATTTTACACGGGCCACACCATTCGGCCCAGAAGTCAACCAGTACAGGACCTTCAGCATTGATAACATCTGCTTCGAATTTATCGTCAGATAACTGGATAATTTTGTCGCTCATTCTTTTCTCCATTATTGGTCTGTCGCTGATTTGTCTCAGCCCGACCATAAGTGTTATATAGAAACTGTTTTTTAATGCAAGCACTGATAAGCTATAAGCTATGCCTACTCACTTAACTGATACTCATTTTTCCGACCTGCCGATTAACGGCAAGGTTGTTGACGCCTTAACGGCAGCTAATTTTTCACATTGTACACCAATTCAAGCACTTGCACTGCCTCCATTATTGGAAGGTCACGACATTGCAGGGCAGGCTCAAACGGGAACAGGTAAAACCATTGCCTTTTTGGTGGCTACATTTCACTATTTGCTAAGCAAAGCAGAAAATGCAGATAACAGCAAATCAAATGGCCCTCGCGCAATTATTATGGCGCCGACCAGAGAGCTCGCCGTTCAAATCTATAACGACGCCAAACTACTTAGTGAGCATACTGGATTGTCGCTTGGTTTGATTTATGGGGGCGAAGGTTACCAAAGTCAACGTGAAACTTTGGAAGAAGGGGTAGATATTATAATTGGTACGACAGGACGCATTCTTGATTACTACAAGCAGAATGTGTTCACACTGAAGAATATTCAGGTTGCTGTACTAGATGAAGCCGACCGCATGTTCGATTTAGGCTTTATAAAAGATATCCGCTTTTTGTTCCGCCGTATGCCACCTGCAGGCGAACGCCTTAGCATGCTATTTTCAGCTACACTAAGCTATCGCGTACAAGAACTTGCCTATGAGCATATGAATAACCCAACCCATGTTCAGGTTGCCCCAGAGCAGACCACAGCTACTCGCGTTTCTCAAGAACTCTTTTACCCATCTGACGATGACAAGATGCTGCTGCTTCTTACATTGCTTGAAGAAGAGTGGCCGGAAAAGGCGATTGTTTTTGCGAACACCAAAAATAGTTGTGAGAAGGTTACCGACTGGCTTACCGCTGATGGCCATCGCGTAGGCTTACTAAGCGGCGATGTACCGCAGAAAAAACGCTTAGGGATCTTAGAAGATTTTACGAAGGGTAACCTTGATATCCTAGTAGCGACCGATGTTGCAGCGCGCGGTCTTCATATTGATGCGGTCACCCACGTATTTAACTATGACCTACCAGACGATGCGGAAGACTATGTACACCGTATCGGTCGAACTGGTCGCGCAGGACAAAGTGGTGTTGCGATTAGTTTTGCATGCGAGAAGTACGCACTAAATCTACCTGCTATTGAGCAATACATTCAAAAGACAATACCGGTTACCGATTATGACCGCAGTGCACTGCTTGATGATGTAACCCCGCCAAAGCCTCGCAGGAGACGCACGCCTAACAACCGCAACTCTTCGCGCCGTGGCAACGGTAGAGGTCGAGGTAAGCCCCAAAACCGAAACAACAGAGCGCAATAATAAAGCGTAAGGTATTTTATAAGAAACGAGATTTTATGCAGGCAGAACTCCAGCACGACGCACAGACCTACGGCGAGTACTACGCCGCTGTAGACTTGGGCTCTAACAGCTTTCACATGGTGATTGTTCACGTTGTTAACGGCAGTGTGCAAATAATAGGGAAAATTAAGCAAAAAGTACGTTTAGCCGCTGGCCTAGACGATGACTTAGCACTTGATGATGTAAGCATGGAGCGCGGCTGGCAATGTCTGCAAGTTTTCTCGGAACGTCTGCAAGATATCCCATCATCTAATATCAAAATAGTCGCTACGGCTACCCTTCGCCTTGCGACCAACGCCCATATTTTCATTCGTAAAGCTGAAGAAATTCTTAATCACAAGCTCAACGTGATAAGCGGCGAGGAAGAAGCGCGACAAATTTACCTAGGGGTAGCCTATACATCAGCTAACCAAGGTAATAGCCTAGTGATAGATATTGGAGGTGCCAGCACCGAAATTATTATCGGTAACGACATGCAGCCTATCCACCTTAAAAGTTTAGATATGGGCTGTGTGACTTTTATGGAGCGCTACTTCACTGGCGGTACCATAACCGAAGATAACTTCGAAAATGCTAAAAAAGCAGCCCAGTTGCTAATTGCTGAAGTATCAAATGCTTTTTTGTGTTTCGATTGGGAGAATTGCTTAGGAGCGTCGGGGACACCGCAAGCAATTACCGAGATCCTGGTAGCCCAGGGTATCAGCGATGCCATTCGTTTAGACTATCTTTATCACCTTGAAAAACAGTGTGTCGAATGCGGCAGCATTCAAAACCTTGATATCGACGGATTAGAAGACAATAGAAAAGCTATTTTCCCTTCTGGCTTGGCGATACTTATCAGCTTGTTTGAAGCGCTGAATATCAAACATATGAATATCTCTGGCGGGGCATTGCGCGAAGGGCTTATCTACGGAATGTTAGATAACGTTACTGAAAACGATAGACGCCAACAAACGCTCAATCAAGCAAAGCATCGTTATCATATCGATAAAAACCATGCGAACTCAGTTCGCCATGTAGCGCTTACTTTATGCCATCAACTTTGCACACAGCAAAACATTTGTCACCTAGATACAGAAACTATTTTAGGGGCCGCTGCACAGTTACATGAAATTGGTCTTCACATTGAATATAAACGCCATCACGAACACGGTGAGTATATTTTAAGTCATATTGATTTACCGGGGTTTACTCGGTTGCAGCGCTCAGCAATTCGCGACCTAGTTGCGCAGCATCGTTTAACGATTGAAACAGAAATTTTTGATAAGTACCACGAAGACTATCGTCCTATGCTAAAAGGCATGCTTCGAGTATTACGCATAGCAGTAGTCTTATGTCTACGCCGCCAAAACAAACATACTCCAGAAGTTTCACTGCAATGTGATGACAGTAAGTGGACACTTACCTTCCCCGAAGGCTGGCTGAAGTCTCACCCTTTAATTAATGCGGAATTAGCAAACGAGTGCTGGCTACAGCACAAAGCTGGGTTTGAGCTATTGTGTAAGTAAATACTCACATCCTTGTTTATAAATCAAAAAAGCCGTGCTTAGCACGGCTTTTTATTGGAATGCGCAAATTAATATCGCTTAGATTTAAATTTATTTACCATCTTGCTTAGCTAATAGCTTGGCAGCTTTAGGTGCAAAATAGGTCAAAATACCATCTGCTCCAGCGCGCTTAAATGCAAGTAAGGACTCTAAAATTACCGCCTCTTCGTTTAGCCAACCGTTAGCAAAGGCTGCTTGATGCATAGCGTATTCGCCACTGACTTGATAAGCAAACGTTGGCACCTTAAACTCATCCTTGCAGCGACGTACCACATCTAAATAGGGCATACCGGGCTTCACCATCACCATGTCTGCCCCCTCTTCTATATCAAGGGCAATTTCATGAAGAGCTTCGTCAGTGTTTGCTGGGTCCATCTGATAAGTTTTCTTATTACCGCCTTTGATATTTGCAGCAGAGCCGACAGCATCGCGAAAAGGACCATAGTATGCAGAGGCGTATTTGGCCGAGTAAGCCATAATGCATGTATTGATGTGCCCCGCTTCTTCTAGTGCCTTGCGAATGCTACCAATACGGCCATCCATCATATCAGAAGGCGCCACAATGTCAGCACCAGCTTCGGCATGTGATAAGGCTTGCTTAATTAGGACTTCAACGGTTTCGTCGTTCATCACATATCCAGTCTCATCTAGGAGGCCATCTTGTCCATGAGACGTGAAAGGGTCTAATGCTATATCTGACATCAGCATCACTTCAGGGTACGCTTTTTTAAGCGCTCTCATCGCTTGTTGAGCAAGGCCGTCAGAATTAAATGCTTCACTGGCACATTCTGTTTTAAGCGACATAGGTGTTACAGGGAAAAGTGCAATAGTTCGAATACCTAATGCTACCCAATCAGCTGCTTCTTGAACCAGTAAGTCAATAGAAAGCCTTTCAACGCCAGGCATAGAAGGAACGGCTTCCCTGGCATTTTCACCGGGCAACACAAAGACAGGATAGATTAAATCATCCGTAGTTAGCCTGTGTTCTGCCACAAGCCCTCTTAACGCATCTTTAGCACGTAATCTACGCATACGACGGAGAGGGAAAGGTGAAGAGGTCATAGTTTTTCCTGTAAATTTTTTTGTATTACGGTGTTTCGCCCTGAAGCTTTCGCTTCGTACAAGCACTCATCAGCATATTTAAATAAACTTTGCGCGTGTTCTTCATCCGCAATAATGGTTGTGGATACACCAGCGCTGGCAGTTAGCTTAACGGTTTGCCCCTCATATTCAAGCGGACTGTTTTCTAAGCTATATCGGATATTCTCGGCAACGTGGTATGCGCCGCTCAAATCAGTATTAGGCAATATAATTGCGAACTCTTCACCACCTATGCGACACAAGTCATCTGTTGGACGATGGATGAGTTTTTTGAAGACATTTGTCACGTGGATTAAGCACGCATCTCCGCCGTCGTGTCCATATTCATCGTTAATTTTTTTGAAGTGATCTACGTCAACAATGATAAGTGATAAAGGCGTTTGTTCTCGACGGCTGCGTCTTCCCTCGGAGCGCAATCGTTTGTCAAAATGGCGGCGGTTGTGTGCCCCTGTAAGCGGGTCAATTGCGTTAAGTCTTTCCAGCTCTTGGTTTACCTCTGAAAGCTCACGCAGCGTTATCTCTAACTCAAGCGTACGCTCTTGGACTTTATACTCCAGATCATCCTGATAGCGCTTTTGTACTTCCAACAGCTTTTCTTTAGCAGTATTCGCCTGCTTTTCCTGTTCAAGTGCAAACTCCTTCGCATCAATTAAGTCGTCACGACTGTGGCTGTAATTAATCGCAAGAATCAGCGCCAATATTAAGGTTTCGACGGTTCCACCTATCACTAACAAGTCATTAGACGAAATAGGTAGCTGAATAATATTAACATTATCTAAACTTGCACACAGCCCGCTAATCAATAGAAAGCCCCAAGCAATTGTAAAATAGCGCGCTACGGCTTCTCGCTTAAGCGACAGCCACACACCCAGAGCTAGAATAAAAATGACAACAAGGCTTAATACTAAAAGAAACGCTTTTATCATTAGCCAATAAGGCAGAACAAGGCCCGCAACAATGCTCAAGCCGCAAACCCAACCAATAGCTTTGGTCACGCTATCGAGTTTGTTACTGTAATTTTTAATGGGCAGAAGACTACGAGTAAATAGCGCCGCAAACATTATAGTAGCGTTTGCAAATACGATAATTGCTTTACTTTGAAACCAGCTACTTTCCGGCCAAATGTAGGAAAAGCCATAACCATGAAGGGTCATTAAGGTAAGCGCTAGGTTGATCACATAACCAGAGTAAAACAGAAAGGAAGCATTTTTAGTTGTGACCGTTAAGAATGTATTGCTCACACCCATTGCTAGCAAAACACCAAAAAAGATGCCTAACACCAAGTTTCTTGTTGATGTGTATTCTATAAATTCTGTTTCTTGCCAAATGCGAATGGGAAGGCGAATGTTGCCGGATGTTTGAACCCTAATGATAACGCGCTGAGATTGCGCACTAGCAGGTAAGGGGAACAAAGGTTTGACGTGCGCAATATGCCTCTCGTTGAAGCGTTTACTATCACCACTAGAAAACGTCACTTTGGGTTTGCTACCAACTTGGCTATATACCGCAACATCTAAATTATCTAAAAGCGGATAGTCAACATGCAGGAGAAACCGGCTTTGGTTGCTTTGCGTAGGCTGCACTATCATTGAAAACCAGTGCACACCTGTGTCCATTCCTAAGTTCACTGGTGGCGCGACCTGAGTCCAATCACTTGTTGGAATTTGAATTACACTATTGAAATCAAGGGGTGTTCCTTCAGTTTCTTTTAAATAAGTTAACTGTGAAAACCGAGGTGAGAGGCTTGTTGCCGGAGAAAGGTTTAGCAGAACAAAGACAAAGACTACTACAGCAAGGGCTGTAATAAGAATGAGCCCAGCATCATACTTGCGCATTGCCTTTAGATTTGTCTGCATATAAACCTATGTTTAGCGGAGAGAAAACAACTCACAGCTATTAGCATAACTGCTAATACGCAACTTATCAGTGTCAACCTGCAGATATTCACCTAATTGCTGAGCGATATGAGGCAAAAAAGCCGGCTCATTGTTGCGCTTTCGCGGACGCAACGTCTTTGGAAATAAGTATGGTGCGTCTGTTTCAAGAATGAGTTTATCAAGCGGAATATGGTTTACAGCATCACGCAGATCCTCACCGCGCTTATCGTCACATACCCACCCGGTAATGCCAATAAAAAGGCCTAAAGATAAATATGTTTTTACCTGTTCAGCTGTGCCCGTAAAGCAGTGAGCAATTCCTCCCTTCAATTGCGGCATATACTGAGTTAACAGTTGAACCTGCTCGCTAAAGGCATCCCTTTCGTGTAAATACACGGGTAAATTTAACAAAGCAGCTATTTTTAACTGTGCTTCGAAAACCGTTAATTGAATATCTTGAGGCGAAAAGTTACGGTTAAAGTCTAATCCGCATTCACCAATAGCTACACAGCCTTCGTGCTGAGCAAGCTCACGTAATCGGTCATAGTCACTTTCGGTGACGTCTTTGGCATTATGAGGATGTACTCCAATGGTGAAACAGCATTGTTCAGAGTACTTTTTATAAAGCGCTACCGCTGCATCCCACTCTTTAGGATGAGTAGTGATGACGCAAAGCTTCTCAACACCGGCTTCTTGCGCTCGCTGGATAACCTCGTCGGCGTCAAAGCGCTTATCAAGCAGATTGACGCCAGCGTCGAACCAAGGCATCTATTTTACGCGCTTTACTTTAATGCGCTTGTTAAGACCTTCAACACTTAGGAAGAAGGCACCAAAAAGACCCCGCTCAACAGAGACAGCTTGTCCTTCCTCAAGCTTCAAGTGCGTTCGATCCGTTTGCTGCCAGACAGATC
This sequence comes from Alteromonas sp. S005, assembly GCF_036864475.1. Lineage (NCBI taxonomy): Bacteria > Pseudomonadati > Pseudomonadota > Gammaproteobacteria > Alteromonadales > Alteromonadaceae > Alteromonas > Alteromonas sp. S005. The sequence continues at coordinate 19,056 of NZ_JAZETN010000027.1, read as the reverse complement.
CATCGCTGAACGTTAGCACATACTTATCGCGAGGGTTTTTCTTAATTGTGCTAATAGTGACGGTAATTTCTGAGGTCTCTTTTGTTAAGTCGCGCTTATGCTCTAGACCAAAGTCACTTTCCGGCTTTGAAGGCGCAGGTTGTCGATCGGCCTGCGCTGGGCGCGGACGTGTTTGTGCGCTGTTATTTGGCTTATATGCCTTTAGCTGGCTCACTTGCTCGTTAACGCCTTCATATTGATTTAACGACTTTGCCACACCGTCGTAGCACATTAGGCGCTTAAGGCTATTATCTGTATTACGGCACTTTTCCATCGCTTCACCGATAGATTCAGCGTGTGCTTGGAACGCACTGAAAGCACAAAGTAAAGTAGCAATAGCAAGCAGTTGAGTTTTCATTATTATTCCTTTCTCTTTTTAACTTTTACGTATTGTCAGTAGCTTCTTCTGAGTCGTCTTCGCTTGGCTTTTTACCTGCATAAAAACCACCCACAATAACACCGACTTCAAATAGCAACCACATTGGTATTGCTAATAACGTTTGAGAGATAATATCTGGTGGCGTAAGCAACATGCCTACAACAAACGCACCTACAACCACATACGGGCGTTTGGCTCTAAGCGACTTGGCGTCAGTTACTCCAGTCCAACACATCAAAATAATGGCTATCGGTATCTCGAATGAGACCCCAAATGCGAAGAACAGTTTCAATACAAAATTTAAATAGCTAGATATGTCTGTGCTTACCGTCACCCCTTCCGGCGCAACACTTGTAAAAAATGCGAACGCAATAGGGAATACGACAAAATAAGCAAAAGCCATCCCAGCATAAAATAGTAAGGTGCTTGATAAAAGCAGGGGCGCTACAAGGCGTTTTTCATTTCGGTACAAGCCCGGAGCAACAAAGCCCCACACTTGGTAAAGTACATAGGGGATAGCAATGAAAAACGACAGCACCAAGGTAAGTTTGAAAGGCGCAAAAAAGGGCGATGCCACGTCGGTTGCAATCATACTTGAGTTTTCAGGTAGCGTTTCAAGTAATGGCATAGCTAACAGCTGGTAAAGGTCTTGTGCGAAAGCGGCAAGACATACAAATACGACCAGCACACTCAAAAGTGCTTTGAGAATACGGCTGCGTAATTCAATTAAATGAGAAATGAGATTGTTAGCGTCAGACATCTATTGCTTTTTATATGGTTCTTGAACCGACTCGGCGGCTTTTTTTAGCTCATCGACACTTTGTTCAAGTTCAGGTGAAAGATCTTTAAGGCCTTGCTGCTCTGCTTTTTTCAAGTTTTCATGCAATTCATGCACGCGCAGCTGATGCTCAACCTCCTGCTTAAAGCCCGTTGCTACATTACGCACGCTGCGAATTGTATTTATTGTAGAACGCATGGCACCTGGCAGTCGTTCGGGCCCTAAAATAAGGAGCGCCAACACGCCTACTACCAATAGCTCCCAAAAGCCGATATCAAACATCAGGATTTTTCTTTAACGTCGCTCTGCGTTTTTGTCGAAACAGGCTCAGCCGCTGACTTTTCTTCAACTTGCTTTTTTTGTTCAAAGTCGGCGTCTTTGTCTTCTTCACTCACTGCTTTCTTGAAGCCTTTGATTGCGCCGCCTAAGTCAGTGCCTATACCTTTTAGTCGTTTAGTGCCAAACAATAGCACTACGATAACCAATATGATCAGCAACTGCCAAATACTAATACCACCCATAAAAATAATCTCCCTTACATCGTTGTGCACAGTATGCCATTGCCCGCAAATGCTTTCACCTGAATATTTACTTCAATGAATAAAGATTGACGTTTTGATTGGGACAATCCATGCTCTGTATATCCCCAATGCGAATGGTCGAAACATTCAACTATGCTATTTTTTACAAGGAGTTAGTGAGCAATGCTGTGCCTTACTTTGGTCTATTGCCATTTGTTGCTCTCCGCCACTTCAACGCTGAATAGCCCCTCATATACGTTGAACCTACCCGAAAACACGACCAATAAGAGCGCTGCTTATCACAATGACGTAAGCACCTTACATGCCTTTTCTTCTAATCGTTTAACACAGGAGTATGACACTCAGCCTCGAACACAGGCCCAATATAATGAGCAATGGTTTGATATTTGGCAGCGTAGTTTCACCGACACCATGGACTTCACCGTAAAACAGCTTGATGGTTTGTTTGAAAGCGATAGCCTTCCCATCACTTCAGGGCGCAAAGAAGCAAGAGCGGAAGGCCGTGTACAATTGTCGTGGGAGCCAAGAAGCAGCATGCTCTCGGATACCGACTTACGCTTTCGTATTCGTGTTCGTTTGCCTGCTTTAAAAGAGCGCGTTGATTTACTATTGAGTGACAATGAAGACGAAACACAGAACAATACGATACGTGCAGCAAGAGATACCGGCAATAATAACCGGGATAGAACGACTATTGCGCTTCGGTTTCGTCCAGAGCAGGATTCACATTTTTCGTATAGAGTTGGCGCAGGACGTCGAGACCAACTCTATGCCATGACGCGATATAAAGACGCCTTCGCCTTTTCTAAGCAATGGGCTATGCTCTATGACGCAGAGCTCTATTATTACACCCGAGACCGATTAGGCGCTGAACTTGGCTGGGCGGTGCAATACGAGATGAGCAAAAACCACCTCATTCGCCAAAACAACCGCTTTTACTTTCGCGATGACACTAACGACTGGTTGTGGCGCCACGAAGTCCATCATTTATTCTCGGTAGATCAACATAACGCCGTTATACCCCACTTAATGGTAGAGGGCTTGAGTCAACCTAATTACCGCGTAGAAGAAATTTACGGCGGGTTTAGGTGGCGCAACAACATGCTGCGCGATTGGCTGTTCTTTGAAGTTGAACCCTTTGTCTTATGGCTACGCAATGAAGACTTTAAGACGTCATACGGCATAGCGTTGCGCATTGAAGCCTACTATGGGCGAGACTCTTAAATACAACCTAGTCGTAAATCACAAACGGAACCTTGCTGTATGCGCAATAGCGCAGTTTGTGAAAACGTGACGCTTCTGAAGGCTGTAACACGTGTATATTCCCACCATCCTGCCAGCGAATCATGCCTTTGGAACGACAAAGGTTACCCGATTCCTGTCGCCACTTTCCCTGCTCATTGCGTTTGAAAGAAGCAGGCTTTTCCAATGATTCGAGTGTGAGCTTCAGCTCTCCTGATGTTATTTGTCCGGAGCTGTTGGCTGGTAAGTAACTCGCCTCACCTGCAATGATACGTTTGGAGCCTTCAGGTGAGTGTGAAATGTCTTCTTTACCTTTACTCATGTCTACGATAAACACGCCCCCTTCGCCCAATACAGTGAAAGACGCGTTTTCAAAGGGCGCTTTTGCATCCACAATCAACGCCGTGGTTTCATCGACACCAAAGCCAAACGATTGGCCGCTTGACGCTGTGGCCGCGATGAGACGAACTTCGCGATCACGTTCTGAAAAATGAGTATCAAGTAAGCCAAAATTGAAAAGCCCTAAACCTCCGGCAGGGTTGATAGTCATTGCACCATCGGTTAGTTGATTTTCACATTGAGCGCTGTCCTCGCAGCGTTGTGATGTAGGATTAATCCCATACACACCACCAGATAAGACCCCAAAAGAATTTCCGCTTGTTAACATGGGAACAGGTCGACGATTGTTGTATCCACCAGCCTGTACTGCTGTTCCTGCACTGGTCCCCCCTACTACTAGCTGATCGTCTCGCCAGAGTTCACGCAGTTCAATAAGAAAGTCGCTGGGTTTTCCTGTTGGAGTACTTAGCGCAGCAAGGGTTTTACTTTGGTCTCCGCCGTTGAAAAATAAGCCATCGAGACTAGATAGTGTATTTATGGCCAACTGGTTGTCTTCACACCATGAACGCTGTTTACTTGTACGCTCCGGATATAGCCTCTCTTTATCAAACAGAGAATGCTGCGCTCTGAAAAACGCTAGATTGTTACAGCCTTGACCTCCCAGACTTTTAACATAAACGGCCTGCTGAAAAGCAGGAGTTAATGGGAGCCAAACCACTTCTACGTTAGGTTGCTGGAAAACACCTGTGTAGAAGTCTACCGCTTCAAATGGGTCGCGTGACGATGCCGTTACAATACCGATGATCGTTCGAGCGCTTGAATCGGCGTTCCCCTTTTTCGCAATTTTAGCCTGTCGTTTAGCATGTGCAGCCTCAATAAACGCGTTATAGATATCAATTGACGCCCTAGCTTTTGTATTTGTTAAGGATACTTGCTCTTGTAATCGGTTGCCTAGCTCATCTGTTTGCTGCGCCTCTAGGGAGTCCAACAAAATGAAGTAGTCAGTATCAGAAAGGGAGCGAATATCGCTGTTTGATAACCCGGCATCATTGAGGGCATCTAGCAGCGCATTTTTTGTATATAACCGCCCACCTTCAGATGAATATACATTCACTAATTTTGAATATAAAAAATCATTGTTTTGTGAGTGTTTGTTCGCCAAATCCTGATATCTACGCAGTGATTGCTGATTTATTTCGTACAAAATTTCCGCTTTCCCAGACGCAAAGTTTGACGACGAACTGCAGTTTTTCGTTGACATACTCGAACATGTTTTTAATGCCCCGCCCGCCAAAACAAGATTAGGGGATGAGAAACAAAACATAGAAAATACAGTAAGATAAAAAAACATAAACAATGAAGCTAGTGTTTTAAAACTATCTTTAATGTAGTAAGAACTTGCGCGCAAAAAAATAACTTTCATTAAAACCAACGGAACATTTAATTGATTGACTTTTATTCACCGTAGTGTTAACTAATTATTAATGTCAACGGTTAAGTTTACGCCGTACAACAATATTTGATTCAGGCGAAATGCATAATTCGTCACAACACTGGTTTTTATAAATGATCAAGAAAGCTGCCAACCTAGGCAACTATCGCTATCAAAACTTTTACTTGTCGGAGTGGTTCGACGAGTAGCTCCTGCGCCCTTCAATTCATTGAAGCGGTCACGCTGCGCCTTGCAGCAAATTTTTATCTAAACAAGTGTTGAATCGCGCAAAAAGCGGCATTAGACCGTGCGCGTTATGGGGATCACAATAATGAAAAAATCGACGTTAGTTCACAAATTAGGTGTGTCTGTTGGCACGCTAAGCTACCTATCGCTTTGTATATCTGGCGCTGTGTTTGCGCAATCTGTATCAGCACAAGAAACGAGCGAAGAAGAAGTTGTAGAGCGCATTCAGGTCACCGGCAGTAATATACGCGGTGCGGATATGGAAGGTGCGCAGCCGCTAACCATTCTAACTTCAGAAGATATTTCCCGCACAGGCGCATCTACCATTTCAGAGTTAATGCGTACGGTAACGCAAACCCGTGGCGGCGTTGGCACATTTGACACCACCCAAAGTGGGGCGACGTCAACCTCTACACCACCCGGTCAAGCGGCAGCATCACTTCGAGGCATTGGTCCCTCTTCAACGTTAACACTTGTCAACGGACGCCGAATTGCAGCAAGTTCATTTGCTTCTGGTACTGAGAATTTTGTTGATATCAATAGTATTCCCGCCTCTGCGGTAGAGCGTGTAGAAGTGCTGGCAACGGGTGCATCGGCGATTTATGGTGCAGACGCTGTTGCTGGTGTTATTAACTATATTCTTAAAAACGATTATGAAGGGCTAGAACTTCAAACTAATTACGAGAATACCACCAACGGCAATGATCATGGTGCCTTCAATGTTCAAATGCTGTGGGGTAAAAATTTTGATAACGGCAGTAATTTAACGGCGTTCTTCGACTACTTCGACAGAAAAGCGATCCGCGCTACCGATTTTTCGCAAACGCGCGATCCTGTTTTGGAAAGTAGTTACTCGTATCTTGCCAAAGGCCAGCCCAACATTTTCTTTCGAAGTACACTAGACCGCTATGAGATGCCTGCACCTAACTGCCCTGATGAGCTAACAACCACCGAGCTTGATGAAGAAATCTGTGCATACTATGCCAATGAAGACGACTTCTTTGAAACACCGCTAGAGACATTATCAGGTGGCTTCACATATACCTATCAAGGTAACGACTTTACCTGGCGAACAGACCTGCTGGCCTCGCATACCAAATCGACTTCGTTCTCAACGCCTTCGCCCATTAATCAAGTAAACGATGAAGAAGGTGCATGGATAGGAATTGAGGCCCTAGATGCATTAGAAGAAGGGGCGCGTAATACAATTTTAAACAACTTAGAAGATATTTCTTTCTTCTCTCAATTAGATCGCGAAATAGACGGCTTTCAATATGATGCTCGATTTGCCTCGCCGCGTACCGTCGAAATAGAAACTGACGCTATTCGCCTGGTGTCGTCTTTACAGGGGTATTTTGGTGAATGGGAATGGGAAGCTGGCGCACTGTACTCTCGCAGTGAGTCTGAACAGGTTGCAACACAAGGTATCTACAATCGCTATCTATATACGGCGGCCGTCCAAGGAGAGCTCTGTGATACTGTCGAGATTGCGCAGTATGATAGCACAAACGATATTTTAAGCTGTGGCAGCGGCGCACTGTTACCTGCCTATAATCCTTTCCTAGTAGGCAATGCGCAGAACGACGCTATTTTGGGCTTAACACAAGCACGCCCCACTCGTGATGGAACCAGCGAAATGTTCGGCTTAGATGCCAAAATTAACGGTGAAATAGCGCAGTGGAATGGCAATGCTGTGTTACTGGCTGCTGGAGTTGAATTAAGACGGGAAGAAATCACTGATTTGCCGTCTTTAGACTCACAAGCAAGAGCGGAAAATAACTTTCTTGTCGATGTTTTTGGATTCGGTTCAAGTGCCTCAGCGGCAGACAGAAATCAGATGGGCATTTTTACTGAACTCTTCGTTCCTGTTACCGATCAATTTGATATTAGTCTTGCGGGCCGTTTTGACGATTACAATGATTTTGGCAGCACGTTTAATCCAAAAGTGGGCTTCACCTACCGCCCTATTGATGACTTAGTACTTCGCGGCTCGTGGTCTACAGCATTCCGTGCGCCTTCTTTGACTCAAGCTGGCGTACAGCTGCGAACGACTCGCGCGTCTTTCGACTGTTCAGTGAACGAAGCCGTTTCAGATTTGTATTGCGAGGGGCAAGGTAGCGTTCGCGGCAATAACGTACTTGAGCTTGGTAACCCAGCGCTACGCGCTGAAGAGTCTGAAACGTACTCATTTGGTTTTGCCTATAGCCCAACTGAAAATACCACGATTACGGTTGATTACTGGACCTTCGATCACGAAGACATTGTCGATACCAATATGACCGGGGTTTTAGATCGTGCCATTACCGATGCTTCACTTCGCCATTGCGGTGTATTGGATGAGGGAGAGGTAGGTATTTCGTACTTAGAAGACCTATGTTTGGTAACCGATAATGCAGGGAATACCATTGAAGATGAGGGCGCTAACTTAACTGAAATCCTCAATGCTTGGATTGACTTTGACGACCCGCGCTTTTTTGAGTTACCCCTGTTTAGAGATCATATTTTATTGCTTGATAATACGGGCACTCAAGAACTCGAAGGTATCGACTGGGACCTAGACCATGACTTTCAGTTAGATAGTGGCACGTTGGAGCTAGGGTTTTCTGGCACTCACTACCTGACCTACGACCGCAATAGACCTGGTTCTGATGAAATTGAGTCATTAGCGGGAACTTTCCTTTACCCTGAAACCGTTGCCACAGCTGAACTTTTCTATGTTCAAGAGGATTGGTACGTAGGTGCTTACGTCTTCTATACCGGCAGCTATGATGACGATATAGTTCGTTTACGTGGCAGAGAAATCGACGAGCTAATTGAGTTGGGCGCCATCGAAGATGAAGATGATACCCGCAATGTAAGCAGCTGGACTACCGTAACACTCAGCGCTGGCTATTACTTTGAGAATGCTGACTTGCGCCTTACTGTTGACAACGTATTTGACCGAGATGCTCCTACGGCTTATGGCTCTGGTAGAGGTTTCGACGCCTTTAACCACGACCCGTTTGGTACGCGCTACACACTTGCGTTTAGCTACTATTTTCACTAAGTGATGAAAGGGGGCGTTAAGCCCTCTTCACTTTCGGAGGTAAGGTTGCAACATTCACCTTCAACATCGCGAATGCCTGATGCATTCGTAATCTTATTTTTTGTAATACTGCTTGCAGGGCTAGTGGCTTGGCTTGTGCCAGCAGGCACCTTTGACACCAAAAGTATCGCTACATCAGACGGTAACGTGAAAACCGTACTTGATGCCGATAGCTTCAGATATGTAGAAGAAAGCCATGGTTTTGTGTTATTCGATGGCACTGGCAACACAACAGGCATTGCCAACTATGCGTTTGACGGTATGGTTTCCGGCGACAAATGGGGCGCGGCAGTCGGCGTTATCGCTTTTATTCTTATCGTTGGCGGCGCCTTCGGCATTGTGATGCAAACAGGTGCAATCAACAACGGTATTATGGCGTTGATAAAGCGCTACCAGCACGCCGACAATTTGTTGCTTCCCGCGCTATTTTTACTGTTCTCATTAGGTGGGGCAGTATTTGGAATGGGCGAAGAAGCCATTGCATTTTGTATTGTGCTAGTGCCGCTAATGACCGCCATGGGCTATAACGGCATTATGGCAGTGCTTGTAACTTACGTGGCTACACAAATCGGCTTCGCTACAAGCTGGATGAACCCTTTTTCTGTTGCCATAGCACAAGGCATAGCCGATGTGCCGCTGATGTCTGGTCAATATTTTCGCATGGCCATATGGGCTCTATTTACCGCTTTTGGTTTAATCTTCACTTTGCGTTATGCAAAACAGCTAAAAAATAATAACCAAGCATTTAATGGTACAGCTTCAGTAAGCAAACAAGCGCCTTCTTTAGAGTTCACGTCATCTAACGCATCAACAAATGAACTCACTGAACCACATTTTTCCGTTACCGATAAACTTATTCTTGCCGCCTTTTTTGCCTGTATTTGTTGGGTGATGTGGGGGGTAATTGTTCACGCTTATTACATACCACAAATTGCCTCACAGTTTTTCTGTATGGGCATCATGATAGGTGCCATCGCGTGGATTGGCGGACGCATGCGAGTCAATGATATCAGTGCGGCGTTTGTTAGCGGCGCACAATCGCTGCTGCCTGCTGCACTCATTGTTGGTATGGCAAAAGGCATAGTATTAGTACTAGGTGGTGACGACGTGACTTCTCCCTCTGTGCTGAACACCTTGCTACATCACACGGGCAGCGCGTTGGCACAAACCGGTTCCGTAATGAGCGCTTGGCTAATGCTGTTGTTTCAAAGCATCTTTAATTTTTTCATTGCTTCTGGATCAGGACAAGCCGCTATTACCATGCCTCTAATGGCACCGCTATCAGACCTTGTGGGCGTGACTCGCCAAGTTGCCGTGCTAGCTTTTCAGTTAGGCGATGGCCTGACTAATTTAATCATTCCGACTTCTGCTTCGCTAATAGGTTGCTTAGGTGTGGCTGGCGTAAGTTGGACAACATGGGTAAAATTTATTGCAAAGTTTTGCGCCTGCCTTTTCGTACTTGCGTCGCTTACTATTATCACCGCCGTTCTTATAGGTTTCTCTTAAATGCTAACGCTAATCAAAAATGTAGAATGCTACTCTCCTTCAGCACAAGGCACGGTAGACATACTTATCGCCAACAATGCTGTTGCACATATTGCCCCTAACATTTCGATGGATTCACCTTCTCTAAATATTATTGACGGCAGTAATTTGATTGCGATGCCTGGCCTTGTTGACAGTTTAGTGCATATTTCTGGTGGCGGTGGCGAGGGTGGCTTTCACACTCGTACGCCACAAATGTCGCTGACTGATGCTAGTTTACATGGCGTAACAACTGTTATTGGTGCGTTAGGTACCGATGCAACTACACGAACGCTGCCTGATTTAGTGGCTAAGACAAGAGGCCTAAACATTGAGGGGATCAGCGCGTATTGTTACACAGGCTCCTATCATCTTCCGGCCCGTACCATTACGGGCAACGTTACAGATGACGTTGTGCTAATCGACTGCATGATTGGGGTCGGAGAAGTCGCAATTGCCGATCATAGAGCTGCCGAGCCGACTGTCCAGGCGCTTGCAGAGGTTGCAGCACAAGCACGAACTGGCGGCATGATTTCTGGTAAAGCGGGTATTGTTTACATACACACTGGCGACGGAGAGCGCCAACTGTCTGTATTGCATGACGTTGTTGATAATACAGATATTCCGGCAAGCCAGTTCTATCCAACTCATATTAATAGAAACCAAAGTTTGTTAGATGCAGGAATCGCTTGGGCACAGAAAGGTGGTGTTATTGATATGACCACAAGCACCAACGAGCAATTTATTGAAGAGGGCGAAATACCCGCTGCAGAGGCCGTTGCCTATTGCCTAAATCAGGGTGTGCCTGCAAATTGTTTAAGCATGAGCTCAGACGGAAACGCTAGTCTTCCAGTATTCGATGAAAATGGCATGCTTGTAGGCTTAGAAGTAGGCAAAGTAGGGAGTTTATTTGAAGCATTTAAAGCGCTGGTATTACAACACAATGTATCGCTAGAGAGCGCCATTGCGGTAGTCAGTAGCACCCCCGCCAAGAGACTTAAGCTGCATCGCAAGGGAAAAATCGATGTTGGATGTGACGCCGACATTGTGCTTTGCGAGAGGGAAACACTGGATGTTGTTCATGTTATCGCTAAAGGTAAGCAACTGGTTCAGTATGGCCAGGCTTTGGTCAAAGGCACGTTTGAATAACTAAACCTGTACGACAAACTGTGCATCGCACTACGTTGTTTTTTTAACAAGAAAAAGGGCGCAAGCGCCCTCTTTCGTTTATTAACTATGAAGTATTGAGTCGATGTTTACGCAACTCAAATTAAGGACGAAGCGCCCTATCACCTCGTGCAAGACCACACACACCCGTACGCGATGATTCGATAATTTCAGCACACTGCCCCATAGTCGTGGCAAATGCATCTAGCTTATCTGTGGTGCCCGTAATTTCAATGGTGTAGTTGTTTACGTTCACATCCACAATACGCGCACGGAAGATATCAGAGTTCCGCTTCACTTCAGCACGTACCGACTCTGTGCGAGTCGCAACTTTAATCAGCATAAGCTCGCGCTCAATGTGCGTACCCTCAGTTAGGTCGACCACTTTTAGCACATCTATAAGCTTATTCACTTGCTTGGTGATTTGCTCTATTACTTTGTCGTCGCCGTGGGTGATAATAGTTAGACGCGAAAGGCTCGCGTCGTCGGTTGGTGCCACACACAGTGAGTCGACGTTGTAACCACGCTGAGAAAATACACCAACAATTCGAGATAGTGCACCAGGGGCGTTTTCCATTAATACAGAGATAATACGTTTCATCAGGTTCGCTCCGTCTTGCTTAAGCGCATGTCATCCATTGCGCCAAACTTAATTTGCATTGGATATACGTGTTCGTTTTGGTCTACTGCTATGTCCATAAACACTAAGCGATCTGTGTAGCTGAAACATTTCTCCATTGCTGCATCTAGTTCGTCGAGCTTGTCTACTTTAATGCCCACATGCCCGTAAGCTTCTGCCAACTTCACAAAATCAGGCATTGAATCCATGTAAGAATGTGAGTGACGTCCTTTGTAAATCATATCCTGCCACTGACGAACCATACCTAGGGCACGGTTATTCAATGAGATAATCTTGATAGGCAGGTTGTACTGCAAACAAGTAGATAGCTCTTGAATATTCATTTGAATACTGCCGTCACCCGTTACTACCACAGAGGTTGACCCTGGGTGCGCAAACTGCACGCCCATTGCAGCCGGTAAACCAAAGCCCATGGTGCCAAGACCACCGGAGTTGATCCACTGACGCGGTTTATCATAAGGGTAATAAAGCGCAGCAAACATTTGGTGCTGACCAACATCAGAACTAACATAAGCTTTACCGTCGGTGTGCTTGTACAAGGCTTCGATAACACGCTGTGGTTTAATTACTTCTTCGCCTTGCGCGTAGTTCAAACACTCACGAGAACGCCATGTTTCTATCTGCTGCCACCAGTCGGCTAGCTTTTCGCTTTGACCTGATAAGTCTTTTTTATTTACCTGACTTAAAATTTGATCAAGTACTTTATCTACTGAACCTACAACAGGTATATGCGCATTTACGGTTTTAGAAATCGATGCTGGGTCAATATCAACGTGGATAATATCTGCATGAGGGCAGAATTTATCGACGTTGTTGGTAACACGGTCATCAAAACGTGCACCGAGTGCGATAATACAGTCTGCGTTATGCATGGTTTTATTTGCTTCAAGCGTGCCGTGCATACCAAGCATACCAATAAATTGCTTATGCGTTCCCGGCATAGCACCAAGGCCCATCAGCGTACAAGTTACTGGAGCATTTAGCTTTTCAGCTAACTCAATAACTTTTTCTGACGCGTCGCAAGCTACTGCACCACCACCTACATATAATACCGGGCGTTCTGCTTTAAGAAGCGACTCAACCGCTTTCTTCACCTGCTTGGGGTGGCCTTTTTCTGTTGGGTTATAAGAGCGCATAGTAACGTCGGTTGGATACACATAAGGATGTTCTTCCGCTACGTTAACAATATCTTTTGGCAAATCTACAACCACCGGCCCAGGACGACCTGTGTTGGCAATATAATAAGCTTTAGCAATCGCTTCTGGGATATCAACCGCGCGCTTTACCAAAAAGCTGTGCTTAACGATAGGGCGTGAGCACCCCACCATGTCAGTTTCTTGGAATGCGTCTTCACCAATATGCTTCGACGGCACCTGTCCCGATAAAATAACCATCGGAATAGAGTCCATATATGCAGTAGCAATACCTGTAATAGTATTCGTAGCGCCTGGACCTGATGTGACGAGCACTGTGCCGGTTTTGCCAGTTGAACGTGCATAACCATCCGCCATATGGGCGGCTGCCTGTTCATGACGTACGAGGACGTGTTTGACATCATCTTGCGCAAATAACGCATCATAAATGTCTAGTACGGCACCACCTGGGTAACCGAACACGTGTGTCACTCCTACATCTTTTAGCGCTTCAACCACCATGGCTGCGCCCGACATCATTTTCACAGTGCTTTCTCCTGTAATGGGTTGGGGGGTTTGTCAGCGTACGTTGACGATGCCCCGACTATATCTAAGGTAATAGGAAGATAAAACACCAAATTGCGCAAAAGTGAGATATATATCCCAATAATCGCAATAATTAGGATGAATATTTCGCCGTAAGCGCAATTTTGACAGAAAATAGGATATTTATTTACACAATGTTAACAGCGAAAACAATAAAAATGATTGCTCTAAGAGGGGCGCCTCTACGCATTTGAGATGCATAAAGGCATAACATTAATCATCGAGGTCGATATCAAGATCACTGTTATCGCTTATATCTTGATCATCGTCAACCTCTTCTGCAGCCGGACGCTTAGACCCATAAATGCTAGCAGCTTTTGGCCTATTGATTCGAGCTTGGTATTTCAACCACGCTTTTTCCTGAGGTGTTGAGGGTTCACGGTGCCCGAGAGCAGACTCTAGATAGGCTTGTTCTTCGTCGTTCTCCGGCGTGATCTTTCCGTCAACAAGCGCAGCAAACAAGCTACCATGGGCCTGAAGAAGCTTACTTTCATTAATTGAAAAATCCCCGGAACGTGCGAATCCGTAAGGGTAATTTTTCTTATCTGCGAAAGGTTTTCTAGTGACTTGTTCTTTTGTGATTACAGACATCTTAACCTCTTTCATCGTGGTCCCCCTAATAAAGTTCACCAAGAGAACAACCACTTAATTGTTGAATGAAATAGACTTCCGATATAGCGCCTTAATCGCTTACCAGTGTATTCTTAGATGTGTTTTCGCATGCTGTCAATTAGAAATACTTCTATAGTAAAAACTTAATATTGCGCCAGTAACTAGACATAAAAAAAGGCCGCAAAAGCGACCTTCAAGTAGCAAGACATCGTTTAGCGTTTTTCGCTTACCCAAACGGTGATGGTGCCATCTACGACCACGGTGCCTTCAGCGTTGTACGCCTTTACTGAAATAGGCAAATCACCAGGCTTCCATGCATCTGCTGGTACTTCGGCGACACAGCGAATGTCTGAGTCTGCTTTTGCTGGGTATTTCACTTCCATGCCCTTTGGGATCCACCTTAGATTTTTAGGGATTGATGCTTCGCACATAAAGCCCATGGCCATTTCTAAACCATTACAAATCGCAATGACGTGAACAGTGCCAATGTGATTCTCTACCCCTTTACGCTTTTTAATAAGCACTTCACAGTAGTTAGGTTTGATGTCTGTAATAAGTGGTGAAACTGTTGAAAAATAAGGTGCTCTGCGGGCTGAATACCAGCTAAACAGCTTTTTGCCAAAGGGCAGTTTAAGGAATTTATTATAAGTATTGAGTACGTAGTTCTTTGACATAATTGTTCACGCTGATAGTTGGGAGCTTATTATCTTTCGAGTGATTATTAAACCTGCGCCACTGGTTAGACCAGAGGAAGTTACATTAACATAATCGCAACGAAGTAGTGATGCAAATAAATTCCTATTTAGAGATATAAAAAAAGCAGCTAAAAAGCTGCTTTTTGATATCTGTGTAGACGTTACATTGTGTAATTTACGCCTAGGTAGAAGAAGCGTCCTCTAGGTCCTGCCGGTCTCGACAATGTGCCAAGGTAAGGATCTTCCTCAAACGCGTTATTGATACCACCATATACTTCTAGGCTATCTTCAAAAGTGTATGAAACAGAAAAATCATGCACCAACGCAGAGCCAGTGTGAGTTTGACTGATAAAATCAGGATCGCTCTCGATATCCTGGTTTTCTAGCCCTGGAAGTAGCTGGCTTCCTTCGTAGCGTCCTCTCCACCCAACAACGAGTTCACCAATTATATAGTCTGCACTCATGTTTACGATCCACTCTGGTCGCCCAAATGTTCCAAGAACATCAGTGACTTCGTCAGGTGCACTCACATCCCTTACTTCATCATTTTTGAGGAAGTTTGTTCCGTTGATAGTGAATTCAATTCTTCCGTCTGTGTCGACTAATTTAGCCAACTCAAAGCCATAATCTATGCGGAAATCAATACCAGATGTTTCTACCGCTGCAAGGTTGATAAACCCTGAACGAAAATCTGTGATAAATCCATTTGTAGCATCACGGTCAATTGCGTCACAAAATTGGTTGTTGATTGTTGGCGCGTCTACACAGTTAGATGCAATGTCAAAACCGGTAAGGCTATCAATCAGGCCATCAATTTCAATATTATAGTAGTCTAGTGTCACTACTAAACCTTCCAGCATACCGTCGAGCTCTGTGTCTGGTCTCCACACTGTACCAATCGTGATGGTTTCTGCTTCTTCAGGATCAAGGTCTGGGTTACCGCCCGTTGAACCAGAAACAAACGCTGAAAGGAAGTTAGTAGAATCATAAGTGCCATCAGCTACCGCGTCGCCAATCAGTGCAATACAGTTCGCTTCTCTGAACTCAGAGCCCGCACTAATTAAGTTTTGGTTACAAGGGTCATCTCCTGCACCAAGTGAAGCCGCAAATGTAGGTGCGAAGGCTTCATTAATGTTGGGAACCCGCACCGCTTCAGAGAAGGTCGTTCGAATACTAAATGTATCAACAGGTGACCATACTGTTCCTATCGTCCAAGCGTCATGCGTACCATATGGGTCGTAGTCTGAGCTTCTGTATGCAGTGCGCAGCTCTAATCGCTCAGCGAAATCGACACCTTCTAGTAAAGGTATAGTTGCTTCTACAAAGTATTCTGAAACATCGTACTCACCGTCAGAAGGATTGGTTGGACCGTTGCGAGAGTCTAATGTTCCAAAGGTTAAGCCTGCTGCGGAGTATGGATCCGGCGTATAGGTACTTGACTCTTTTCGCCATTCGTAACCAAGAGCAAACATAACAGGGCCTGCCGGAAGCTCGAATAAATCAGAAGAGTCGCCCGATACTACTGCTAAGAAATTCTCTTGCGTTATATCGTTCTGCTCAGTGCCAGGTTGGAATATAAAGTTAGCCGCTTCAGCGCTGATTGAATCCTTTCCAAACAAATTCACTGGTACACAAGAACCATCACCAGGCTGGAAAGTTAAGAACCCAAAATTCGCATTCGCAGATGGAAACGGCGACGTAGGAGGAAGCGCAGAACTGTCTAAGTCAGAGCGACAAACAACATTGCCAGTTGCTGGATCTGTTACAGCGTCAATAGCAGCGAAGTATCTGTCTTCTATGCGCAAGTTCGAAGTAATGTCGGCATCAGTTCGACCGTAGTTGTAGAAAACCTCGTACTCTAGAGCGGTGTTAGGGATATAACCATCGAAGCCTGTAACAATACGATACGTTTTACGTTCCGCTTCTGGGTTTGAATTAGCGTTTATATCAAGAACATCGCGGGACATTACTAAGCTTGGTGATTCACCTTCTGCTTGTAATTCATTAATTTGAGACAGTAGAGCTGCAGGAATATACGGATTGTCTAGTGAGATTGGAATATCGTCATTGAAACCATTCACCTGATTAGTTTCTTTAGTCGAGCTAAATACGAATTTGGCATCTACAAAGAAATTTACGAATTCATTTAGTTCGTAATTTGACACTGCCTGTACTAAGACTCTTTTAGACTCTGGAAGGATAAGTTCAGCATCGGGACTACCCGGTACACCGTCACCACCACTCGCATCGAAAGGTCCAGCATAAACATCGCCGGGATTGTAGGCACTTAAGGTGCCGTCTTCACCCACTACCTGACACGTTGGAAACATGGACGTTCCGATAGTGCCGCAACCGAGCACGCCGCCAGATCCAGCGACATCTCCAAACGCACTGCCAGTTAATGAAATTACACCTCTGTCACTTGAAATTGGAAGTCTGTAGTCTGGCACCCAAGTATTCTTGAAGCGTGAATCAATACCAAATGCACTCTGAGTAGCCTCTGTATTAGCTACTTGTGTATATAGACCAGAGCCTGCGAAGTCTCTATCTCTAGCATACACTGGGCTTGTTTCTTGGTATTCAACCGCGAATACTAAATCACCTTTATCTGTAGAAAAGCCGTTGGCCAATGATAAAAAGAATTCATTTGCGTCACCATCGTCAGTCACACCTGTTTGAGTGCGAAGCTCTAGCCCGTCGAACGAGGCTCCGTTTCTCATATTAAAGTTGACAACACCGGTTACCGCATCAGCGCCGTAAACAGCTGAGGCACCACCAGTGAGGACTTCCACGTTTCGAAGTAAAGCAGTAGAGATGGTATTTACATCAACAGAGCCCGTACCCTCAATACCTGAAACATGTCATCGACCGTTTTCCATAACCAAGGTTCGCTCACTACCTAGATTACGTAAGTCCAGTAAGCTTGCTCCTAGTGGGGTTCCATTAAATGCAGAAAAAGATCCCGGCAGTGACGCCTGTAGTTGAGGCGATTCACGCAGCATGGCCCCTAAATCTATTTGACCAGATGTTTTGATATCACCAGCATTAATGGCAAGAACAGGGCTCGCTGCTTCCAGGGAGGAGTCTTGGGCAACGCGAGAACCGGTTACAACTACTTTTTCGACATCCTTCTCTTCAACAGCGGCTTCTTCCTGAGCCTGAACCGCAGATGCACTAACAGTAAGTGCAGATGCTACTGCAATTGCTAGTGCAGAAATATTGTTTTGCTTTGATGAACCAAAAGCCATGTGTGTTTCTCCAAATATACTTTCTCGTTCCGACATGCTCTTTTCGGCATGTTTAAGGAGTCTAAAAGCGATGGTTATTTTTTATATGTTTAAGAAATGCGTTGTACTTAATCTTTTTTACGATCTGTTTTTTTGCAAACTATGTGCCTATCAAAAGGCGAGTAATTAGCGAATTTACCGCTAAAAAACGGCGCATTATGCATATTTACCCACTAAAATCCATTTAATATTCAAATAGACTTATTAAAGCGCTACCAGTTGCACATTTTTCGTGCAAAAGGCATAACAAATCCTAGGTTTATCGAGATGCGGATTAAAATCAAGGCGACTACGCACCAATATAATGCAAGAACTGATGAATAAGGATTCATTATAGTGCGCGAACGCAGACAGAATCGGTGCTGGAAAATGGCATAACGAAAAACTTATACTTTGGTATAGTTTTGCAGATTACAGCTATTGCAGCTTGTTTAGATACTTATCAATATGCAATTGAATACTGCTGTGGTCTCGACACTTCACAGTACCCTGAACCGATTTAACTGCGTCACCCGCTAGCATGGGAAAGTCGCGATCGTTAAGAGTACCACCTTTGTTTTTACTGAGGGAGCTGAATAACTTTCCTTTTAAAGTGCTGCAATCAACGACTATTTCAATGCTTTTTAGAAAATCTTCGTTTTCAGTATTGAAGGAGTTGGAAAGCTTAGGGTTTCTCTTCACATTCGAATGGGTTTTGTTTGAATGTGATTGTTTAGCTATGTCATGCAATCGTTGTGCGTTCAAACGATTGATGTAATATTGTGTGGCATCCCGAATTTTAAGCTTGGTTTCTTCTTTTCTTGCTTTAAATTGTGGTGAAGGTTCTTTTATCAAAAGTTTCTGTGGCTCTTTAGATTTGCCAACCACTTTGCTAGCGCTCGATACTTTCTCACCTTTATTCGCTTTTTTAATAGCAAAGGTATGTTCTAGGTCGCTACCTTTATCATTCACTGGTTCTGAATCAATTTCGGTCTTTTGAGGGGCAGTCGTTGGCATTACTAATACTGCTTTTAACAATACAGGCGGAAATTGCTGCTGACTTACAGACTGGTTTTCTGTGGTGAATGCCAGCGCGAGTAACAAACTCCCATTGATACTAAGTGAAAGTAAAAGCGCTCGGAGATCAGAAGCGCTTGGCAGGCTTATTTGAGCAAAACAGCTCCTCTCAAGCTCATATCTATTAATCCTCTCTTCTACCATTAATGCATCCATCCATAAAGCACCTAGTAGTTGAGCACTAACCAATCAGAAAGTTCAGATAGCTTTCACTTACAAAGTAACTGCGATTATGAGGCATGAATACTGAAGAA
>NZ_JAZETN010000026.1:0-31894 GCF_036864475.1 Alteromonas sp. S005 | reverse complement strand
ATTGCCTTTGCAATATTCCCTGCATCAAAAGCTTGCTCTCCCAAAATGTAATGATAAAAAGGGTTATTTTTACGCTTTGCTTCGACCATTTGCGTGATCTGCATTGCTTCCTCATCTCTGCCTTGATGGGTATAAAGAATAGATAGATTTTCCCACGCTGTTAGGTTTTCTTCATTAATGGAGAGAGCGTGTTTATAAGTCATCTCCGCCTGATCATAAGCTTCCACCATTCTGTAAAGAACGCCTAGGTTCACCCAGCTTTGCTGCAATTCAGGGGACAATGTGGCGGCGGCGCGAAAATAGCTATAAGCCCGTGTATACCTATTGGCAACAAGCGCGTCAGCCCCTTTGTTGTTGTAGTACATAGATACAATTTTGTTTTTTGACACTGGCTTTCTAGGAAAGTAATTGCGCAACATTTGGGGGTCAAAGTCTACGTCTGCCCATGAACGTCCAATCGATGTTACGTGGTTGGCTTCAGATATTGAGATTCGCATATTGATATGACCATTTAGCAAGCTATAACCCTCCCTTCTAGTCCAGTACTCAGGAATATCTACTTCGTAGAAAGTCGCGGTTAAGCCTACATGCTCAGCCAGTGCATAAGTCATAATTGATAGGGATAAACAGTTTGCTGCACGATTATTAAATGTACTGTCTGCTGTCGTGTTCGCACTATTGCGATACAGCACGCCGTAGTCCGAATGATCAAAAATAGCTTTGACTAGCCCTTTTACATTTTTCCCCGTAATGCTTTTTTCATACACCGCATTTTCAGCAAAGATACGAGCGTCTTCTCCCAGAAAAAAAATATCATCGATAGACTCGACGGGAAATAAATGATGAGAAGAAAACAAGCTATCGTTTAATAGTGTCGGCGCTGCCGCTACACTATTCTCTTGCGTGGACTGACAAGCGCTGAGTAAGCCTAAAAAAAGTAATAGAGAAACTACTCGAGCTTTCATACCAGGAACCTTTTATAGTCACTCGATAGTTTATAATTATAGCACCCACACTCATTATTTACATTTTATTTACAACTTGCAGGGCTGCACTTTATGGCAAGAAATAAGTAAGACGTAAGCTAACTTATTGATGTATCCCTCACCCTCTTTCGGTACTAGCCGCTCCTTTATCAGCATTACACAAAGTTAATCATCAAATTGTTAGGTATCGCCGTAACAACTCTCAATTCAGTAGCTTTCAGTGGCTGTCTTTAAGTAGTAGGCGATCCGAAGGATGGTGAATTTCATTTGAAGCCCATTTACACATTGAAGGAAAGATTATGAAGAAGTTAATGAGTGCGTTATTTTTAATTGTACTGAGCACAAGCGTTTTCGCGGGTCATCATGCAGAAGGTAAGCAAAAAGATATTGTCGACACTGCTGCTAGTAATGATATGTTTTCAACACTTGTGGCCGCCGTTAAGTCTGCTGATTTAGTCAGTACATTGAAAGGGGATGGTCCATTTACCGTTTTTGCGCCGACCGATGATGCATTTGCAGCATTACCTGATGGAACAATTGAAATGCTGCTTAAACCTGAAAACAAGCAAACGCTAACAAAAATTCTTACCTATCATGTGGTAGCCGGTAAAGTAACAGCAAAAGATGTAGCAGCGCTCTCTGATGCCACTACGGTAGAAGGTAGTAAGGTAATGGTATCTACTACAATGAATAAGGTCATGATAAATGACGCTCAAGTTATCAAAGCTGATGTTATGACCAGCAATGGCGTTATTCATGTTATTGATACCGTATTACTTCCAAACGACGTAAAAGCATCGCTATAAGTCCATTTATAACAGTCATAAAAAGATGAGCATAGACCGACGTCAGTGGGTCTATGTTTTTTTATAAACATTTATCGATCTCTTCCAATAATTACCGCGTAAACAAAGTCAATTCGACAAGGGCTTTAAAACTGCCTTGTTGCCATTCAAGAACGTTAAGTGGATAGAGTCAATCAACTCGGTATTACTGCGTTTAAAAACATATAAGGTTTTTCACTAAACCAGAGAAGGAGTTCAAATGTTCACGGTTTACACATACAGTATTGCAGGACTATTAGTTATTAGTTTAACCGTGTTTGTTCAAAACATCGTAGCCGCGGTGGCGCATAGAAAACAGTCGCGTTACATTCCCGGTAAAGTCAGCGAAGAATTGAGCCACGATAGTTTTGTATTTAGAAGCCACCGAACATTTCACAACTCGCTTGAAAATATTCACCAATTTACGCTCCCCGCTCTGCTTTGTATGTTTCTTGGCGCGCCAACAGACATACTTGCTATTTTAGTTTGGGCTTTCGCGCTAAGTCGTATCGTTCATATGGCACTGTACTATGCTATTGCCACAGAAAAGAACCCTAGCCCAAGAAGCTATTTTTATATGCTGGGCACCCTGTGTACACTCGGGGTTTTTGGATTGGCGTTTTTTAGTTTGTTTCTATGATGACAAACGGCTTCACCTCCCCATTTATATTACGAATTATGTTTTTATTTTGAAAAAACGCCTGACGTATTAAAAACTCTTTCGAAGATGCGGATAAGCAGAGAACTAAATTCTACGCCCAAATATTACACTTTTGATTAATGTTCTTTTCGGCATACGGGCGTATTCTTAACAACTGAATGCACATATTTGTGTTAGGAGCCCCAGTGTACATCGATCAAGTCGGCGATCGGACCTTAGCTGATTGCAGCGTTTTAATTGTCGACGACCAAGGTAGCAGCAGACTCGTTTTAAAAACTCTACTTGAAGAAATTGTAGAGTGTTATTCTGTGAGCTCGGGGAAAGAAGCGATCGAGTACTGCAAGAACAACAAGCCTGACTTGATCCTTATGGATGTCTCCATGCCAGAAATGGATGGGCATCAAACCACTAGGCTGCTTCGACAAAAACAATCGTGTGAGAATATACCTGTCATTTTCGTTACTTCTTCATCAACAGAAGAGGAAGAATCACGCTGCTGGGATTCAGGGTGTGTAGACTTTGTTGTTAAACCCGTCAACGCCTGCACGCTGCGTAACCGTGTGAAGTCTCATCTTCAACACAAGCTCAGAAGTGATTTCTTAGAAAAACTAATCTATATCGACAAACTCACCGGCGCCTACAACAGACACTATTTGGACGATTATCTTCCCCGACTTGTTAAAGACAGCGAACGCAATGCTACTCCACTGTCTTTGATTATATTTGATGTCGACCACTTTAAGCTTTTTAACGATATGTATGGGCATTTGGAAGGCGATAGCTGTTTATGGAAGGTAAGTAAAACAATTACCGACGCACTCCTTCGGCCTATGGATAAATTGGTGAGGATCGGTGGTGAAGAGTTCTTAGTGATGTTGCCCAACACTGATTTGGAGGGTGCAAAAGCAGTTGCTGAGCGCCTCTTAGAAACTGTCTATAACCTTAACGTTCCGCACACTTCATCTGAATATGAGCGCGTAACATTAAGTGCTGGCTTAGCGATAAAAACCGCTAACGATGGCAAAACGATTGACTTCGTAATGCTGGAAGCGGATAAAAACTTGTACGCCGCTAAAACCTCCGGGCGGAACTGTTTAGTTGCCCCTTCACTGTCGGTGATTAATAAAACCAAAAACGACGCATTCTCATCGGACGCTCAAGAACAGTGTTAAGCGCTTTATAGCCGAAATACTATAGTTTCTATTCATTACCTAATTTAGTGCAACCTATGGCGCCTGTGTGAATAAGGCAATCTAGCGTAGCCTCTTTTGTTATTCCTAATTCTGCCAATTGGGCGAAGTAAAGCTCAAGTGTAGCTAAAGCATCGTCTAGCGCATTATGTTCGTTGAAAGCAGGAAGGTCTAAGCGTTGACGGCATACACTCAACGTCGCACTGTTACTTGGCAAAACCTGATGCTGCTTGTTTAGCTGATACAGCGCAAGCTGAAGAGTATCAATATAAATCACCTCCAACTTTGGTAAAGCGCATTGTTTATAAGCTCTGTCTAAAGCCATTAAGTCCAGTCTAGCGTTATGAAAAATGAGTATGTTTTGTTTGAATAGCGGTGCGACAACATCAAGTGCATCTGCTAAATTTTCACCTTTTTGCAAGATATCGCGGGTTAACCCGTGAATCACAGGGCTTTGCCCTAAGTCTGCAGTTGTATTGATGACATGATAGCCACTCGTCGACAAATCAATACGCCCGCCCATACCACTCACATAGCCAACAGAGGTAATTTGCGTGATTGAAGGATTTAGTGAAGTGAGCTCTAAATCTACTGCCGTAAACGATGTACTATAAACATTGAATTCACGAAGGCGCTGCTTCAGCTTAGTTTTCCCCGTAAACGTCTGTGCGCACGCCTTTATCCATCTTTTAATCATAGCGATTAACTCACGCCACCTGAGAACTTCATCACCATA
Source organism: Alteromonas sp. S005 (assembly GCF_036864475.1). Taxonomy (NCBI): domain Bacteria; kingdom Pseudomonadati; phylum Pseudomonadota; class Gammaproteobacteria; order Alteromonadales; family Alteromonadaceae; genus Alteromonas; species Alteromonas sp. S005. The sequence continues at coordinate 27,497 of NZ_JAZETN010000026.1, read as the reverse complement.
GCTTGATTAGTTCTTTCTATCGCTTTAAAAGCCGCTTTTAGCTGATGCTTTTCAATTGATGACAGGCTTGATATGGACACGCGATTGTCGGTAACTTTGTTTTCAAGTTGATGACGCCAGCGTAGACGATTGAGGAACAACCAAATATCTTTAAGATTAGCAGCGTCGCGTTTTGAAAGTTGAGAACTGGCTGATAATGCGTCTAAGCGCGCAAGCGTGTTAGGTAAGGTGACGCCATCTGCGAGGGCGTAAATTCTTGCAATATTGTTTATTAAAGCAACAGCGCGGATCTTAAGATCAATAACGTCCTTTTCTTTTCTTCCCTTCTCAAAAACAAACTTTTGGAACATGGAAAGAGGCACCGATATTTCGTTACTATGCCTCGTAAGAGCGGCTAAAAACATGTTTTGTTGCATTAAAGGAGCCCGCTGTTTTTGAAGCTGCTTAAATAAGCTTACATCGCCCGCAGCACACCGCACATCAAGAAAAATATTAAAGTGCATAATTGCATCTTTAGTGGGCGCTTTTACCCATTGTTTAGCTTCTTCTAGTGCCTCGTCGAGGGAAAGCCTAAGCTTTGGGTTACTGGCCATAATATTACCATCGCAAAGCTTAATGCCACACTTCGCCAACCCGTTGCATACGTACTCTGCCATATTTGAAAAGTACTCGGATTGAGCTTCGCTAGGTCGTTTTGCCAGAAGTAAACCATTGTCTTGGTCTGAGCCCATCGTTTGATCTTCTCTGGCTTGAGAACCATACACCAGCCACGCAAACATCATGGGCGCTTTTCCATTTGCCTGCTGGAAGAAACCAATTAGCTTTCTGGTCATGATATCGGTTGCTTGTGACAATATTTTCCCTGCAATATCGTAATCACCCGCTTTTTTCGCATGAGCCGAAAAGTAGTGAGGCAGTTGCCACGACAGGCGAGTAAGTTCATAAAGATTATCAGCTTTGCTTAGCTCACCAATGATGAAAAGTACGTTACCTCGCTGATGACGAATGATATCGCTGGCGGTGACCATACCAAGAGGGACTAGCGTTTGATGCTCAATAACAGGCAAGTGGTGAATGTTTTTTTCCGTCATTAGCGCTAAAGCGTCAAATAAGGTCCTGTTACCCATAATCTGAGCCGGGTTAGCTGTCATTATTTGACTCACTGGAAGATGAGGGTCTAAACAGGCTGCCACCACTCTCGATCTTAAATCGCGGTCAGTAATAATACCAATTAGCTTCTCTTTTTCAGTTACCAATAAAGAGGAGACTTTTTGCGATGTCATTAATTGAGCAGCTGCCGTAATAGAGGTTTGAGCGTCCACGGAGACGGGGGCTTTTTCAATAACTTCTAAAAGTCCCTTGTAAAGCCACATTGAATTACTATCTGCAATAGCGTGATTTTGAAGAGCGTTATTGCTAAGTCCTTCAAAAAAGTATCGTATTACAGGTATCTCTAATAAAGGTTCGACAGCTAACGCCTCAAAACAATAGACTAGCCCTGGGCTGTCTACCGTTATGCTTAATGGAAAATTTCGCTCATCCATAATATTTGCGTAACCGAAATAGTCACCTTCACTTAAATGCCGGATGGGAGCGTCAGAGTCTTTCACTGAAAACTGGCCGCTTTGAATGAGAAAAAGCGCGACCTTACTCGTCAGAACCTGATCCACATTATCAGCAGTCAAATAGATTAGCTCTGTGTGTTTTACAAGCTGTAGCTTCTGCTCTTTGTCCAGCACATCAAAAGGCGCAGACGTATTAAGAAAGTCTTCAACTTGTTTAGCCATTGCAGTCATAGAGGTTGTCCGTTTCACAAAAAGAAAAAACCAACCTACTCACTTTCGCCAGTAGATTGGTTTTATTTAGCTAAAGCCTACCTTAAGGCAATACTAACTTAGTGCGCTGATGCTTCACCCGCTCCTTTAGGGTAACGAATGCTCTCAACCAATTCTTGGATTTCTTCTGGCGCTTCATCTGTTGCTTTAAACACTAGGAAAGCCACAATGAAGTTCACCATCATGCCTAAAGTGCCAATACCTTCAGGAGAGATACCAAACCACCAGTTGTCAGGCGTATTTGCAGCCGGATTTACAAACTTGAAGTAAATAATGTAAGCCGCAGTGAAGGCGATACCTGAAATCATGCCAGCAATAGCCCCTTTATCATTCATGCGCTTGCTGAAAATACCCATAATAATTGCCGGGAAGAAACTCGATGCCGCCAATCCGAAGGCAAATGCCACCACCTGCGCAACAAAGCCTGGCGGATTGATACCGAAGTAACCTGCTATGACAATGGCCACCCCAGCAGCAAGTCGCGCATACATCAGCTCGGCTTTATCGGTAATATTTGGCATAAAGTTTCGTTTCAGTAAGTCATGGGAAACAGAAGTTGAAATAACCAACAGCAAGCCTGCGGACGTTGACAGTGCTGCTGCCACACCACCTGCCGCAACTAGTGCAATCACCCACGCTGGTAAGTTCGCAATTTCAGGGTTAGCTAATACCATGATGTCGCGGTCAACTTTCATTTCGTTGCGCTCATCACCCGAGTAGAACATTTTGCCATCGCCATTTTTATCTTCAAACGCGATAAGGCCAGTTTGTTCCCAATTCTTAATCCACGACGGCGCTTCTGCATAACTAGTGCCCGTCATTTCTGGACCATTAATGGTTTCAATCATATTTACACGAGCGAATGCTGCTAGCGACGGTGCTGTAGTGTACAGAATTGCGATAAACGCTAGGGCATAACCTGCAGATTTACGCGCATCGTGAACTTTAGGCACTGTAAAGAAGCGAACAATAACGTGTGGAAGACCCGCAGTACCCACCATTAGTGCAAAGGTGATAAAGAATACATCAATAGTACTTTTTGTCCCCGAGGTGTATTCATTGAACCCGAGCTCGACGGATAAATTGTCGAGTTTCTGTAGCATATGCATCCCCGAACCGTCCGCTAATGTAGCGCCAAAACCGGTTTGTGGAAGAATATGGCCTGTAACCATCATTGAGATAAACACAGCAGGAACAATATACGCGAAGATCATGACGCAGTACTGTGCTACCTGTGTGTACGTAATGCCTTTCATGCCGCCAAGTACGGTGTAGAAGAACACGATCACCATGCCAATAACAACGCCAGACACAATATCCACTTCTAAGAAGCGGCTGAATACCACGCCCACGCCACGCATCTGACCTGCGACGTATGTAAAGCATACGAAAATGGCACAAAATACCGCAACGGTACGTGCTGTTTGTGAATAGTAACGATCACCAATAAAGTCAGGTACCGTAAACTTACCGAACTTACGTAGGTAAGGTGCTAAACAAAGTGCCAATAGAACATAGCCGCCGGTCCAACCCATAAGGTATACCGCACCATCATATCCCATAAATGAGATAAGACCCGCCATCGAAATAAATGATGCTGCCGACATCCAGTCTGCTGCCGTAGCCATACCGTTCATAACAGGAGGCACGCCACCACCCGCTACATAGAAGTCATTAGTCGAACCAGCGCGAGCCCAAATTGCAATTGCAATATACAGCGCGAACGACGCGCCAACGATAATAAATGTTAAAGTTTGAACGTCCATGATTTACTCCTCATCTACGCCGTAGCGTTTGTCCATGGCGTTCATCTTCGCCATATAGACAAAGATCAATGCAACAAATACATAAATCGAGCCCTGTTGTGCAAACCAGAAGCCTAATTTAAAGCCAAAAAACTGAATTTCATTTAAGATATCGACAAACAGTATGCCGGCACCAAATGATACGATGAACCAAACGACTAAAAGCTTAGCTAGGAGCGCTAGGTTTTCACTCCAGTAGGCTTTTTTGTCCTCTTCGTTTCTAAATGCCATTGTTTCACCCTCATGTCAGGTTAACTAGTTGTTATGATTTTACAATTCCCTAACGCTCGGCTTTGTTAACGTTATTGCTGCGTTTGAAGCTTTTGCATAAAGCAGAAACAAAGCAGCAAAAGTCAAGCATTTAGGAGGTCAGCTACTACTCTAGACCTGAGGTGAGAATTTCAAAATGAGACCATGGTCGTAGGTAGACCATGGTCGAAATGATTATAATATCGGCACAGTTGTTAAAAGTAGGTTAAGGGAAGATTATGGTTTTTGGTTGGGTAACGCTTGCAGTCTTGTACCTCTTTTTGCTGTTTTCATTGGCAAGTTGGGGAGAGAAGAACTCGCCTACAGCGAGAGCACTAACTTCTCATCCCGCCATTTATTCACTAGCTCTGGCAATCTATTGTACCGCTTGGACTTTCTTTGGCATGGTGGGGCAAGCGAGCAGAGATACATGGATTTACCTGCCAATTATGCTTGGGCCCATCTTAGTTTACGTACTGGGATACAAGTTTATTTATAAACTGACATTGGTAAGTAAAAAGCAGCATATTACAACCATTTCAGACTTCATTGCGTCACGCTACGGCAAGCGCCAAACCGTCGCCTTAGTCGTTACTCTGATTGCTCTACTCGCAACTATTCCCTACATAGCTCTTCAGCTAAAAGCGGTAGGCGCTACTTTTCAACTGTTAACGCAGCAGCCCAATAGCAATGGCATTATCATTGCCGCCACGGGGTTTATTGCTGCCTTTGCCATTTATTTTGGTACACGCCAAACTGATGTAACAGAATATCGACGTGGCCTGATGTTGGCCATAGCGTTTGAGTCGACCATCAAGCTACTTGCTTTGGTACTGGTTGCTATTGTGGGTTACAGCGCATGGAAGCGAACTCAATCTGGTGCATTTTTCGAAAGTTTTACTAACGAGATCGCTCTTGCTCAATTCGGTTCATTTAGCTTCATTGCACAAACCATCATGGCGGCAGCAGCCATTGTTTGCTTACCTCGTCAGTTTCACGTCGCCATTATCGATAACTTAAGCCTTGGGCACATACGCACGGCGCGTTGGCTTTTCCCACTCTACCTAGCCATTATTTCCGCGGTTATTCCTGTTATTGCTATCGCCGGCAAAGCCATTTTTGCTGGCCAAGGCATTGAACCTGACTCATATGTCTTGTCTCTGGCAATGTTTTCGGAATCTGCGCTTCTTCAGGTGATTGTATTTGTAGGTGGGCTGTCTGCAGCTACTGCTATGATCATAGTCGCCACGCTTACCTTAAGCACCATGCTTACTAATGATGTGATATTGCCACGTATTCTAGCGTTTACCGGCAATACCGATGACAAAAAAGACATATCTAGAAAGATTCGGCTTATCCGCCGTATCGTTATTGCCTTCATTTTATTAATGGCCTTTTTATACCACCAGCAAATGACAAGCAGCCGCTCTCTTCACTCCATTGGCCTTATTGCTTTTTCACTGGTTATTCAACTAATGCCAGCCATCGTTGGCGGTCTTTATTGGAAGCGCGCTCATGCTCACGGCGTTTATGCAGGGCTTATGGTAGGGCTTATAATTTGGGTACTTTGGTTGGTGCTTCCTATTGTAAGTGAGCAAGTTTCGCAGATGGAGCAAAACGAACTCATAAGCCAAGGGGCAATGATTAGCTTGGCTGCAAATAGCCTGGTATACATACTCTTTTCTCATTTTGCCCCCCAGCGCCTCATCGACAGAATGCAGGCAGAAGCGTTCGTTTCCCCCGCTATCTCCAGTAACAACACAGTGAAAGCTCAGGCGACGAACGTTACCGTTTCTGACCTTGTCACGTTGCTTTCAACTTTTATGGGTACAGGTCGCTGCGATCAGCTTCTTACCCAATATCAACAATTAAACAATTGCCAATTAAGCCACACTGACACGCCTAATGAATCGTTTCTATCATTCTGTGAACGCGCCCTTGGGGGGGTTATTGGCGCCTCTAGTGCAAAAGTACTTCTAGACAGTGCGCTACGTGGTAAGAAGATGGATTTTACTGAGGTAATTAACTTTTTCGACGATACCACTCAGGCGATGCAGTTTAATATGACAGCGCTATTAACCTCGCTTGAAAACATGGACCAGGGCATTAGCGTGGTAGATAAACATTTGAATTTGGTCGCTTGGAATAAACGCTACGCCAACCTCTATCCCTACCCAGACAACTTACTTGCTGTGGGCACGCCTATTGAAAAACTCATACGTTACAACGCTTCTCAAGGCGAGTTTGGTACTCACGATGTCGATGCTGAAGTAGAAAAGCGCTTGGCACATCTTCGCTCCGGCATGCCACATCGATTCACACGACAGCGTAAAGATGGTCGGGTCATTGAAATGGTAGGAAATCCACTTCCCGGAGGCGGTTTTGTAACAAGCTTCAACGACATCACAGGGCATGTGGAGATTCAGCAAGCACTTGAAGAGTCCAACATTGATCTTGAAGCCCGTATCAAGAAGCGTACTGAAGAAGTGCACTCCATTAACGCAGAGCTTCGCCTTGAAATAGAACGCCGTTCCGAAGCGGAAAAAGAATTAATAAGAGCTAGAAAAGCTGCTGAAGATGCCAACGCCAGTAAAACCCGTTTCTTAGCCCTAGCAAGTCATGATGTACTGCAGCCGCTTAACGCAGCTAAACTCTACGTGAGCGCTTTGGAAGAGCAGGAACTGTCTGAGCAGGCCTTAGCTATCATTCAGAAACTTGGCCATAGTGTTACCTCAAGTGAAACACTGATAGGCACACTGTTGGATATTGCTCGACTCGACCAGGGGGAAATGAAGCCTGATATCGAGTCTATTGATGTGAACGCCCTTCTCTCTCCGCTGGTAGATGAAATGGCCATGCGCGCCCGTGAAAAAGGGCTTGGTTTTGAAGCCATCATCCGCCCTTGTTGGGTACGAGGGGATAGAACCTATTTATATCGAATAACGCAAAACTTGTTATCAAATGCAGTGAAATACACCGAAAAAGGTCGCGTTCTATTTACTGTAAAACCTGTTAAGGGAACCGTTTACTTCAAGGTTCTCGATACGGGTATTGGTATTTCAGATGATAAAAAAGACAGCATATTTGGCGATTTCTTTCGCGCCAATGAGAGCAAAGAGCATGGGTTGGGCCTTGGTTTAGGTGTAGTGCGCCGCTTAGGTCTTCAGCTTAACAGCGATATTAAGGTTAACTCGAAGGTAGGAAAAGGAAGCTGCTTTGCATTTTCTCTCGAAAAAGCCGAGCCTAAACAAGCGCCTGATATTATAGTAAAACCTCGCAGTACCACATTCACTGGAATGAATGTACTTTGTGTGGACGATCAAAGAGAAAACTTAGATGCCATGCAAACTCTATTACAAAAATGGGGGATTAATGTCTTCTTGGCGAATAACTGGGATGATGCATTGAAGGTCTGTGAAGTTATACAGCCCCAGATTTTACTGATGGATTTTCAACTCAGTCACGATAGCGAGAAAAATGGGCTGGCACTAATTGAGGAAATAAGGCACCGGCTGAACATCGTTGTACCGGCGGCGCTTATAACTGCAACTCCGGATGAGAATTTAGTAACTCAGTGTAAAGAGCAAGGCGTTAACTTCTTGGCCAAGCCCTTAAAACCGGCGAAACTGCGCGCCCTCCTCCAAAGTATGACGCGCTATATAAGAGAAGCCAAAAATGTTTAGAACATTGTGGTTTGTATGGCTTCTTGAGCGTTTTTTAGCACTAATGGGGCAAGAAGCCACCTAAAATAATTCGTCGTGCGGTTTAGCTTCTTCTGCTCTAACCACCGGCGTTTCTACATTAGATTTAGCCACCACTTTACCCATTGCCCCCCACTTTTCTTTAGGGTTAAGCAAAACCGGGCGGGTTAATATCAAGTTGTTGGGGTACATTAGCGTCTCGCGCTCTGCGGTAATTAAACGAGTGCTAAATGGTCCAACATCCGCAATAACGCCCTCGATGAAGTTATCGCCATCAAGAATACGTACATAATTGCCCCTGCTATACGCTACATTTGTAAGCAAAATAAAGTAAGCCGTAATATTGCTGATGAGCGACCAGCTCGCAAAAAGTGCAACACCGGTTATCGTAATGATCGAAGTGGAAAGTACGAGTAAGCCCGAGAAATCAATACCCCATGCCAGTAGCAGCAGAGAAAATGATACAGTAGCTACAATTACACGAGCGGCAAAAAGCCCTTTTAATGCACTGTTAGATTTAAGCTTTGACTTTACGATATTAGTTTCTAATTTTGGCAGTAACTTACGCGACATTGCCAAATAGATAAGCAACACCAAACCACTGAACACGACGTTTGACTGGTACTGAACTAACCACGCCAAAAAACCATGCCACCACTCATTCATGAACTTTAGTCCTTAATTCTTTTCGTTAAGCATACTGACCTAAAATTATTGATATTATTTTTAAACAGCCAGCGCTCTTTAATGCTAACGTGAATATCAAACAAGTTCATGCATTAAAAGCAATCGACACAACAAGAATTATTCGTAAGACACCCCCTACCACTTCTATTAGTATGCGCGCAAAAATGACTTGTCTAAATTTTGACACCAGTCTGTATAGATAATAACCCGCCCAGCGAGAGTTAAAATGTTCGTAATCACGGCGTATTACCGTAGGTGTAGTGGTTCTACATCAAGGTGACACAACAAAGAGTACGGACATTTTAAACTCGCCCTTCGGAAAGGTCTGGCAAGCTTCCTAGCTTTATTGTGGGAATTTAAAAGGGAACAGCCATTCCTGCATTCCCACGCTTCGCTAGGAAACTTGCCAGCGCCTTCTGAGTGGGTCATTATTTATACAGGTTGATGTAATCACGTTCTAACGTGACGAATGACACGTCGAATAAACGACAAAATAAATCACAAACTACAGGCTTTTTTATAATGCGTATTGCTATTCTTTCAAGAAATCCACGCCTTTACTCCACTTCACGCTTAGTCGAAGCCGGGCAGGCTCGCGGACATCAGGTCGATGTTATCGATACTATGCACTGCTACATGGATATCACAAGCGCGCGACCGTCTGTACGTTATAATGGCAGAAAACTTCCCTACTATGACGCGGTAATTCCTCGTATTGGTGCATCTGTTAGCTTTTACGGTACCTCTGTGGTTCGCCAATTTGAAATGATGGGAACTTATAGCCTTAACGAGTCAGTCGCGATCAGCCGGTCACGTGATAAATTACGCTCGCTACAGCTTCTATCACGCAAGGGCATTGGCATGCCAAGAACAGGCTTTGCTCATCACCCAGATAAGATTGACGACGTGATTAAAACCGTTGGCGGTGCACCAGTTGTTATTAAGCTACTCGAGGGCACCCAAGGTATTGGTGTGGTATTGGCAGACACTCAAAAAGCCGCAGAATCCATTATTGAAGCTTTTATGGGGCTAAATGCCAGTATCTTGGTGCAGGAATTCATTAAAGAGGCGGGCGGTTCCGATATACGCTGCTTCGTTGTGGGAGGAAAGGTAGTTGCTGCTATGAAACGTCAGGCTGCTCCAGGAGAATTTCGCTCTAACCTTCACCGCGGTGGTCAAGCAAGCCTAGTTCGACTAAGCCCTGCAGAGCGCAAAACGGCGGTAGATGCCGCAAAAACAATGGGGCTTAACTGCTGTGGTGTAGACATTCTTCGCTCGAATAACGGTCCGGTCGTGATGGAAGTTAACTCTTCGCCGGGCTTAGAAGGTATCGAGAAAGCGACTAACAAAGACGTGGCCAGCATGATTATTGAATTTATTGAGAAAAGCGCAGAGCCGCACAAAACGAAAACCCGCGGAAAAGGCTAATCTCTTCAACCTACGCAATAACGTAAATATAGGAAAACGTTAGTGGTAAATGATGTTTTAAAAATTGGGGGTGAAAATATTGCCCCTGGCGAAACAAAGAAGATTGAGTTGGAGATGCCGCCACTATACACGGCTACCAATATGAGCATTCCTGTTTATGTTAAACGAGGAAAGCGGCCAGGCCCTGTTATGTTTGTAAGCGCAGCCATTCACGGTGACGAGTTAAACGGGATTGAGATAGTGGGTCGTCTTATCCGTTCAAAAGCGATTGAACGAATTAGAGGCACCCTGATAGCTGTCCCCATGGTTAACGTCTATGGCGTGCTGAATCAATCTCGCTATTTGCCTGACAGACGCGATTTAAATCGCAGTTTCCCTGGCAGTAAAAAGGGCTCACTTGCCGGCCGTTTAGCGAACTTATTTTTTAAAGAAGTAGTAAGCAAATGTGATGTGGGTATTGACCTTCATACCGGTGCTATACACCGAAGTAATTTGCCACAAATTCGCGCAGATTTGGACGATCCAGAAGTACTAGAGATGGCCAAGGCGTTCGGTGTGCCTGTACTGCTTAATGCTGAGTTGCGTGACGGTTCTTTGCGTGAAGCTGCCAGTGCGAGCGGCGTTAAAATTTTACTTTATGAAGCAGGCCAAGCACTGCGCTATGACGAATTTTCTATTCGCGCGGGCGTAAAAGGTATTATCAATACCATGCGCCATTTAGGCATGTTGAACAAAAGTCGCAGCAAAGGCCATAGTATTGAACGTTTCATTGCCAGACAAAGTGGCTGGGTTCGCGCCCCTGAAAGTGGTTTTGTCAATCACCTTGCCCAACTAGGTGATCATGTCGCAAAAGGCGACAAACTGGCCACTATTGCGGACCCATTTGGTAATTATTTAGACAGCCTTGAAAGTCCTGCTGAAGGGGTTGTGATTGGTAAACAAAATATCCCGCTTACCCAAGAGGGTGAAGCCGTTTACCACATTGCGTACTTCTCAGAGCCTGATACTGTTGCTGAACACGTAGAATTACTGCAAGACAATTTATTGCCTCAAGAACAGAGTACTGTTTTATAAATTGGTAGAAGATTAATGAACAACAAAAAAATTGTAGGAGCGGTAGAACTGTGCGACTTGCCCAAACTCGCCATTTCTGATTTAACCGTGCGCGTTGACACTGGGGCGGCAACATCGTCACTGCACGTAGACAACATCGAAGAATTTGAGCACAACGGTGAGCTTTGGATAATGTTTGACATACATCCAGATATCCATAACGTTGAGCGAGTGGTTCGCAGAGAAGCAAGAGTTGAAGGCAAAAAGCGCGTTAAAAGTTCAACAGCTACACGTGAAAAACGCTATGTCATTATTACACCTATCATTATGGACGGATTCCAATGGGACATTCAATTAACGCTTACCGATCGCTCTGAAATGACCTACTTGATGCTACTTGGTAGAGAGGCAATGAGTGGACAATTTATTGTAGACCCCGAGCACGACTTTTTACTTACTGGAAAAGACTAGCACTTTCATTTAGCAGTTATGAAAAAGGGGTTATACTTCAGATAATGTTTAGCAAGTCGCGTGGCAAGGTTGAAGCCGCGTATATGAGTGAGACAATATGGATATTAAAGCCAAATCACTAAGCTGTATTATGCTGTTTATTAGTTTGTCTGCGCACCTCAGTGCCCATGACCAACAACAGTTTTCTAATGAGGCAAGCGCAGACTTACCCCATACCGTTTTACGACTGCCCAACGTGCACCCAGGACGGGATAGCGTTTACGCTTACGCGAAGTTATTACTCACCGAGGCTTTGAGTATTACACAACCACAGTACGGTAGCTTCGAGCTTATTATTAGCAACCAAGAAACGGCCCAAGAGCGCCAGTTGCGAAGCCTAGAACACAATATGTTGGACGTAACATGGAGCGTAACGTCAACTGAGCGAGAGCGTCAGTTTCTTCCCATTCGCATTCCCATCATGGCTGGACTATTTGGAAAACGCGCGTTATTTGTTAAAGATGGGGATGTCAGACTAAAAGAGGTAAAAAAACTAGCAGATCTCCACCAGTTTCGCGCGGTACTCGGCTATGACTGGCCAGATACGAAAATTTTTCGAGCTAACGATATTCCTGTTTTAGAGACCACGTATCGTGCTTCATTTCGCATTGTTTCGGAAGGGTTCGCCGACATGTTTCCAAGAAGCGTCATGGAAATTAACGAAGAATTTGCTGATAAAACCTTGTCAAAAGGCTTAGCTATCGACGACAACCTCATCATTTCATACCCGAGCCCTATCTTTTTCTTTGTTGGCAGCGACAACCAAGCATTGGCGGGACGAATTGCAGAGGGCTTACTGATGTTGTTTGAGACCGGAAAGTTTCAAGAATTACTGCTCGCTCACAAGAACTTTAAAGAAGGGATGGCTCTCGTTGATGGACGTACGATTATTGAAATCGAAAACCCGTTATTAAGTGAGCAAAGCCGCCTGGCGCTAGAAAAGTTTTTACCTGAATTCGCTATGTCTGAAGCCGTGCTTAAGCACGATGCTACTGAACCGGAGGCTCCAGCTCAAGCTGCGAAGCAATAAGTACCGCCTGAGTGCGGTTGTTAATGCCAAGCTTTTTGAAAATAGCGGTAACATGCGCTTTTACGGTAGCTTCAGCGATATCTAAATTAAAACCAATTTGTTTATTCAACAGACCATCTCGCATGTAGCAAAGTACTTTGTACTGAGAAGGCGTAAGCGACGCCACCTTGTCAGCGAGTTCAGAAAACTCTTCGTTTACCTCATCTACATCTTCACTTAAGTTTTCAGGCAACCATACGTCGCCATCTAAAATAGCCTCTACCGCATTGGCTATATCCTGTGCACTGGCAGTTTTAGGAATGAAGCCGAGTGCCCCTACGCTGATAATTTTTGAAATGAGGGTGGTGTCTTCCGTACCAGAAACCACGGCAACAGGAAGTTCAGGAAAGAGTTTTCGGATATGCAGCAGGCCAAATAAATCATTGCTACCTGGCATATGTAAATCAAGAAGCAACAGGTCGATATCCTCATTATTGAGAATATCGACCGTGGTGTTTAGATCTCCAGCCTCCTTTAGAGTTAAGGCTGGAAGTGACAACGACAACGCGCCTCTCAGAGCATCGCGATACAGCGGGTGATCATCAGCGATTAGAAGGGTTATCATTGTCTATATCCTTAGTTCTACTTATTAAGACGTTCCTCTATCAGTGTATCAACAACCGATGGATCCGCCAATGTAGATGTGTCACCTAATTGCTCATGCTCATTGGCCGCAATTTTACGCAAGATACGGCGCATGATCTTACCTGAGCGTGTTTTAGGTAGCCCTCTTGACCACTGAATCATATCAGGTGTAGCAATGGGGCTTAGCTCTTGACGTACCCACGCTTTGAGCTCTTTAGTTAGGGCTTCGTCTGCTTCAACCCCTTCATTAGGCGTTACATAAACGTATATACCCTGCCCTTTGATATCGTGGGGGAAACCTACAACAGCGGCCTCAGCCACTTTTGAGTGAGCAACAAGCGCACTTTCTATTTCAGCCGTGCCCAAGCGGTGACCCGATACGTTTAGCACGTCATCTACGCGGCCGGTGATCCAGTAAAAGCCATCCTCGTCACAACGTGCGCCATCACCGGTGAAGTACACACCTTTATAAGCGCTGAAATAAGTATTAATAAAGCGCTGATGGTCGCCGTAAACCGTGCGGGCTTGGCTTGGCCAGCTATCTTTAATAACCAAGTTACCTTCTGCTTCACCTTCAAGCTCATTGCCATCAGCGTCAAATAGTGCTGGCTGTATGCCAAAGAATGGGCGGGTTGCCGAACCTGGCTTTAATTCTGTGGCGCCGGGCAGAGGTAAAATCATGTGTCCGCCTGTTTCAGTCTGCCACCATGTGTCAATAATAGGGCAACGACCTTCACCAATAACACGGTGATACCATTCCCATGCCTCTGGGTTAATTGGCTCACCCACTGTACCAAGCAAACGAAGTGACGATAAATCACAACCTTCAGCAGGCACGTCACCGTGAGCCATTAAGGCACGGATAGCCGTTGGCGCAGTGTAAAGGCTATTAACTTTATATTTTTCTACTACCTGGGCAATACGCTTAACGTCGGGATAAGTTGGTACGCCTTCAAAGAATACTTGTGATGCAGCATTTACCATAGGGCCATAAACCATATAGCTGTGACCTGTGATCCAGCCCACATCAGCAGTACACCAATAAACGTCATCGTCTTTGTAATCGAAAGCGTATTTGAAGGTCATAGCGGAATAAAGCAGATAACCGCCTGTGGTGTGGACCACACCTTTTGGCGTGCCCGTAGAGCCCGATGTATATAGAATAAATAACGGGTCTTCCGCATTCATTACTTCAGGTTCGCACTGGGCAGACATACCGTCCACAGCTTCATGCCACCACACATCGTGCTTTTCATCCCAGTCTACATCGCCACCCGTTAGTTTATGTACTAGAACGTGGGTAATTGATGGGCAAGCTTCATCGGCTAGCGCTTTATCTACATTTGCTTTAAGAGGGATACTTCTTCCTGCACGACGCCCCTCATCGGCAGTAATCACCACTTTTGCACTACTATCGTTGATACGGTCGGCAATAGCATTTGGTGAGAAACCACCAAAAATCACCGAGTGCACAGCGCCTATACGTGCGCACGCCAACATAGCGTAGGCAGCTTCAGGTACCATAGGCATATAAATGGCAACACGATCTCCCTTCGTGACTCCCATCTCTTTAAGTGCATTCGCTAGCTTACAAACTTCATAGTGCACTTGTTGATACGTTACATCTTGACTATCTTCTGGTGAATCGCCTTCCCAATGAAAGGCAACTTTGGTGGCATTATCAGACAGATGGCGGTCAATACAGTTATAGCTGGCGTTTAATTCACCATCTTCGAACCATTTGATAGACACATCATTTTTACCAAACATGGTGTTTTTAATTTTGGTTGGCTTTTGATACCACTCAAGCATGGATGCGTGCTCTGCCCAGAACGCTTCGGGCTGCTCCACTGACTGCTTGTACATCTCGTCATATTGCGATGCAGTCAAGTGAGTGGATTGAAGAATATTCTCAGGCACAGGGTAAGTTTTGCTGGCGGTCATAAAGATTGCCTCCAATATCAATAATGTAAAATTCTTGTTGTATGGTGAAACACTCTAGCTATTCACCGGCAAAGCAAAATGAGACTTTGGTCTTAGCAGCATAAAACTTAGGTACTTATAAAAAAGTTAGACTAAAAGTATTACGACTATAGTCTTATGCGACCATCGGCTTATTTAAATTTGAGATAATAAGTACACAATCAACAATGTTAACGTTGAATTTACATTTATTTAACCACTTTTTTTGGAACAGACACGATGAAAGCTAAAATAAAAAGTACCGCTACCGCAGTAGCGCTGTGCCTGGCGGCGAGCGGCGGCGCAGCACAAGCAGCAACAATTGGCGACACTAGTGTGAAATTCACGGGCTATGTTAAAGTTGACGCTATGGTAAGTGACTATTCAGATGGCACTATCGCCTCGGGTAGCGTAGGCCGAGATTTTTATATTCCCTCATTAACTCCTGTTGGTGGCGTTGACGAAGATCCGCAGTTCGATGCACACATCAGAACATCGCGTTTCCGCTTTGCCACTTCAACGCCTACCGCCGAAGGTGACACTATTAACGGTGTGTTTGAATTAGATTTTGTGGTAACTGATGGCGGTAATGAGCGTATAAGCAACTCATACGTGCCACGTGTTCGTCACGCTTACCTTACCTACAAAAATTGGTTGGTGGGACAAACGTGGACAACCTTTATGGACGTAGCTGCGTTGCCAGAGTCACTCGACTTTATTGGTACCACTGACGGTATCACTTTTGGTCGTCAAGTTATGTTGAGATATACCAACGGCGGGCTTCAAATTGCGTTAGAAAACCCAGAATCAACAATCACGCCATTTGGTGGCGGCGGCCGGATTACGAGCGACGACAACAGCATGCCGGATCTTGTCGCAGCTTATACGTCGAAACAAGATTGGGGTTACGTGAAAGTAGCAGGCTTAGTTAGACAGCTTTCTTATGACAATGCCGCAGGTATTGACGCTGACGAAACCAGTTTCGGCGTGTCGTTAACAGGCAAATACGTTTTATCCAATGGCGATGACATTCGCTTCACGTTCAATACGGGTAAAGGTTTAGGCAGATATTCCGCACTTAACGCGGTAAACGGCGCCGTACTAACGGAAAGTGGTGACCTCGAAGCCATTGATTCGATGGGTTACGGTGTTGCTTATCGTCACAAATGGAGCGAGAAAGCACGCAGTAGCATCATGTTCTCAGCGTTTGAAGCCGATAACGATGTGTCGCTTACCGGTTTGAATACCACCGAGAGCACCTATAGTACGCGTGTAAATTACCTTTACTCACCCACCAAAGCGCTAACCGTTGGTGCAGAATACGCGTTTGCGAAACGAGAAATTGAAGCAGGCTTAGAAGGTGATATGAACCGTTTCCAAGTTTCAGCTAAATACGCGTTTTAACTAGATATCAAGGCTCAATAACAAAACGGCGCAGATGCGCCGTTTTTTAGTTTTTAGAAAGCGCGTTTGCTACCTTAAATAGTAGTAAAGATAATGCCCAGTGGCATGATGAAAAATAACCCACCTACATAAGCAGCGCCATACATTTTTCGTTCTGCAGCAATAACCGATAGTTGGTAAGACAAATTAAGTGGAATATTGCGCAACAAGGGTAAACCGTAAATTAGCGTAACGCCCAAAACATTATAAATAAGGTGTACCAGCGCAATTTGCAGTGCGAAGCCGCTGTTTACGCCCGCTACGCCGAGTGCTGCAATTAGTGCCGTTATACAGGTACCTATATTCGCGCCCAGAGTAAACGGGTAAATTTCCTTAGCTTTTAAAATGCCACTGCCCACCAACGGCACCATAAGTGACGTTGTGGTTGATGATGACTGCACTAACACAGTCATTACTGCACCTGAGGCAATGCCGGAGAGCGGCCCCTTACCAATACTGGTATGTAGGAGTGCTTTTGCCTTACCTACCATAAGCGATTTCATAATCTTACCCATGTAAGTAATGGAAAGCATGATTAAGCCTATGCCAAGAATAATTTTGGCTACACCCGGATAAACGGAGGGTAAAAATGAAAAGCCTTGAGTTATAAGGTCGGTAATGGGTTGGGTCGTCGCTTTAATTGGGTTAAAGCCCCCTACCCCCATCGCTTCCCCAGTATGAAGCAGAGCAACTAACTGGCCGCTCAAAAATTCTAAAATTCCGAACGCCATCTCCAGCGGCAAGAATATCAACACTGATAACACGTTAAAGAAGTCATGGATTGTTGCTGCATTGAAAGCTCGTTGAAATTCCTCTTTTCTTGCAACATGCCCTAGGCTAACCAAGGTGTTAGTTATGCTGGTTCCAATATTTGCTCCCATCATCATGGGTATAGCAATGGTTATTGGTAAGCCACCCGCCACCATCCCAACTATAATTGAGGTAACTGTGCTTGAAGACTGAATAAGCGCAGTACAAACCATACCAATAATCAACCCCATCACAGGGTTAGAGGCAAAGCTGAAAAGGGCCTTAGCGTGATCGCCTGCAGCAAATTTAAAGCCGCTGCCAATCATGCTGACGGCAAGCAACATTACATACACTAACAAGACTAAAAGAAACCATTTACGCCCATTGTGTGTGTGTTCTACCACACTATTTCGAGAAGCTTGGGTTTGAGAAGTTTGGGTTTGAGAAGCTTGAGTTTGAGAAGCCTGGGTTTGAGCGGCTTGGGGGTCAATCATTGACATAATACGCACTGATTCATACATGAAAAATTTATAGTATG
Organism: Alteromonas sp. S005; assembly: GCF_036864475.1. Lineage (NCBI taxonomy): Bacteria > Pseudomonadati > Pseudomonadota > Gammaproteobacteria > Alteromonadales > Alteromonadaceae > Alteromonas > Alteromonas sp. S005. Next base: position 9,882 of record NZ_JAZETN010000026.1, on the reverse strand, counting down.
ACGTGCGTATTACACAAAAATGACGATACATACTCTGGGCTAGTTGATATTTGATATACACCAAATATCAACTAGCCCTAGAATAGCTCGCCATTTTAAGCTGGAAAAAATTGCGTTTAGAAGCCTAACGGATATTGTCTAAAGACCTTGTGAACTTCCTCCAATGTCTCGCTTGAGAGCGTGATATCAAACGCATCGATATTTTCCTTTAACTGAGGCATTGTTGTTGCCCCAATAATAGTAGACGTTACACCAGGTACTTGCTGACACCATGCTAGCGCTAATTGCGAGGGTGTTATTCCTGCTTTTTCTGCAATTTTCACATATTCTGCTGTAGCAGCCTGTGCAGGCGCTTTATCTCTGAAAAGTCCCATGCGCTGAGCTAGCGTCCACCGGCTACCTTCTGGTCGTGCGCCGTTTTGGTATTTGCCGCTTAGTATGCCTGTCGCTAATGGTGACCAAGGCAGGTAAGCGATATTTTCTAGCTCACACATTTCAATTAGATACGGCCAGTCTTTTGCGTGCAGTAAGCTGAACTCATTTTGGATAGATACAGGAAGAGGCATATCGAGCTCTTTGCAAAGGGTGAGAAAAATGTGAATGCCCCAAGGCGTATCGTCCGACAGCCCCCAGTGTCTTATTTTGCCTTCGTCTAATGCGCCCTTAATTCCCATGAGAATGTCGCGCATACCCTCTATTTCTTTTTCGCGATTCGTTTTGGTGGGATCCACGCCATCAGGCCAATGCTTTCCAAAATGTGGCGTTACCCTGTTCGGCCAATGTAGCTGGTAAACATCAATATAGTCAGTATTTAAACGCTCTAGCGAATCAGTAAGCGCGTTGCTAACTGCATCAGACGTAATTGGCCCAGCATTGCGGATATACTTCAAGCCGCTGCCAGCAACTTTGGTCATTAATATAATATCTGAGCGCTTCGCTTCATTTCGCGAGATCCAATTACCTATAATTCGCTCTGTATCGCCATAGGTTTGCGCATTAGGGGGAACGGGGTACATTTCCGCGGTATCTAAAAAGTTAACGCCCTTATCAAGGGCGTAAGCTATTTGTTCATCTGCATCTTGCTGGGTGTTTTGAATACCCCATGTCATTGTTCCTAAACAGATGTCTGACACCTGTAGGTCGCTATTTCCTAAGCGGTTAAACTTCATCTTTGCTTCTACCTTGGCTTATACCTTGTTAATGCAATAGTGAGTCGGCCGCTTTAGAAAATCTACCTACTTTTAGCTTCTAAATAAAAGCTATGAGGTTTTTTTATTGGCCAACTCGGCTTCTACGCTGGCGAGGCGCGCCTCAATATCTCTTTTCGACTCGACCATTTCATTCGCCAGCTCTGCAAGTGACTTTAACTCTGCAAATCCTAACTTTCTGGTATCAATCATTTGATACTGACGCCTGCAGCGATAAAAGAAAGTAAGAAAGTTAACAAATGCTCGATGAAATGTCGCAAAACTCTTGATCAGCACCAGAATTAACACGACAGACGTAAGCGCGGCAATACTTAAGCTATAAATACGTACTTTTGCTTCTTGTTGCTCAATCATGGGTTGCAGGGCGGCATCGACGCCTTTTAGCTGAGTTTCAACATTGTGAGCGCTTTGTCTAAATTCCCCACGAAGCCCTTCATTATGAGTTACGCCATAGGTAGTAAATGCATCAACTAACTGTAAAAGCGCTTCTCTATACTGAACCAAAGTGCCGTTCAGTAAAGCGGTACCGCCATTTTCGGCCACTAAACGCTCACTCAACGTCATCATTTGCCTTGCGTACACGCCTTCTTGGTTTATCTGATAATTACGCGTTGCTAGTTGAATCTTAGTTAACAGTTCACTGCCTTGCGAGCCTTGAGCAAGCTGCCCTTCGTTAAGGGTATTTTCTAACTCGGTAATACGTGCTCTTAAACCATCGTTTTGCGTTAAACCGATGCGCTCTTGAAGCGATACAACCTGTCGAAACGTGCCGCTATAGGCTTCCATCGAAGATGAAAGGCTTTCCACGTCAGCCACAGGCAATCTGTATTCATTGAATAAGGGAACAAGCGTTGCTAGCCGACCTTTAAATTCATAGCTCCGCTCGAGGAACTTGTCGTAATAAACTGTCTCGTGGCGAAGAAGAAAGTCTTTCTCATGTCGTCGCATTTGCAGCAGATCTTGCCCCATTCTTAGCAATACATCTCGCTGCTGGTGTAGCCCTATAAGTTGTTGGGTGAAGTAATGCTGGCTAACAACTAATACCCCCATACCAATAACGCAAACAAGGGTCATTAAAACTAGGCGAGATTTAATAGAATCGAACTTCATGACAAGCTCCTCTTGGGAGAAGGGCGAGCATTAGCCACATAAACAAAAGCTAATAAACGCTGAAAACACATCAACATACGTCAACAATATAGATGTTTAATACGCGTTTTATTATTAAACATTTGTAGCATTTTTGAACGTTTTTCCTGTTACTTAAGATTACACCGCCGAAAGAGGATGATGCAAAAAAGGTAAAATATGCAGCAAGTAACGTTCTCATAGTAAACCCACTTCTAAATTCTTATGGGCTTAGTATTGAACTTACTGCATTGAATACAAATAGGGAGTTCCCCCTAGTTGTATTCAATGCTATCTAATATGGCGTGGTTTAATTAGTGTTTTGTTCGCGTAGTACTTTTGCTAGCTCGTAATTACCTTGCGAAAGAGCGATATCGGCAACCGAATTACCAGCTTTATCCATGTGAGCTGGGTTAGCCCCTTTGTCGATAAGCGTATTGATAATTTCTTGTCTATCGAAAAGGCTTGCAAACATTAACGCGGTTTGCCCCTGTGCGTTTTCTTCGTCTATGTCGCAATCGGCAAAAACCAGTTGCTTAGCCACACTAACGTGACCTTTAAATATGGCCCCCATGAGTGCGGTGTTTCCGCGGTTATCTTCTTGACATGGGTTGGCGTTAGCTTCACTGATTAGAAAATTAACAGTGTCGGTGTGCCCATGGTACGCCGCAAGAATAAGTGCGGTATAGCCTTTATCATCGGCTACATTAACATCTAGACCGGCTTGATAAAATGCACCTAGCATGGCGCTATCACCTTCTCGCGCTGCATCAAAATAGCGTGCTTTCAAGGTCTCCATATTAGGCATAGCTGCACTTTGTTGAGTATTAGCCTGAGTGGTTGTTTCAGCTGCCGCGCTAGTATAAAAACTGCTAAAGGTGACAACAACGAACAGTGCTGCCGTTAGTGTTTGTTTCAAAAAAGACATTGTGCCCCCCTTACTGATAAATTAAATTTGGTTACTACTAAACTGTTTTGGAAAAGCGGTTTTAGCAAAGCTATAAGAGAAAGGTTGTTAAAGAAGAATGGGAGTTACTCAACACTGTGATGTAACTCCCAAAGCTATTGCTACTTAGCTTATTGCATCAATGCCGTTAGGCTTTCAGCAACTTGCTTTGCTTTTGCAGCGCGTGCTGCTTGTTGCTCCATCAAATCTTTTGCAGTTTGGCGAACTTTCGACATTGGCGCTTTAGCTAGTTTGGCTACGCCCTTACCGTAGTTCTTATCTGCGTTGTACATATAAGCACTAATGATTACTCGAATCTCTTCTTCAGGTACCGATGCTAACGCTCCGCCTAAGTTACTAATTAAGTGCGCTTGACCTTCTTTAGTCAGGTTTCTGAAAAACTCACCCGCTTGCTTAAAGTTCTGTTCTTTATAGAACGGAATTTGTTGTGTCATACCTGCAAGCGGCTTGCTTGAATAACGAAACGCTGGGTCTTCGTTAAGATCAAGACGACGGCTTGGTTGATAGTTCACATCGCGATTAGAGCTAGTTGTGCGAAGCTGACCGTGTTGCTCGTGGTTGTTAATAACCGCATTTTTCGGCGCGTTAATCGGAATACGGTACGCATTAACGCCTAAACGATAGCGCTGCGTGTCAGCATACGAGAACAAACGACCTTGAAGCATTCTGTCTTCTGATGGCTCAATACCTGGAATTAAGTTGCTTGGTGCAAATGCCGCTTGCTCAGTTTCTTCAAAGAAGTTGTCTGGCACACGGTTAAGCACTAGGCGACCAATTTTCTTAGCAGGAACTAAAGACTCAGGCCAAATCTTAGTAGTATCAAGTGGGTTAAACTCGAAATCATCTAGCTGTTCTGGCTCTAGCTCTTGAAGATACAGATCCCAAGAAGCTGTTTCACCTTTCTCACCGATTCGGGTATACACATCCGTGGTGTGCGGCTGGAAGTCCATACCTTGAACTTTCATTGCTTCTTCAGCAGAGAAGTTCTTAATAGGTTGGTTCGCTTTCCAAGTGAACTTCACGTACTTGTAATTACCTTCGTCATCAACAAATTTAAATGCGTGAACACCTGAGCCGTCCATATTTAAATAGCTTGCTGGTGTGCCGTAATCAGAGAAAAGCATTGTTAACGTATGCGTTGACTCTGGCACGTGCGAGAAGAAATCAAAAATGCGCTTCGCGTCTTGCTTGTTCGTCACTGGTGATGGTTTAAATGCATGAACCATATCAGGGAATTTAATTGCATCGCGAATAAAGAATACTGGGAAGTTGTTACCTACTAAATCCCAGTTTCCTTGTTCCGTATAAAACTTTACAGCAAAACCACGTGGGTCGCGCAGCGTCTCTGGCGATAAATGTCCGTGGACTACAGATGAAAAACGAACAAATACTTCTGTCTTTTTACCTTCGCCTTGAAATGGTGCGGCTACTGTCTCGTCAGATAAGTCGACATAGTTTTCATAGTAGCCGTGAATACCAACACCACGGGCGTGAACAACACGCTCTGGAATACGTTCACGGTCGAATGCTGCTAGCTTTTCAATAAGGTGAGAGTCTTGTAGTAGTACTGGACCCCATGGACCTGCAGTTTGCGAGTTCTGATTGTCACCTACAGGTGCGCCATTTTGGCGAGTGAGTGTATCTGCACTTACGCCTAAAGTAAGCATACTGGCAGCAACGCCGCCTAATACGAATTTAGTTAAGGTTGATTTCATTGATGTTCTCACAGCTGTACTCCTACGTGAAGGTTGGTACGAGGTTTAGGGGCTTTTACTTCTAGGCATACTTGGTCGCCGTAATAGTTATCAGCGTAATTACATTGCGTTCGAATTAATTGCTTCGTGGTGGAGGAAACACGTTGGCTATTCGCCGTTGTTAGCTTTTTTAATAGTGCGCTCATTTCGCTCTCCTTGTTAAGTTAAGAGCATTATCATTAATTGAGTAAAACTATTAAAACGAGATAAAATGATTCAAACAATCAAGTAAAACGATTGTGAAAGTTCTAGCTAATCGAATTTTTATGAGTAGAAGAAACTGGAATGGTGTGTGAAAAATAGAAAACTGGGTTGGTGATGCTACTTGCGTTAAAACGTCAGCTGTTTTGAGAAAGGGGTAGGAGCAGCGTTTTGTTAAAACGCTGCTCCTAAAATCATTTGAAAAACCTAGGCTTTAAGCCACGGACCGGTAATTGCCAAGGTTTTCGTTGGTGAGTAAATATTGACGAAAAGCGTATTACCGTCTGGTGAGAAGCACGCACCTGCAAGTTCAGTTTGCGTATGTAGTTTGGCAAAGTTGTATACTTCTCCGCTTGGCGTAACACCACGCAAATGGTTGTCCACTATGTCGGTATATTGATCTTCACACACTAACAGATGACCGTTCGGGCACACCGTTAGATTATCGCCAAAGTTATACAGGCTTTTGTCCTCACTTTCTAAAAACAGCTGAAGCTTGTCTTGTTTACCATCTGTAGATGGAACAAGCTTCATTACCTGACCTAGCTGCTTTTGTCCGCCATTGGTACAACAGAAATAAAGTTCATCTTCGCCCCAGTGTATGCCTTCACCGCGAGCGAACAGCGCAGCACCTTTATCATAACCTTGCACGCGTAAATCATCATTAGGGCTTTCTGGGTTATCTAAGGCTACCCACTCAACGTCAAACCATGTAGCTACAGGCATAGCATTAGTATTCCAGTTACGTGTGTCGAACTGAGGTTTGTCTTTTATCATCAAAGCTTCTAACTGACCGCCTACCGCTAAGTTGCCGTACTCCTTAGGCACAAAGCGATAAAGCAAACTATCGCCCCTATCTTCGGTCAGATAAACAATACCGGTTTTGGGGTCCACACAAGCTGCTTCGTGATTAAAACGTCCCATAGCTTTAAGCGGCTTCGCTTTTATTAATGAGCTCGCTTTAGCAGGCACTTCAAAGATATAGCCGTGGTCGTTATTTACTACGTCGCCGTTAGGGCCATTAGGGCGGTCTACCGATTCTTCGCACGTTAACCACGTGCCCCAAGGCGTAATGCCGCCAGAGCAGTTTCTAACGGTGCCAGTAAGGCTTATAAACTCTCGCTCAACCTCATTGGTGTTAAGGTTATACACCACAGTTGTGGTACCGCCAGGTAACGCAATGCCATTAGCATAACTATCGTAGGCTAGATTGCTGGTATGCTCTTGAATGGTCTTGGGTTGTGCATCTAAGTGTTTGGGGTGCAGTTCATGATTGCGTACAAGCGCTACCTTATTGCTACTACCTTCTATGGGTAGACATCCCATACCATCTGCTCTATCAGGTACATGCATACCGTCTGACATCGCATTGCCAAGACTTGAGATAACTTTATAGCTAAAGCCGTTTGGTAAGTCGAGAAGCTTGTTAGGGTCGGCAACAAGTGCGCCATAGCCGTCGCTAATTGGCATAGACGCCAAATTCATTTTCTTACCAAAAGCACTGGTCGCTAGGCCACCAAATGCTAAAGAGCCTACTAAAAACTGGCGTCGTGTTATCATCAAAGTCTCTCACAGCACTAAATTTTAAAATTATAACTAGGTATTGTTACAGTATAACAACAGGACCTTATAAAACTTTCAAGCGGGTCGCTTATTTAAGCGACAAAGCGAACCTAAAACGCGCTCAAGACTTGGTCAGCCAATATCACATACTCGCAAACCGTCTTTGAATTTAGGGCAGTTTTGTATTTTTATTAACTCCCAACCAATGTGCTTCCGGTTCAGGTTTTGAGAAGTAATAGCCTTGAAATTTTTCACAGCCTTTACCTATCAGGTATTTTACCTGCGCTTCACTCTCTACTCCCTCTGCAATACAGGTGACATTCAGTGCTTTAGCCATTTCAATAATTGCATCAACAATCTGCGCCGCTTTTCCATCAAAGTCTTTTCCTATGTCGTCCACAAAGTACTTATCTATTTTAAGCTCACTGATTGGGAGAACTTTTAGGTATGCAAGGCTGGAATACCCGGTACCGAAATCATCAATTGAAAAACGAAAGCCGAAATTCGCGAGTTCAAGCATCGTTTCCTTAACCAACTCGATATCTACTACTAAAGCGGTTTCTGTTAATTCCAGCATTAACATGTGAGGTGGAATGCCATATTGATTTACGCGAGAAAGTAGCGAGTTTATAAAGTCAGGCATAACTATTTGTCTAGCGCTGATGTTGATCGCAATACAGGTATTTAAACCGCTTTTCATGAAGTTTCTTATAACGCTCAGCGTTTTTCTTAAAACTATGTCACCTATTTCGCAGATGGCATAGCTCTCTTCGGCAATAGGAATAAATTCGCCAGGGGTTACCGGACCTAACTCTTTCGAGTACCACCGCACTAGAGCCTCGAAAGAAGAGACAGTTCCGTCATGGGTAACTTGGGGTTGAAGCACTATTGATAGTTCATCGCTTACTATTGCTTGTTCAAGCTTAGATTTTATATCTAAGTAACGGTCGAATTCTTTAAACCCATCCTCTGATATATGACAAAGACCAAAAGGCGCCGACCTTTTTGCCCTTTTAACAGCCTGTTCGATTACATTTATGATTGACTCAAAGCTTTGACCTTGCGGGTTAAAGATAGCACTGCCGAGTGACGCAGTAAGAGACCATTTCACTGAATTTATGACAATATCGAAATGACGTGGACTAAGGAGTGCACTTTCCACTAAGCTCGCATCGAATTTATGGAGATCTTCTTTTCTATAGGTTTTTTTAGACAGCACGACAAAACTATCACCGCCATATTTAAAAATTTCATAATCGCGGCCAATGACGAACAGCAGCTGCTCTGCAACCTTTCTTATAGCATAATCGCCGTTACCAAAGCCGAAACGCGTATTGATTTGCGCCATATTATCGATATCTAGCAACAAAATATGTATATATTCTTGCTTCATCGATGCGCGCAACATCAAGTCTTTAAAGCGTTGATAAAACCATTGCTGATTTCGAAGGTGGGTAACAGAGTCGGTATAAGCTAGGTTATAAATGGTATCCTGTGCTTCTATACGTTCGCTGATATCCCTTATAACACCTATAAATCCCCTTTCACCTTGATCACTACTTTCCGACAATGACAATTCCATCTGGAAGATGTCACCATTTTTTCGCTTTGCCGGAAGCTGACGGCCTACTCCTATAATTTTACCTACCCCGGTCTGCATATAATTACGCATATAAAAAGCATGGTTAGACGCGTAAGGTTCAGGCATTAGAATCTCTACAGGCTGGGCTATTAACTCGCTTCGCGTGTAACCAAACATCTTAAGCGCAACGTCGTTACAATGGGTGATTGTGCCCTTGGTGTCGATACTAAATACAGCATCATTAATATTATTCAAAATACTTTGAATTTTCATGGCTCGCTCTTCATTGAGAGTAAGCGCGGTTTTATATTCATTAATATCTTCAAATGCACCGAACAGACGCTTCACTGCGCCATTTTTCAAAAACTCCGCTTTTCCAGAGGCCCTTACCCATCGAATAGAGCCCGACGAATCGATAATTTTGCACTGAATGTCATAGGGCTGTCGGTGATTGCGGAGGTTATTAAATGCGAGCGTTAACTCCTCAGTATAGCCGGGGGCGAAAAAGTCGATGGCTTTCTGTACGTTTATGGCACTACCAACTGGTAAACCGTGAATACGGTATGTTTCTGATGACCATATTAACTTTTCAGTTTCAGGGTAGAACTCCCATGACCCTGTTTTTGACATGCGACTTATTTCATCAATAAGCGAAAGGTTATGCGCGGTTTTTATCGCAAAAAAGTCCTTCTGCAACTGAGTGGAAAACAACTTAGCCTGAAGTGAGAAAACTTGTAGCCACTCATTGATATCTTGTTTGGGAGTGTTAAAAATGGCAACGAGTACACCAATATCTTGGTTATTCTCGTTAAAGAGGCCCGCGCCTAGATACCCTTGCGCATTAAGCTCACTAAGGATTTGATCATCGGGAAACTGCTCGCAAATATCCGACTTGTAACCACACGGTCCAGTTAGTAAGACCGTTTCACAGGGCGAACCCTTCAGGTCATATTCAATTCGTGAAATTGGTGAGTCGTGTGAAAGCCCTACTAATACGGAAATTTTATCCGCCTTTTTGACGCCTAAAAAAAGATAGTCAGCGTGAAGTAACTCATTAAACCCTAATAAATCTTGCTCATAAGCACTACGATTTTCCAATACTATCGTGCTGAATTCAGATTCATTTAAAACTGACTCGAATGACATTACTTATAAAACCTTGATACAACATTAAAATAGAGTTTGCCACTTCGCACTAACGGAGAAAAGGCATGACGATAATAAACTTCAAATTTATCAATACCTAAGCGTAGCTCAACTTGCAATTAAGGCTAGCATTAAGCTTTATCACTTTGAAATAAGTTTGTCAGCTTTGCCATAAGACCCGCCGAGTTTTTAGTTAACTCAGTATTAAGGAGTGAACGCTGTGCCCACTGAGGTCCTGCACTGCATGGATGCGGTGTCGGCTCTCTCATATAAAAGAAAAGATGGGTTCACGGCGTGTTTTTGATGGGGCTAAAGTCCCGATATTTCAAATCT
>NZ_JAZETN010000025.1:0-34057 GCF_036864475.1 Alteromonas sp. S005 | reverse complement strand
CGTTAATCAGCCAACATCACTTAACCAAAAGCACCTTTCCAAACACCGATGCATCTTTGTACCCCAAGTTTTTATCGCCGTTTACTGGGGTGATCTCATGAGAGCCTAAAAAGTGCTCTCTGTCGCCACCATCCGCATCGCAATAGGCAAGCATAAAGCCCAGTGTCATACCTTCTTTTAAGGTAACAGGCGAATTATCTTTTCCGTGTTGATAGCTATCATCAAATACACGTACCGCTGCTTCCCAATGAATCTTGTAAGGCGCTTGTGTATCACGCTGCCACTTATTCTCAACATGGTTGTTGTATAGCTGCGGTACCGCCTCTCCCGCCTTATTGGGGCCGATATCAACAACCTGATGGTCTAGCGCCAGGTGATAGGCAAACGCATTGTAGTTATTAAGATGATCGCCACCAGAGGCATCCGCATCAATGAAAATTTCTAAACAGTCATCATCCCAGTAACGCTCAAGGGGGTTGGCATAGGTATCTGAGAGGTGGTCGTCTTCTATTTCAGCTAAAAGGTACAACGCCTTTTCATCCCAGCGTAGTTTATATCTACCAGAAAAGTCACTGGGCTCGGGATTGGTGCCCCACATCAGCGAGGTCATTTCGTGCCAATCACCTTCTTCCCATGCAGCATCATTTGCTACGCCATCTATAACGGGTGCATTCGCGGTAAACATAACAGTGTCTGGCTTCGCCTGTGCTGCCGGGACAAGCATAGTGACAAGTAGTGTAGAGGTGAATGCTGATACTAGGGGTTTAGTACTTTCCAATTGAATACGGTCTCAGTTTGCCTTCCTGACGTTTAAACTAACATGTTTTAAGCCCTAATGCGTTTGAAATGCTGACCAGTAACGTCTCCCTTTGTCAGAAGCATTACCAATTTATCTCCGTTATTGATATAACAAGGTTAATTCTTAAATCATAAATTTAACTATGTCATTTCGAAACGCGTGCTATCACATTCTTGCTCCTGCTAGCGAAGCCCACGAATACAAAAAATGTAGCAAGTTGTTTGATATATTGCTTATTGCGCTGATTATCGTAAATGTAGCGGCCATGATGCTAGAAACTGTGCCGGGTATTCCCGCCCTTTGGCAGCATGAATTGCATACCATTGAGGTCGTTTCGGTACTTATTTTCACTGTTGAATACATACTTCGCGTTTACAGCAGTGCATCGGCGCCTAACCGTACTTCCCAAGCTAACGGTACTTCCCGAGCTGACGGTACTCCCCAAGAAAAAACGACGGCATGGAAAAAGCGTTGGGCTTATATAACAAGCCCTATGGCACTGGTGGATTTGATGGCGATCCTACCTTTTTACTTAAGTGTTTTCGTAGCATTTGATTTACGTATATTAAGGGTATTCAGAGTACTACGAATTTTGAAGATTGGACGCTATTCTCGTTCAATGCAAACCCTTGTTACCGTTTTGCGCAACGAGTCGCATAGCCTCATCGCTGCCATTAGCGTACTTCTACTGTTCACTGTTATCGCCGCCACGTGCATTTACTATATCGAACATACCGCGCAACCCGATGTCTTCAGCAGTATTCCAGCGTCTTTGTGGTGGGCGCTGGTTACGCTTACTACCGTTGGCTATGGCGATGCCGTTCCCGTTACAGCATTAGGCAAGGTATTTGGTGGGCTTATAACTATCATGGGCATATGCTTTTACGCCTTACCAGCGGGCATTTTATCATCAAGCTACACCACTCAAATGCAGTTAAAACGGGACCGGTTTAAAGATACAGTGAGAACTGCATTAGATGATGGAAAGCTAAGTGATCACGAAATCCGCCATTTAGAACACGTAAGAGTGTTACTTGATTTAGATGAAGAAGAAGCAAAATTAATAATGCGTTTGTTACAGCATCATCATAAGCTCGACCGTTGATTACGCGCAGGCCTCCGCCAAAATACGTGTACTAAACTAGACTGCCCGTGCAGGGTCGCCCCCTTGATTCTTGTCGCACATCAGCTTATAACTAGTACCCGTCATTTCCAAAAAGAATTCCTATGTCTGTCAAACACCCTATTATTGCTATAACAGGTTCTTCCGGCGCGGGTACTACTACCACGACCAATGCTATTCGCCATATTTTCAGGAACCTAAATGTTAATGCTGCAGTAGTGGGCGGTGACAGCTTTCACCGTTTCACTCGCCCAGAAATGGAAGTTGAAATTCGTAAAGCCCAAGAACAAGGCAGACATATCAGCTACTTTGGTCCTAAGGCCAACGACTTTGAATTACTGGAAACGCTTTTTAGAGAGTATGGTAGTTCGGGCACGGGGCAGTTTAGGCAATACCTTCACACCTTTGATGAAGCTGTTCCTTTTAATCAGATGCCGGGCACCTTTACTCCGTGGCAAGATTTACCGCAAAACACCGACTTGCTGTTTTATGAAGGTTTACATGGCGGCGTTAAAACTGAAGAAAATGACGTAGCGAAGCACGTAGACTTGCTGGTTGGCATGGTGCCGATTGTAAATTTAGAGTGGATTCAAAAGATTGTGCGTGACACCACTGACCGCGGCCATTCGCGTGAAGCGGTAATGAGCAGCATTGTTCGCGGACTAGACGATTACTTCCACTACATCACGCCGCAGTTTTCTCGCACCCACGTTAACTTTCAGCGCGTCCCCACGGTTGACACTTCGAACCCTTTCAGCGCCAGGGAAATTCCCACCCAAGATGAAAGCTTTGTTGTAGTGCGCTTTAGACGTGAAATGAAGAATGTCGATTATCCTTACTTGCTTCAAATGATCGACGGGTCGTTTATGTCACGTATCAATACGTTAGTTGTGCCGGGCGGTAAAATAGCGCTGGCCATGGAACTTATCCTAACTCCGCTGCTTGAAGATATTTTGAATAAAAAACGACGAGCCGGCCATCAAATGGATTGGCTTAGTACCGACGAGTAGCAGCGGGCTGTATACACTGCTTCTATAGGCATATATTTAAAACATTAAGTCGTAATGGCTATTCCCCTGCGTCAATCTAGGTTTATAACTGCTTAGCTTTTTTTGACTGAGCTTTTTTTAACTAAGCTTTTTAACTGGGCCTCTTAACCCAGTTCTATGACCGTCGGGCACCTATTATGACTACAGTTCAAAGCCAGCAAATTTGGATAGATCAGCAAGACCTTACCAACACTAAAGTTGTTCAATGCGATATAAACGTAGGCGATTTACAGCAAGACGAAGTATTGCTGGAAACCGACAGCTTCGGCTTTTCTGCCAATAACATCACCTACGCGGCATTGGGTTTTAAAATGGGCTACTGGGGCTTTTTTCCACCACAAAGTAATGACGATGGTATTAACCCAAACGGCTTTGGCATAGTACCCGTATGGGGCTTTGCCACTGTCAAAGCGTCTTGTCATCCTGATATTAAAGAGGGCGAGAAGGTATTTGGTTACCTACCCATGGCGAGCCACTGGGTAATAAAGGCCGGAAAAGTCGCCCCACACGGGTTTTCAGACGTACATGAAATGCGCAAAAGCATCAGCCCAGTTTACGACCAATACCTGCGCTGTGCGGCGGACCCTGGCTACGACAAAGACCGTGAAGCATGGCAGCTAAATTTCAGGCCCCTTTATATGACCTCGTTTGTGCTTGATGACTATGTTGCAGAGAAAGCGCAGGGCGAGACTTTGCTGCTATCTAGCGCTTCAAGTAAAACTGCATTGGGAACGGCGCAACTACTTAAAGATCAAAAAGCATCTCGCAAAGCCAGCTATAAGGTGGTTGGGTTAACCTCTCAGTCTAATGTGGATATGGTCAAAGCATCTGGCTGCTACGATGCAGTGTATAGCTATGATGACCTATCTTCGCTTACGAGTGACAATAGCGACTTGCGCTACTGGCTACTTGATTTTGCAGCTAACGGCACGCTAATTAATAACCTCAGCGAGCTGCTTGGCGATAGCTTTAGCGAAGTAACCTTAATTGGTGCTACAGATTGGAAAGCCGAAGAAAAGCCAAACCCCAAACGTCTTAATGCAGAGATTTTCTTCGCACCAGCTCGCGTAAAACTGCGCCAAGGGGAATGGGGGCATGAGGCCTTTTTGGCGAAATACGCAGGTGCATGGCAGCGCTTCGCATCAAAAGTCAGCGACCAGTTCTTCGAACAGCCGCACCAGGGCACTGACGCCATAACACAGTTATATCTGGAAACACTTAACGGTACGGCGAATACTAAAGCGCTTAATGTCGTCACTTTTAATTAGTATTCCATAAGCTAAATACCCAACATTTCACGAGTGATCACGCTCTTACTGAATTATGGTTGGTAAATAAGGAAAACGGATAAGAGACAATGTGCGAGGGGTGAGCAACCCGCCCCTTCTCTCGACCTATCCGCCTTAGACATTATTTGTAACAATCATCCCTTACCTTTTACGCTTTTCTCGCTTTTGTATTTCACATCTTGTGGTTATAGTGAAACAAAAGTAAAACGAAAGGTATGAGTATGGGTCAGGAAACCTCTAAAATTCTCGTTGTTGATGATGACATGCGCCTGCGCAGCCTATTAGAGCGCTATTTGTTAGAACAAGGCTACCAAGTGCGCAGTGCTGCTAACGCAGAGCAAATGGATAGACTGCTTGAGCGCGAGAATTTTCACCTAATGGTTTTAGATCTAATGCTACCAGGCGAGGATGGCTTGTCTATTTGTCGCCGTCTGCGTCAGCAAGAAAACGACATGCCCATTATAATGCTTACTGCAAAAGGCGATGAAGTTGACCGCATTATTGGCCTTGAAATGGGTGCAGATGATTATTTACCAAAGCCATTTAACCCGCGCGAGCTTTTAGCACGCGCTAAAGCAGTATTGCGCAGACGCAGCAGCGAAGCGCCGGGCGCGCCTTCTAAAGACGTGCAAATTGTGGAGTTTGGCAATTACAAACTTAATCTCGCCACCCGTGAGATGACAGCAGGCGATACGCCGTTGACTCTGACAAGCGGCGAGTTTGCAGTATTAAAGTCTTTGGTTACTCACCCCCGTGAGCCTTTGTCACGAGACAAATTGATGAACCTAGCACGAGGCCGTGACTACAGCGCCCTTGAGCGCAGTATTGATGTTCAAGTTTCTCGACTACGTAGAATGCTTGAAGATGACCCAGCCAACCCGCGCTACATTCAGACCGTATGGGGTTTGGGCTATGTTTTTGTCCCAGACGGCGAGCAAGTTTAGCCACCTATGAGCTACACAGCAGACGGTGCGCTATGCGTTTAGTTCCCAAAAGTGCATTTGGTCAAACCGTCATGCTCATTGGCGTGTTGTTGCTTATCAACCAAATAGTGTCCTACATCTCGGTCACCTACTACTTTATTCAGCCCAGCTACCAGCAAATTAATAGCTTATTAGCCACACAGGTTAAGTCTGTGCTGGCCAATGATTTACTGGTGACTAATCAAGAAACACGGGAACGCTACTTTCAGCAAACGCAGGTGCAAGTTTTCGATGAAAGCGTGGCGAGAAAGAACGGCTTAGAAAGCGCTGTTTATTACAGCTACATATCGACGCAGGTAAGTGAACAGCTAAGGCAGCTGGCCGATGTGCGCATAAGCACAACCACGCAAGCTAGCGACGAGAATGCGCCCTACATTGTATGGATATCTCTTATTCGCTATCCAGACACCTGGATTTCTATTCCCATTTCGGGGTTAAACGAGGCGAATATCTCCCCACTGACTATGTATTTAATGGTAATTGGGATATTGAGCGTAGCCGGTGGCTGGTTGTTTGTAAGGCGCATGACGCGGCCCTTATCAGCCTTACAAAAAGCAGCAATTGCTGTGGGTAAAGGTGAGCACCCCGCGCCGCTTCGCGAGCAAGGCAGTACGGAAATGATCCAGGTAACGCGTGCTTTTAACCGTATGAATCAGGGTATAAAGCAGCTTGAGAACGACCGTAATATTATGACCGCAGGTATTTCCCACGACTTGCGCACTCCGCTCACTCGCATCCGCCTTGCTTCGGAAATGCTGCCAGAAGATCAGGATTGGATAAAAGACGGCATTGTAAATGATATAGAGGATATGAATGCCATTATTGACCAGTTCATTGACTATGCACGTTATGACACAGAAGAAGTCACACAAGAAACTGATTTAAACGCTATTATCGCTGAGTTGGTGCAAGCACGGCATTTAGATGATAAACACCATATTGAATTAAAGCTTAACGCCATCCCTCCATTATCACTTCGCCGTATTGCAATGAAACGAGTCATCGACAACCTCATTGAAAATGCTTTTAAATACGGCTCTGACGAAATCGCCATTAGCAGTTTTTATAATCGTCACGAAAAACGCGTGTACTGCAAAGTGCGTGATTTCGGGCGAGGTATTCCCGAAGAAGAGCTCAGCAGTGTTTTCATGCCCTTCGCACAAGGTGACAAAGCGCGTAACTCGTCAGGCTCTGGTCTAGGGCTTGCCATTATTCGTAGAATAGTAGAGGCTCACGATGGCGAAGTGTCGCTTAGAAACCACCCGCAGCAAGGGCTAGTGGCAGAGTTTTACTTACCCTACCTTTCAGAGCTGCCTCAAAAGAATTAACGCTATAGGTTTTCGCTGTTAACGCGCTGCCACTTGCCATTGAGATTAAACTCATTGCAACTAGCTAGCCCTCTCAACCTATTCAGCTCCTGTGGTACTTAATCTTCCTACTGTAACCGTAAGAAGCTAGCCACAGCACACATCCACCCAATGGGATCACCCAAAATGCCGTGGTAAGGGGTGCAAAATTAGCCCAAAGCCCAGTAGAAAACGAAGCTACCTGTACCCCAGTGGCATTGCCGATAATAGCAATGCCAGAAAGCACAGGGCCGTTGTCGCTGTCGATATTCATTGCCGCAGACAGTGCAAGCGGAAAAAGCCCACCTAGCCCTAAGCCTAGCAATAAATTACCCGCGCCTATGCCATAGGGAGTCGGCATCATTTTAAGTGAACAAACGCCAGCAAGCGAAGCGGTGGCCATGAGTACAATCATGCGGTGGACTGATACAAAGCGAAGCAGAAATGGAAAGGTCAGGCGACTTATCACCATTCCCGCGGTAAAGCACGCGAGTAAATTACGGGATTGTTCGCCGCTAAAGCCTAAGCCGTTTTGCGCATAGCTCACAAACCAGTTAGCGTTACCAAACTCTACCGCTCCATAGCCAAACGAGAGCAAAGTTAAAAATATAAAAACTGGCTGCTTGATGATTACGCCAAATGCCAAGGTTTTCTTCGGCTGTTTTGGTTGATCTTTACTGACTTTTGCCTGCGACCGCGCAGCAATATAGGTATAGCAGGATAGAATAATCATCACGCCAGCTACCACTTGAATGGGCAAGCGCCAGTTATGTTCAATAAGATATAACAGTGTTACAAAAAACGACGCGGCAAACGTACCTAGACTGAACATAAAGTCCATTAAGCCCATCATAGTAAAGCGCTTTTCAACGTACATTCGCGCAATCAGAGTATGCCCTATAGTAAAAATCGTTGAGCTAACCACACCGATTAATACAGCTAACACTAGAAACCATTGCCAAGATGATAAAATAGAAACCACGAGCAAAAGGCCCGTATTGACGCTGAACAGGGTGGCCAGCAGGGGCATGTATTCAAATCGGCTGGCATACTTGCCACCAATTACAGCACCTAACATCATGCCCACCGAAAACAGCGAGAACAAAGCACCACTGACCACCTCAGACATCTGCAGATCAGCGGCAATATCTGGCAGCAGTATTCCCCATAGGAGAAATAACTTACCAATTAAGAAAAAACCGGCAAAGATAACAATGGTAGCGGGAAGTCGGCTCATTTAGGCTCCACAGTTCATATAAGTTGGATTACAGCGGATGTACTTGTAAGGGCACAATCTAGGTAGTGCCCTTAACTTAGAAAGTGAGCCCTTCTAAACTGCCTAGTAAGACAATTCAACGGCCTTTCTCATCTTATGAGCCCAACTTACATTATCGCATGATCACAACTTTAACAGACTGCTGATAGTCGCAGTTAAATGCAAGCGAAAGCGTTTTCCCTTTTTCATCCCATGCTACTGGTACACTATGGCCGTCTACTAAAACACGTGAAGGTTTTTGGCTAAAGCCATGCACCACATAGTTGATGTTGCGCTGTTTCGGCATACCGATATAGCTGCCTTCGCTGCTAAGAGAAAGAGTTAACCCAGCGTTGTCATTGACTGATGAATGTAGCTGTAAAGTGGTGTACAAGCCTTTCTCGACCGATGCAGGATTTTTACCGTCATCCTCGTAGTAGGTGTAAGAAGACGAAGCTACAGAGCGGTCGTGCCAGTAATGTATCTCTAGCTGGCGAGCATTAAATTGCTCAATACGATCAAGCCCTTTTGACATGGGCATAAAGCTACCTGCTTTAACCCATACAGGGAAGTTGTCTTGGGTTAATGGGTAATCTACCGTTTGCCCGCCTTGGTATTTGGTGTTGGAGAAAAAGTCGAACCAAATGCCTTCAGGAAGAGCTGTCGTCCATTGGCTTTGATCAGGGCGGGTCACCGGTGACACCAACAGCGCGTCGCCCCATAAATAGCTGTCAGCGTTTTCAAACCATGAGCTTTCACTATACTCCATGGCTAATGGGCGCATTAGCGGTGTCCCGTTCAGTGCATTTTCAAACGCCAATGAATAATTGTACGGCAGCATGTCGTAACGAAGCTGAATAAACTTGCGCGCAATAGACTTCACGGGGTCGGCATGGAAAACAGGCTCTGGGGCAATATTATCCTGAGCATGAGGCCTAAATACCGGTGAAAAGGTACCGAACTGAAGCCAGCGGGTATAGAGATCGGGATCAAAGGTTTCGCCTCCGGCAAAGCCTCCTAAATCAGAATGGGTATACGCCATACCAAAAACACTCATTTGAAGTGCTAATTCTACCTGTGGCTTAAGCCCGCCCCAGCTTCGGCTTACGTCTCCGGTCCAAGGCACCATACCGTAGCGTTGGCTGCCCAAAAAACCTGAGCGCATGAGTATGAACGGGCGCGTGTCAGGCTGTAGCGAGGTTAAATTGTTATACACGGTTTTCGCCCACTGGTGACCATAACCATTGTGAACTTCTGCACCGCTTACCGTGTTATTTTCTAGACCTGCATCGCTCCAATTGTGCTGTATATCATCAGGGTGTACTTCGGGCTCGCCCAAGTCGCCCCACCAGCCGGCTACACCTTGCGCAGCAAGTTTTTCATAATATTGCCAAAACCAACCTTGGCCGCTTTCACTGAACACATCAACTAGGCCCGTATTGCCAAAGTAGAAGTCGAAGGTGTAAGGCGTTCCCCTGTCATTTTGAGCAAGAGCATTATTGGCAACGGCGCTTTTCCACTTTTTTGATGTGGTTAGAATAAAAGGCTCGGTTATAAGCACGGTTTTCACGTCTTGATCGCGTAGCTCGCTAATCATTTTCTCAGGTTCTGGGAAGGTGGCGCTGTCCCAGCTTAAATTACCCATGTGCCCTTTTACATCCTTGCCAAACCAGTAAAGGTCTAGCACCACGGCATCGACAGGAATATCTTGTTTGTTAAAAGCATCTACCACTTCCAACACTTCGTTTTGAGATTTATAACCAAAGCGAGACGCAAAGTTACCTAACAACCAACGCGGTGGAAGCGGCTGCTTTCCCGTTACTGCTACAGTAGAGGTTACCGTATCTTCCAGGTTTCCCCCCAATACCATGATGTAGCTGGCGCGGCCGCCTTGTGCCTTGAATAGCAACTCGTCGCTGTTCGTTTTGCCAATATCTAGCTCACCAGAAGCGGTGTTATCAAATAATACGCTGTAATTTTTTGAAGACATCACGGCCGACAAGCCAAAATACATCTGGTTTGAAGAGGTGGTGTAACCATAGTGTGCTTTGTTATAAAGCGGCATGCTATGACCACGACGGTCCATTCCCAAAACGCGCTGGCCGCCACCATAGAGTTTTTCATTTTCATCTAGCGCGAACGACAGGCTGACGCCGTTACTGGAAATACTTAGTCCGCCTTGCTCTTTCGCGACAAATTTGCCGTTAACAGAATAACTGATAGCGTGCGTCGCCTTATCAACATGCGCTGCAATATTATTGCGTTTTAAGATTAGGGTTGTCGCAGTTTCAAAAAGCTCTACATCATTAGCTTTTTTGTTTGTAACATCAGTCAACGCGGGCTCGGGAAGCGCCATAGACGGTAGATTTGCGTAAGGCGTGCCGCTGTCATCAGTAAGATAGGTTACTTGAAAGCCACTATCGTGCAACGCGCTTATCGTGAAGTCATTGGTATCCGTATCAATATTTAGCGTTGCATTTTCGAGTGTTGCTATTTGAACTTCGGCTAGCGTATTTACCGAGAAAAATGCCAAACCAGCACATGCAAGTGCTATACGCTGTTTCCTGTCTATCATGCTCAAAACCTTTTTTATGCTTCATAGCGAACCGCACTTAATCAACGAAGCGCGCTTAATTAAAGCCTACTTGTGTAGGGTGAATGATAGCCAGTGCCTTGCTCAACTTAAATAAACATACGTATTCATAATGTTAAATTTGTTAACAACAATACAAAAAAGCCCGCAACACGGTGCGGGCAAAACATCAATCACGTTGAGTGTGATGAACGTTGGGAAGGGGCGGACCGAGTGTTAGTTACCCGGTCCGGCTTTAACGATAGCGTCGCTAACGTCATATTTTTCAAAGTTCTGTTTAAAGTCGTTAACTAAGTTAGCGGCGTATTCGTTGTACTTCTCTTTGTCAGCCCATGTGTTTTGCGGCACAAGTAAATTGCTGTCTACGCCTTCAATGGCAACTGGGACATCTAGATTTAGCGCGTCAATGTGCTGAGTTTCAACATCAGCCAAATTGCCCGATACAATCGCATCGATGATGGCGCGCGTAGTAGGGATATCAAAACGGCTACCTGTGCCGTAAGGGCCGCCCGTCCAACCGGTATTGACCAAGTAAACCTTAGCGCCAAACGCTTTAACACGCTTAATCAGAAGCTCTGCGTACACACCTGCCGGACGCGGGAAGAAAGGCGCACCAAAACAGGTTGAGAAGGTTGATTCAATATCGCTAGTAGAACCAATTTCCGTAGAGCCGACTTTCGCTGTATAGCCACTTAGGAAGTGGTATGCCGCAGCTTCTTCGCTTAGTACAGAAACGGGAGGTAATACGCCACTTACGTCACAGGTTAAAAATACGACCGAGCGAGGTTCTCCACCACGGTTTTCTGCAACGCGCTTTTCGATATGTGAAAGTGGGTAAGCAGCTCGCGAGTTTTGGGTTAGTGATGTATCGGTATAATCTGGTGTGCGTGTATCATCAAGCACTACGTTTTCCAAAATAGTGCCAAACTTGATCGCATTCCAAATGACAGGCTCATTCTTTTGAGAAAGGTCGATACACTTAGCGTAACAACCGCCTTCAATATTAAATACGCTGCCTGGTGCCCAGCCGTGCTCGTCGTCGCCAATTAGGAAACGCTTAGGATCCGCTGAAAGCGTGGTTTTGCCAGTGCCTGAAAGGCCAAAGAACAAAGTAACATCACCTTCTTCACCCACATTCGCTGAACAGTGCATAGGAAGCACGTCTTTTGCTGGAAGCAGGAAGTTTTGCACTGAGAACATGGCTTTTTTCATTTCGCCCGCGTAGCGCATGCCAGCAAGTAATACACGCTTTTTAGCGAAGTTGATGATAACTGTGCCGTCGCTGTTGGTGCCGTCACGCTCAGGTTCGCAGGTGAAACCAGGTACGTTTAAAATTTGCCACGGCTGGTCACCTTTAACATTCCACTGCTCAGGGATGATGAAGAGGTTACGAGCAAAAACGTGCTGCCACGCGGTTTGCGTTCTTACTTCAAGCGACAAAGCATGTTCAGGGTCAGAGCCCACTTGAAGGTGTGAAAGAAAGTGTTCTTGGGTAGACAGGTAAGCTTCAACACGGTCCCACAGCGCATCAAATTTGTCAGCGTCAAAAGGCTTGTTCACCTTGCCCCAATCGATGTCGTTTTCTGTTGAAGGCTCTTTAACGATAAATCGATCGTTTGGAGAGCGGCCAGTACGTTTGCCGGTTTCAACGACTAGCGCGCCGTTTTTGTCTAATACACCTTCACCGCGTAATACGGCGCGTTCGATAAGTTCTGCATTTGGCAGATCGGTAAGTGGCGTTACTTTCAGTTCCGTTTGAATTGAGGCTGCTGCGGTCATGGCTGTTACCCTATATGTAATTTTTCAAAAGCACTTTCAAAAAAGTATCACCTCTTCGAGTGTAAAGTAAATAAGGGCTTAGGCGCATTTATAAGACATATAATCATTATTTAAAACGTTGAGATTTCATAAATATTGTAAATTAATTACAGTAAAAGCGTTTTCCTTGGATATAAATGCATAAAATATGCGTAGCGAGGCTTTAATGATCGATGAATTTCAAAATAAAAAACGTGTAAATTTTTTTGAAAGTCGAAATGAAAGCTTTCGATTAAAGTTAAAAAAGGAGCCGACAACACGTCGTTGAAAACTTAAACACTTACTACTGAACACTTTTTGACCACAAGTGAAGTATGATAATTATTCCTGGGTGTGTTTAGCATAAAAAAGCACCTCATAAGAAGTGCTTTTTTCTGTGGTGCTTGTGTAGATGTCATGATTCGCTATGTGGCTTACGCCTGAAATCATTGATTGACCCAAATACAAATAGCTACTGATTTGAAGAGGATACGCCAAAGTTGCCGCTGTGAATGGCTTCAACGTCTATACTGTCAAATCGGTATTCTGCGTGGCAGTACTGACAGTTCATCTTTATCGCGCCTTCTTCCGCTATAATTGCGTGAAGTTCCGATTTTTCTACATGACGAAGCGCTTCTGCACTGCGCTCTTTTGAACAAGAACATGCAAACGATACGTCTTTTGCCGGGTACATTTCCACGTCTTCTTGGTGATAGAGACGGTATAAAATGTCCTCTACCGGCAAAGAGAACATCTCTTCTTTGGTCAGTGTTTCGGTAATTTTTGAAATGTGTGCAAATTCATTGGCCTGCGACACGTCAGTTGCGCTTGCATCGGTAGGTAATACTTGCAATAACACGCCCGACGCTTTCGCATTTTTAGGATTGCTCATGTCTGTCATTAGGTGCACGCTAGTTGCAAGCTGTTCTGACTGTGCAAAGTAGCCTTCAATACATTCAGCAAGAGACGGTTTATCTAAGGCTACTACACCTTGATAACGCTCGCCTTCATCTGGTGTAATAGTGATCACTAGCACCGCTTGAGACAACAGCTCCGAAAAAGTATCTGGCAGCGTATCTAGCGTCTCATCCCAACGCGCTACTCCGCGTAATGTTTGCTCGTGCGTGGCGTTTAATACTGCGTAACTGACCGGGCCCTTGCTTTGAATTTGAAGTGAAATCTCACCTTTAAACTTTAGCGTTGCCGTTAACAAAGACGTCGCCGCGGCCATTTCGCTAAGCAAAGTTTGAATTTGCACTGGATATTCATAGCTATGCACTATGTTTTTAAGGCTTTCATCAAGGCGCACTAACTCGCCTCGAACATTAGCTTGGGTAAATAGGAAGCGGTGTAATTTATCGAAATCGCTCATAAATGATCCTGTTGAGCAGCACACTATTGCTGCTTAAATTTAATAATCTGTCGTCGCTGCTTTTTATCAGGTCTATGATCTGGTTTAGGGCTGTGAAAAGCGCTCATTTTTCGTGCAGCCTGGTTTTCTTCACGTTTTGTTACACTTTCAGCCGTTTCTTCGAAAAGTGCTTGTGCCAATGGCGCACTCAAACGCTTGTCACTTAAGCCTAGCACTTTTATTTCGCGAACATCCCATCCCGCGGGAACTTTAACCATGGCCCCAAGCTCTACATGTTTACCAGGTTTGGCCCGTTGCCCGTTGTACTGGACTTTTCCCGACTGCACCATGTCTCTAGCAATGGCGCGCGTCTTAAAGAACCTTGCAGCCCATAGCCACTTGTCCAGCCTAACATTTTGTGGTGTATTGTTACTTTCCGATTGGCTCATGTAATAATTTCGTAATGGTGCGGCTTTAGTGTTTGACCCTCACCTTTACTAGGCTATTATGGGTTTGCTAAAGCGCGGTTAACCAAAAATTCACTATATTATAATAAAGCAGTACCATTAGTGGCAGCATGACATTCAATAAACCCAATCCACAATCTCTGGTTGTTTATCTAGGCCAGCATCAAAAACAGCTACATACCATAGTAGTGGTTCTGCTTAGCCTGTATTTAATTGCATTTGCTGCCAAACTCGTGTGGCGAATTATACCTGAACCTCAACTATCTGCGACACCCACAGTAAGCCGTGCTCCGGTTATTTCATCGTCATCAGGCAAAAGTGGGGTCAACATAGCGAAAATACAACAGCTGAATTTATTTGGTAATGCGGCAGCTAAACCTGCTGAGCCCGTAGCCGAAGTAACTGACGCCCCTGAAACGCGTTTGAACCTTACCTTAACGGGTGTGGTAGCAAGTTCAGAGCAAGAGGCTGGTACGGCTATCATCGAAAATCGAGGAAGCCAAGCGGTATATGGTTTAGGCGAAAAAATTGAAGGTACGAATGCTACACTCCAGAAAGTGTATAACGATCGCGTCATTATCAAAAACGGGGTAAGAAACGAGACCCTTATGCTAGACGGCATCGACTACGATGAAGCGAATAGACGCCGTGAGATGCAGGCAAGAAACCGACCTGAGCCAGAAGAGTTAGAAGAAGACACCGTTGAGCTTAGCGAAGAAGCATTAGAGGCAACTGCGGCACTTCGTGAGCGGCCAGCTAGCTTTACAGACTTTATTTCGATATCGCCGAAAACCGAGGAAGGCCAGCTTATTGGTTACCAGGTTAGTCCTGGTAAAGAGCCTGAATTATTCAAATCGGCCGGGCTTCAGGCTGGCGATGTTATTAACCAAATTAACGGGCTAGACCTTACCGACTTGCAACAATCGCAAGAGGCTTTGTCTGAGCTACGCAACGCACAAAATATAGAATTAACGATTATTCGAGATGGCAGTTTAACCACGCTCTACTTAGATTTACCCGAGGCGTAACAACAACTAAAACGGTAACGGCTCGCTTTTTACTAGTAAGCGTTTGTGTAGAGGTCAGCACGTAACTGACAAGCAATTCAGCCATCGACATGTTAGGAAATGAAGGAAGTTAGAATGAAAAGGCGCACTAGCCATAAACTATTATCTCGCTTAGGCACAGCTATGTGTACGGCGCTTCTGTGTTTCTCGGTGACTGCCGCTGAATACATGCCTAATTTCAAAGATACTGACATCAATGAATTCATCAATATTGTTGGTAAGAACCTTGAGCGGACCATTATTGTCGATCCAAACGTACGCGGCAAAATTAGCGTACGTAGTTACGATATGCTCAATGAAGATCAGTACTATCAATTCTTCCTTAACGTACTACAAGTTTACGACTTTGCTGTGGTTGAAATGCCAAGCGGTATTTTGAAAGTTGTACGCTCTAAAGACGCGAAAACCTCAAATATTCCAGTAGTGGAAGGCGCACAACAAGACGGTGATGAGTTTATTACCCGCGTAGTACCAGTATATAACGTGCCAGTGCGTGAGCTTGCGCCTATTTTGCGACAGCTTAATGACCAAGCAGGTGGCGGTAACGTGGTAAGTCACGACCCATCAAACGTTATGATGTTGACAGGCCGTGCGGCGGTAGTGAACCGTCTTGTGGAAATCATTGAACGCGTAGACCGCGCAGGCGATGAAGAAGTCGAAATCGTAAAGCTTCGTTATGCGTCAGCATCTGAAATGGTGCGAATTATCGAAAGCATTAATAAGTCTCAAGGCAAAGCGAATACGGGTGCAAAGTCTGAGCCTCGCGTGGTAGCTGACGATAGAACTAACTCGGTTATCGTAAGTGGCGACGTTAAAGCCCGCCAGCGCCTTATTAACCTTATTCAGCGCATGGACCAAGAACTTGAGTCTAACGGCAACACTCGCGTATTGTTCCTTAACTACGCAAAAGCAGAAGATCTGGTTAAGGTACTCCAAGGCGTATCAGCCAGCATTCAAGCAGAAGAGCAAGGCAGTGCTAACACATCACGTCGCTCAAGCTCAAATCGCGAAATCAGCATTGACGCACACGAAGATTCTAACGCCATCGTTATTACCGCAGAGCCGGATATGATGCGCTCTTTAGAAGAGGTTGTACGTCAGCTGGATATTCGTCGTGCGCAGGTACAGGTTGAAGCCATTATCGTTGAAGTCTTCGAGGGTGACGGCAATACATTAGGTGTACAGTGGGTCTCGGAAGAGGGCGGCGGCACACAGTTCAATAACGGCGTTATAGGCGTCGGCTCTTTGGCCGTAGCACTGCGACAGGCTGAAGATAGAGAAACCACGCAGACAAACATCACTGCCAACGGTGAAGTGGTTGAATCAACGGACACTATCGAAGGAGACTTTACTGCACTTGCAAGCTTACTTGGTGGCGCTAACGGTCTAATCGCCGGTGTTATCGAAAATGGCTGGGGCGCAGTGGTACAAGCGGTTAGCACCGACACCAACTCCAATATTCTTGCCACGCCTCACCTTACCACTATGGACAACGAAGAAGCGTTTTTCATTGTAGGTCAGGAAGTGCCCATTATTACAGGTACAACTACAGGCGCGAACAACTCTAACCCATTCCAAACGGTCGACCGTCAAGAAGTGGGTATTAAGTTAAAAGTCACGCCTCAAATTAACGAAGGCGACGCGGTTCAGCTTCTTATCGAACAAGAAGTGTCGAGCGTAAGCGGTGCAACCTCAGTAGATATTTCAATTAACAAGCGTGAAATCAAAACCACCGTGATCGTTGACGATGGCGGTACTATTGTACTGGGCGGCTTGATTGATGAGGACGTACAAGAAAGCGTCTCTAAGGTACCCTTGTTAGGTGATATTCCGATACTTGGTCACTTGTTTAAAACCACATCGACCAGCAAGCGCAAGCGCAACCTAATGGTATTTTTGAAACCAACCATTGTACGCGATGGCGCTACGATGAATTCAATCAGTCACCGTAAATACAACTATATTCGTGCGCTACAGCTGAAGCGTCAGCAAGAAGGCGTGTCTCTAATGCCATCGGCTGAAACGCCAAGTATGCCTGAGTGGAACAATGCACTAGAACTACCACCTTCATTTGAAGAATATCTTCTAGAGAAAGAGAAACAAAAAGAAGGTAACGAGTAGTATGGCGGATGAACAACTTACTCAAGCGCTGGAGGCTCAAGAAGAGGCCCTAGAAGCTATGGGTGAAGAGGCCGGTTTACCCGAAGATGAGGCCGGTCCTAAGCAACTATCGTTTAGCTTTGCAAAGCGCAACCAAGTATTGCTGGAAACCAACGAGACGCCGGCAGTTTTGTATTTTACCGAGAATACGCCGTTTGACGTTTTCGCCGAAGTTCGGCGCTTCTACGGGGAACCGTTTGTACCTAAAACCATACCCGCTGACGAGTTTGAAAACTTACTGACTAGCGCGTTTCAGCGCGATAGTTCTGCAGCTAAACAACTAATGGAAGACCTTGGCAACGAAAGCGACTTGTTCGCTCTTGCCGAAGACTTGCCTGACACTGAAGACCTGTTAGATAGCGAAGATGATGCGCCTATCATCAAGCTTATCAACGCCATGTTAGGCGAAGCGATAAAAGAAGGCGCGTCGGATATTCACATTGAAACCTTCGAGAATCAGCTTGTTGTTCGCTTCCGCGTAGACGGTGTTTTGCGCGAAATTTTGCGTCCTAACCGTAAGCTCTCGTCTATGTTGGTGTCCCGTATCAAAGTGATGGCAAAATTAGACATTGCCGAAAAACGGGTGCCTCAGGATGGTCGTATTACGCTTCGTATCGCCGGTCGTGCTGTAGATGTTCGTGTTTCTACCATGCCTTCGAGTCATGGTGAGCGCGTAGTTCTGCGTTTACTAGATAAAAATAATGCGCGCCTGAATCTAGAAGATTTGGGCATGACGCTTCAAAACCGAAACCATTTTTCGTCTCTTATTAGAAAGCCCCACGGCATTATTTTGGTTACCGGCCCAACAGGCTCTGGTAAAAGTACCACGCTGTACGCAGGTCTTAGCGAAATAAACTCGCGAGACAGAAATATTTTAACGGTTGAAGATCCTATCGAATTTGACCTACCAGGCATTGGTCAAACTCAGGTTAACCCTCGTGTGGATATGACCTTTGCCCGCGGACTCCGCGCTATTTTGCGTCAAGATCCTGATGTGGTAATGGTGGGTGAGATTCGCGATATAGAAACCGCCCAAATTGCGGTTCAAGCCAGTTTAACCGGTCACTTGGTACTGTCTACGCTGCATACTAATACTGCAGCAGGCGCTATTACTCGTTTAGAAGACATGGGGATTGAGCCATTCCTGCTGTCTTCGAGTTTATTGGCCGTACTGTCACAGCGACTAGTACGTACTCTTTGCCCAGATTGCAAAAAGCCACATACACCAGACGCTTCTGAGCTTGAAGTACTGGGTCAGAGCGCAACAAGCGAGACTACCATCTATAAACCGCACGGCTGCGCAGCGTGTAATCAAACTGGCTATCGTGGCCGTACCGGTATTCATGAGCTCTTATTAGTTGATGAAAAAGTGCGTGAAATGATGCACGAGGGCGTGGGCGAACAAGCTATTGAACGCTACATCAGAACTTCTACTCCAAGCATCCGTGAAGACGGCTGCAGCAAGGTACTAGCTGGAGAAACTTCTTTAGAAGAAGTGCTTCGAGTAACGAGGGAAGACTAGATGGCGGCATTCGCTTACAAAGCGGTTAATGCCCGCGGTAAGAATACAAATGGGGTACTTGAAGGCGATAACGCACGTCAGGTACGCCAACAGCTGCGCGAAAAAGGCTTAATCCCCTTAGAAGTAGAGCAAGTTGCAGAGCGCTCGCAAAGCGAAGGCAAAGGCTTTTCTTTTTCTTTGTTTAAGCCGCGTATTTCAGCATCGGATTTAGCGCTTCTTACACGCCAACTTGCTACGCTGGTAGAGTCCGCTCTTCCCATAGAAGAGGCACTGCTAGCGGTTGCTGAACAATGCGAAAAGCCTCGCCAGAAGAACATGATGATGGCGGTGCGCAGTAAAGTTGTGGAAGGTCACGGCCTTGCCGACGCGCTTGCACAATTTCCTAGTGTGTTTGACGAACTATACCGCGCAATGGTTGCAGCTGGTGAAAAATCCGGTCACCTTGATACCGTGCTTAACCGACTGGCCGATTACACAGAGCGCAGGCAGCAAACCCGCAGCCAAATTACTCAAGCGATGATTTACCCATCGTTAATGCTGTTCTTTGCAATGGGTATCGTCTTACTGCTTTTAACCGTGGTAGTGCCAAAAATTGTTGGCCAGTTTGACCACATGGGGCAAGACTTGCCGGGCATCACACAGTTTCTTATTTCTGTAAGTACATGGCTTCAGAACTACGGTTTATTTATGCTAATTGGCATAGGCATACTTATTGTTATTATTCAGCGTGTACTGCAGCAAAAGCACATGAAGCTGCGCTATCACAGAGCACTTTTAACCCTGCCTCTAATAGGCAAAGTTTCAAGAGGCTTAAATACGGCCCGCTTTGCTCGTACCTTAAGTATATTAAGTGCCAGTGCAGTGCCGCTACTTGAAGCGATGCGTATTTCAGGTGATGTGCTTGAAAATCAGCATATTAAAAATCAAGTAGCCGATGCGGCAGTGAACGTTAAAGAAGGCTCCAGTTTGCGCGCCGCGCTAGACAACACGAAAATGTTTCCGCCAATGATGATGCACATGATTGCATCAGGTGAAAAGTCTGGCGAGCTACAGCAAATGCTAGCTCGCGCTGCAGATAATCAAGATAGGGAATTTGAAGCGCTTATTGGTGTCTCACTTAAGGTATTTGAACCCTTACTTATTGTATCGATGGCGGGTATTGTCCTGTTTATCGTTATGGCAATATTGCAACCAATTTTAGCATTGAACAACATGGTGAATATTTAATGAAAACACTTAATCGCAGTTCTGGTTTCAGTTTGATTGAAGTCATGGTCGTACTTCTTATCATCGGTATTATGGCATCGATGGTTGCACCACAAATCTTGGGTAACCAAGAAGAAGCGCAGCTTAAAAAAGCCGCAGTAGACATTCAGCAAATGGAAAGTGCGCTTGAAATGTACAAGCTACGCAACAACCGTTTCCCAACCACAGAACAAGGTTTAGATGCGCTTGTTACGGCACCTACTATCGACCCTATTCCACGTAACTATCCTGAAGGCGGCTTTATCAAGCGTCTGCCTGAAGACCCATGGGGCAACCCATATGCGCTGATCAGCCCAGGAGAGCTTGGCGTAGTGGATATTTTCTCTAATGGGCCAGACGGTGAACCGGGAACTGATGACGACATTGGTAACTGGAACATCAACGAATACTTGAACTAACCTATATGCGCTACCGCGGCAGTACATCGGCTTATAAAGCAGGCTTTACCTTGTTAGAAGTCATGCTGGTACTGCTGCTTATGGGCTTGGCAGCAGGTTACGTTATGTTTAACGCCTTCGGCGCAAGTAAGTCAGACCTATTAAAGACCCAAGCCCAACGCTTACAGGTCATTATTGATATGGCCAGCGACTTCGCGGTATTAAATCAACAACAGCTGGGTGTACGTTTTGAAGCCGACAAAAACGAATACTACTTCGTTTACTTAGACGACGATGATGAGTGGCAGCGTATTGAAGGGGAAAAAACCTACGAGCCCTACACGTTACCCGAACCTTTTTCCTTCACGTTAAATTTAAACGACCTACCGTGGGACGTGGAAGATAGACTCTTTGACAGAGACTTGTTCGACGAAAACCTCAGTGTTTCTGACGAAGGGGTAGAAATAGGTAACGAAGAAGAGAAAAAGCTGCCTCCACCACAAGTGCTGATTATGTCGAGCGGCGAGATCACGCCCTTTACCGTATCGTTTAACTACGAAGGCGATGAAGGCGACGACCCTGTCTATTTCAGCCTGCAAAACCAAGACTTACCGCCTTTAGTGCTTGAAGGGCCCCTGGAGCGCCCACTATGAAAGCGCCCACTATGAAAACGCCTACTATAAGCACAGCCACGGTGAGTATATCCAAAACAAGCGGTGCCTCTAACAAACCCCATAATCAACGTGGTTTAACCCTACTTGAAGTTATGGTGGCCCTGCTTATATTTGCGTTAACAGGCACAGCGGTACTTAAAGCCGCTGGCGAGCATTTATCTAGCGTTGGACAAATAGAGTCTGTCACTTTTGCCAATTGGGTAGCGAGCAATCGCCTTAACCAGCTTCAACTTGATACTACCTGGCCTCCAAAGAATAATTTAAAGGGCACGATGGAGATGGCTGACCGCACTTGGTTCTGGCAACAAACCGTCGCGAAGACCAACGATAACGACTTACGTGCCGTTACCGTTTCGGTAGGCGAAGACGAAAGCTACGAAAGCTCAGTGACATCGGTCACCACTTTTGTGGCTAAGCCAACGGCGGGGAACTAGTATGCAGCGCGGATTTACGCTTATAGAAATACTGATTGCCATGGCCATATTTACCCTTATCGGGCTGGCATCAACGGGCTTGCTTACCACCGTTATCGACAGCAATGATATTTCTGAAGAGCGTTTTGCTAAGCTCCAATTACTACAGCGGGCCATGATCACCATTGAACGAGATCTTCAACAAGCAGTGCCCCGCGCGACTCGTGTAAACGGTGAAAAGCAAGATGTGGTAATGGCCGGTGGAGAAACCGACGACAGCGATGATGATGGTATTGGTTTTGTGCGAGGCGGTTGGCACAATCCTCAGTTAATGTTGCCAAGAAGTACTCTACAATTCGTTGCCTACAGGCTCCAAGAAA
The DNA here is from genome assembly GCF_036864475.1 of Alteromonas sp. S005. Lineage (NCBI taxonomy): Bacteria > Pseudomonadati > Pseudomonadota > Gammaproteobacteria > Alteromonadales > Alteromonadaceae > Alteromonas > Alteromonas sp. S005. The sequence goes on along the minus strand of NZ_JAZETN010000025.1, from coordinate 12,146 downwards.
ACAAGTTAGAACGTCTTTACAGCAACTATGTGGATAATGTCATCGGCTATGAGCCAAAAGTACGTGTGCTGTTAGAAGATATAGAAAGCCTTAAAATCGAATTTCTTGCCACAGCTAACAGCGGTTCGTTAAATGAAGACGAAGACCTGTCGTGGAGTGAAAACTACAAAGGTACGGCACTACCGCGGGCAGTCGCAATAGAGTTTGTAAGTAAAGACTTTGGCAAAATTAGAAGGGAGTTCACCTTAACCACGGGTGAATCGTCATAATGCCAAACACAGAAACACAACTTTTAAAAAATCATAAGCGCAATAGAACAGCGACGTGTATGCGCCAACTGTCTAGCCCACAAGCTAAACAAAGGGGTGTAGCGCTGATGATTGTTCTAATGATTGTGGCATTGGTGGCCGTATTGGCTACAGAAATGGGCACGCGACTACAGCTACAAGTACAGCGCACTACGAATTTAAAAGACAATAATCAGGCGTACTGGTACGCCATGGGTGCCGAAGCTTTTGCGCGCAAGTCAATTCAGTCCCTGATAGAAGAAAGCCCTGAGGTTATTTCTGTTGACCAACCTTGGGCACAAGAATTTAGCTATCCGTTAGAAAATGGTGGCTTAACGGCTAATTTGGAAGACCTTCAAGCTTGCTTTAATCTTAATGCGATAACATCGGGTAGTACTTCGAATAACGCAAACAGCGCGTCAAGCAATACCACAGAAGCTATGGAAGCCTTTCACACCATGCTGCTATCGCTAAACGTTGATGGGTTAGACAACTTTACCGCCGATACGCTGCGTGACAGCTTAGCAGATTGGGTAGATGAAGATGACAGCATGCGCCCCTATGGCGCAGAAGACAGCGAGTATGAGTCAAGAGAGTTTCCATACCTTGCGGCCAACGGACCACTGGCATCAAAAAGTGAATTGCGTATTATTAACGGAGTATCACCAGCGTGGCTAGACGATTTAATGCCTTTAGTTTGCGTGATCCCAGATTACAGTGAATTGAAAATAAACGTTAACACGTTAGAAGAAGAAGATGCACCACTGTTAGCAGGCCTAACGGGGCTTGATATTCAGCAAGCTGCGAGTTTACTCAGCAGCCGCCCGCAAAATGGGTGGGATGATAAGAATGCATTTTTAAATGAGCCGTCTATTCAAGCGCTAAACCTAACAAGCTCTCGACAAGATTGGTTTGTAGTTAAAACTGAATATTTTATGTTGCATACAAAAACACAATACAACAAAGCAACCTTTAAGCTTTCCACCGTGTTTCGTGCAAGCGCCGATAGTGGCGTAAGCATTGTGAATCGCGAGTTTGGGGGAACCTATTAATGGAACAATTATTGGTGCGTTTAGGCGCCAACTATACCGACCCGATAAGCTGGCTCGTTTATTCAAAATCTGAAGACGAGATCATTGCTTCTGGTGAACTACCTAGTGCAGAAGACTTATCTACGCTCACTGAGCGCGCTGGTCAGCGAAGCGTCATCGCTTTAGCACCTAGCAGTGAGATACTGCTTAAATGGGTAGAGCTACCGCCTAAAGCTGGGCGTAAAATTATCTCTGCAATTCCATTTATGCTAGAAGACGAATTGGCGACCGACATTAGCCAGCAGTTTTTCGCCATTGGCCCCAAGCGCGGTGACAACCAAGCTGTCGCTGTGGTTAGCCATGAAAAAATGGAGCAGTGGAAAGCTTGGCTGAGCGAAGCAGAGCTATTCTGCGACACCATTATTCCTGATGTACTCGCGGTTCCAGTAACAGAAAACGGCTGGTCGGTACTGACCTTAGGTGAGCAACTATTGGTTCGCCAGGACGAATTTAAAGGGGTGCAAGGCGAACAAACCTGGCTGCTTCCTACATTAGTACACTTCACTGCGCAGCAAGAAGCACCTGTGACCATTACGAATTACGCAGGTATTGATTTAAGCAGTCTGCCGAATATTGAAGAAGCACAGGCCCCACTTGAATTGCCTATGCAAGTCTTGGCCAAAGAAGCCATGCAAAGTAGCTTTAATTTGTGCCAAGGCGAGTACAAGATTAAACGTAAGCGCAGCGGTGTGCTAAGTCAGTGGCGTGTCGCTGCTGTACTCGCTGTACTTGCACTGTGTACCAGCTTAATAGATAAAGGCGTTACTCTTTATCAGCTGAAGTCGCAAAACCAATCACTTAGCAGTGAAATAAGTAGCGCAGTTAAAGCTGGGTTTCCAAACATTGGTACCTATCGCAACGTGCGATTAAAGCTGCAAAGCGAGCTTGCCAAGCTAGAGCAGGGCGGTGGTGATGCATCCATGCTTATTATGTTAGATCAGCTAGCACCGGCTTTTTCAGCCACCGACGTTAAGCCGCAAACATTGCGATTCGACGCTACCCGCACAGAAATTCGGATTCAGGCGCAAGGCAAAAACTTTGAAGCCTTAGAGCAGTTTAAACGCAGCGCTGAAAACGCGGGTTTTGTGGTTGAACAGGGTGCAATTAATAATCGTGACAATGGCGTTGTGGGTACAGTGTCAGTAAGGAGTACGTTGTGAACGCGCTTTTAGAAAAATACAAAGCCCTCACTGAACGGGAACAAAAATTAGTGCTCATTTCTGCTGTGGTGATAGTGATAGCACTGTTTTATTTTGCAGTATGGTCGCCGCTCAACGCTGCGCTAGACAAACAAAAACAACTGCTTGATAACCAGCAGTCGCTTCTAGTTTGGGTAAAAGACAGCGGTGCACGCGCTCAGCAGTTACGTCGTAGCACGGGCAACAAACGGGCGTTTTCGGGGTCGTTACCGCAAGCGGTGAACCGAACAACTGCCCAACATGATATTGCTATTTCCCGTATGCAGCCTCAAGGTGATGAACTGCAAGTATGGGTAGACCAAGCGCCATTTAATGCGGTGCTAGAATGGCTTAAAGCCATGGAAAACATGGGCGTAGTTATTCTTCAAGCCGATATAGCTGAAGCAGATGCGCCGGGCTATATCAAAATTCGCCGACTACAGTTAGGTAAAGCATGAAGTCGAAAGTTAGTTGGATCATAGGCGGAATTCTTGCCTTCCTATTGTTTGCTATTGCGTATATGCCCGCAGTGCAGGTTATTGGTCGTGTAACACTGCCAAATAACGTCTCAGTAAGCGGAGTAAGCGGTACCTTATTTTCTGGTAAAGCACAGACCCTAGTGGTTAGCGGATTGCCGGTTAACAACCTAAAGTGGGAACTCAGCCCACTTCACATGTTATTGGGCAAAGTTAAGCTAGACCTCAAAGCAGGTAATATTCGCGATAAAAATGACATCGCGTTTGAAGGGCCTGTCACCACAGGGCTTTTCAGCCAAGATACAATTAATACCGAGAACTTTACGCTGTACCTACCTGTAGATAGAGTACTTGCACAAGTTCGCCTACCCTTACCGGTAAATGCAGGCGGACGCTTCAAAGTCTCGTTAAATGACCTAACATTTGGCCCAGCGTGTGAGTCGCTAGATGGCACAGGAGATTGGTTAAACGCGACGGTTGCGGGAACTCAAGGGCCCATTGATTTCGGTACTTACTCAGCGAAACTTCGTTGCGAAGGGAAAGACATTGGCATCATGGTGAGCGAGCCTAACTTGTTAAGCTTATCTATGGACGTGGTCATTCCTACCAACATGAAAAATATCCGCGTTAGCGGTAAGTTTAAACCCGACGAAAGCTTACCCAACGAAGTACATCAAGCGGCTCGCTTATTTGGTACACCTAATAGCAGCGGGTATATCCCGATAAAGCTTTAACCTGCGAAGTAGAATTACTAACACAGAGCGTGCCCTGATTTTTTAAATCAGGGCACTAGGAAACACACTCAACAAAGGATTGTACAATGAACAAACCACTTTTAGCTGGCGCTGGCGTTACTTTAGTTGCGCTTGGTATTGCCCCTTATTTTATCGGCTCTAGCGTTGAAGATAATATTAACGCAGCGATAAACGAAATTAACGAACAGGCTGTGTATTCAGCCGAAGTCCTTTCATACGACAAAGGCTGGTTCTCAACAAAAGCAGAAGTCAAACTTGCTATCGACTTTCAAGCGCTTTTTAATGCGCAAAATGTCGATGCTGCAGAAATGCCTTTAGACGAAAACCCCAACATTACCGCTACTTTGGTCGCTCATCACGGCCCGGTGTACTTCGGCGACGGTGTAGGATTAGGTCGCGTTCACTACACGGTGTTTGTTGATGGCGATAAATTGAGAGAGTATGTTCAATGGGATGCGCAACAGCCCATTTATCACAATGAAGGGGTAGTTGGTTTATTTGGCGACCTAAGCTATGAAGATGTAATTCCCGCCCTTAGCGCAACCGATGAAGAAGAAGGCTTTACCCTGCTATTTTCTGGCTATACAGGTAAAGCTAAGCCAGATGGGGGCCAAACCTTGTATACATCTTCGGGCGAATCGCTAAGCATCAACGCCGATGAGTTTTCGATGAAAATGGCTAACTTATCTATGGATGTAGCCTATGACGGCAGCATGATGGAAGCTTTCAAGGGTGAGTTATTTGAATCTAAAGTAGAAGCACTCATCGAAACCATGGAAGTATCTGGCCTTGAAGCGGGCGCTACGGTGCAGCTAGAAAATATTGCGCTGATTACAGACACTAACATTGATGATGACAACAATACCGCCAATGTGTACGTAGAATACGCCATTGATAGTGTCAAGGGGCCAGAACTTGAAGCCTCTGATATGGTGTTAGGTGTTGCCCTAAACAACTTAGACGTAGACTTCATCAAGGCTTATCAGGATTTTAGCAACACGTCTTTAATGGTCCCTTCTGAAGAAGTACCCGCTAAAATGATGGAGTTTATCGAAGCAAACCTACTGCCTCAGCTTAAAGCCGAGCCCGAACTTAACATCACCACGCTTAAAGCAACGTTGCCTGAAGGCTCGTTTACTGCCCATGCAAATACTAAGCTAGTAGGCATTGATGCGCTGCCCGGTACCATGGAAGATGTGGCTTATTGGGTAACCCATCTCATGGCCGATGCACAAATAGTCGCTGACAAGGCTTTTGCGCAAAGCGTAGCGTCTGGTTATATGATGGGTCAATTAATGGCAACACCACAAGCGCAAAACATGTCAGCAGAAGAACTCGAAGCCGCAGTAGAGCAGCAAACTCCAATGATGTTAAGCACCTTTGCTCAGCAAGGCTTGATAAAAGAAACCGAAAAGGGTTACGAGACAAAACTGGAGCTCAAAGACGGTAAAGCCAGCGTTAACGGCACGCCTATTCCGCTGCCTTTTGCGCCTCAGTAATAAATAGAACAGAATTTTAAATACCCGAAAAGCTAAATACGGTTGATAGTACGGTTGATAGTACGGTTGAAAGTACGCTTGAAAGGACAGTTAAAAGCGCGGTTAACACAAAGCGCTATTTGCGCTAAGCATTGACTGACTTAGCCTGAGTTAAGCACACCCAAATTAAAAATGCAGAGCCAAACGCTCTGCATTTTTTTAGATAACCCCATTCTACTCAACGTTATACCCGCAAAACCCAAGCCCCTTATTACAAACTACCATAGCTAAGTTTTTGACTTAAATCTGCGGCTAGTTGTCATCAAGCAGTTCGATATTCATCAATTCTTGAGCAGCGTACACACGAGCTTCGGCTACGACTGTAATAGCCTCGGTAAGCGCGTCTAAGCCCGATTCGCTGCGCTTCATAATATGAGACAGTACAATGCGCTTTGCTTTAGATTGGGTGGCAATATCAACAATTTGTGTTGGTGTCATATGCAGATTTTTCGCAACGCGCCCCGCATTATCGTCAATGGCGTTATGCAGCACTAAAAGGTCAGCGTTTTTAGCAAAGCGCGATAGGTTTCCCTCTTTATCGTTAGTATCACCAGAAAATACCGCTTCACACCCGTTAGCCTTAACCTTCCACGCAAGTGTTGGTATAGGCCCGTGATTTACCGACATAGCTTGAACGCTAATGTCACTATTGACTGCGTATTCAAAGGGTTTCTTTAGTGTGGCGCTAGCAACGCTTTTCGTCGATATTGTGTAATCGTCTTTCCCATCAATTGTATAAGAAGACAGATATTTAAACGCGCCCTCCTCGCCAATGAGCGATATTACGTAGGCGTTAGTTGAGGGCATAGTTCCGTTACCGTCTGGACCTATTACCCATAAATTTTTCTCGCGATTGGTGAAATAGCCACCTTTAACGAAGCTGGGTAAATCTGCTGAATGATCGGTGTGTAAGTGGGAAAGTAGAATCGCGTCAAGGGTTTCAAATGACGCGCCAGCAGCGCCGAACTGAACACTGCTGCCGCTGCCAGCATCTACCAACACGCGGGCTTTATTATTTACCCAGATCAAATAAGCACTAGATGTTCTTCCATCATCCAATTCAGGTCCGCCAGACCCCAGCACCTGCACTGAGACATTACCGCAAGCCATAGAAGTTGTGTTTTTGCTCTCACTTTTTACATGATTCGTTTGTTTAGAGGAGGGTTGAGGTAATACATCAGTTTGCAGTGATGCATGAAGCAACGCACTAGACGATGCAAATGCCGCAGAGGAAAGCGCCAGCGCAGCAGTAGCAACTAGAATGGTCAACGAGCCTGTATACGCTTTGTTGTTAAGCATCTTGCGCCTAATGGATCTGTTGCGGCCCTTTTTGTCTGCACTTAATCCTAAAACGGTTACCGCTCTATGTAGAATCTTCATCACCACCATCCTTTGTCACTTTTTATGGTTTATACATTCATATCAAAGGAAAAGACCTGATATGGTCACAAAATTATTCAATGGAGGCTAAGTAGTAGGCGAGAAAGGATGTAAATATAAAAGAGAAATAGAAAAGAGGACATACAAAAATGGACACGTAATACGTGCCCATTTGTAGTGACTTATTTTGCTTAGCTGATATTTTTACCTAGCTAAAAGCTATATTTAACTAGTGATCACTCCGCAGCGTTCTCTGCTACCATAATGGTTTTGATATTTACGAATTCACGCATACCATAACCACCGTGTTCACGGCCATAACCACTGTCTTTCACACCGCCAAAGGGTAAGTTCGGTTGTGCAAGAGAATACCCGTTAATGTTTACCATACCGGTATCAAATTCATCTTTCGCTAGGGCAACAGCTTTATCAGTATCAGTACTAAAGATACCGCCGCCTAAGCCATAGCGCGAATCGTTTGCGACTTCCATCGCCTGTTTATCGTCGCGAGCTCGAATTAACGACGCAACAGGGCCGAACAGTTCATCATCATACGCCGGCATGCCAGATGATACGTCTTCAAGCACAGTAACAGGGTAAAAGTAGCCATTAGAATCTGGAATTTCACCACCCAGGGTAAGTTTCGCTCCAGCTTCTACTGATTTTTTCACCTGCTCATGAAGTTCATCTCGTAAGTCTTCTCTGGCCATAGGGCCTAGGTCAGAGTTTTCATCCGTTGGGTCACCCACTTTAAGCTTCTTACACTGCGCTACGAACTTGTCTCTAAACTCGTCATAAACACTATCCACGATTACGAAACGTTTAGCCGCTACGCAAGTTTCACCGTTATTTATTACGCGACCTTGAATACACATTTCTACCGCATGATCGATATCAGCATCCTCGAGTACCAAAAACGCATCATTACTACCAAGCTCCATCACGGTCTTTTTAGAAAGGCTCGCAGCTTCTTTCGCAACTTGTTTACCGACTTCATCACTACCAGTGAAGGTAACGCCGCGCACGTATTTATGCTTGATTAGATCGCTTGCCGTACCACCATCAATTAACAACGACTGATATACGTTTTTCGGGAAACCAGCATCTTCGTACATCTGCTGGATGGCTTGTGCCATACCAAACACGTTTTTAGCGTGTTTAAGCACTGTCGTATTACCTGCCATGATGTTCGATACGCTGTAGCGAATAACCTGATAAAGCGGGAAGTTCCACGGCTGAATGCCCAGAATAACGCCAATAGGTTGATAGGTAATAATCGCACGACCACCTTCAAAAATGCGGTGCTCGTCTTCTAGAAATGATGCGCCATGCTCTGCTGTATAACGACATATTTGAGCACACAACTGCACTTCTTGTTTACCCTGCGCCATTACTTTACCCATTTCTCGGGTCATTAGACTAGCAAGGTCGTCAATGCGCTCTTCCATTAAATCCGCAAGGTTGTTGAATAAATCAGCGCGAGTTTCAAATGACGTTCGGCGCCAGTTCAAATATGCTTCTTGAGAACGTGTTACCGCTTGTTCGGCGTCTTCTGCTGACATCAAATGATAATGATCGATCTTTTCACCTGTAGCAGGGTTGTAGGTATTAATTGTCTCACTCATTGTCACTCTCCTTAATCCGTTAGTTAAATTAAAGGTGCAACTAGAAAGCCAAATTGCAAAAAACTTTTTTTCGCAATATATTCAGCAACATAAGACAATTTAACAGCAAAGATGGAAACTGAGAATAAAACTGGAATTAGAAAAGATTACCTATCGCAGTAAAGATTTCAGAGCGAACACTTCAGGAAAAAAGAGGCGGCCCTCAAGAGGTCACATTTGTCCAAGGGCCTATATGCTGCGTTTTGTAATGGCTAATTTGGTGAGAGGAAACTTAGCCTGACTAGTCGGTATATAAGTCTGGAAAATGAAACTTCGCCATCGCAAGAGTCAACGCAACTTCGTAAACACTTTGACGCGATGCATGATTTAGAGTCAGTAGCCCAATAGCTCCGCCTTTTTGCTTTATATTTACCGTATCAAAAAGCTTGTCCATAACCGGCCCAAGCTCTTCGCCACGCTGTAGCGCCTGATAAACGCTCACTGGAAGGGGCAAACTCGCACTTCGTGTTACCGACCAGTGGCCTTCATGGTAAATCGCCACATAGGCAAAGGTCGCGGGGCCATCTTCAAATACATCCACCCCACCTTCAATTGCCACATACCATGCGTCATTAAGGCCGCCCTGATGATGAGCTAGCATGGCCTTCACCCGATTAATAGCACCCAGGCGCGTTTCATCTTCATTCATCGGCTGGTCGGGCACGCCGCTTGGCACAGCCATGCCCTGGGCGTCAAAATCGTGCTCTAGTGTGTCGGAAAGTGTATTGAGCGCAGCGTTTATTTTTACCGGATTTAGCGAGCCTACAAAAATTGTGTCAGATACCATTTGCATTTGTCCTTTAAAATGTCCGGTCAAACAGCACCAACAGGGTTCTGCTTGATATCTTCTAACATTAAACGGTAATCGCGTACCGCTGGGAATTCGCTAATATTGCGATTTGGCAAGGTACTATCAGGGTTGTCGACAGCAAGTAAATGTTTGATACCGTACGTCTGTGCCGCTTTCAAAATAGGCAGCGAGTCATCGACAAATAAGGTGCGGCTATTATCAAACTGCACTCTCTTTTGTAGTCGCTCCCACAAAAGCTGAGACTCTTTGGTTACGCCAAATTCATGGGTAGAAATAAGGTTGTCGATGTGCACATCAAGTTGGGTGTGCTCTATTTTAAGTGCCAGACTGTTTGGATGCGCATTGGTTACTAACACTACCTGCCTACCTGAGTCATGAAGCGCATCGAGAAAGGGAATGGTATCGTCGCGAAGGGCTAACAAGTGCGCCAACTCTCGCTTCAGCGGCATAAACTCATTTTCTAAGTCCATTGCAAGAGTTTCAGCCCAGTAGTCTAAGCAGTACCACTGAATTTGCCCAAACACTGACTCATATCGCGCGCTCATTTCCTTTTGACTCTCGGCCTCAGAAATACCTTTTATCTGAGCTAACCGCTTAGGTAAATGGTGCAGCCAGAACTGGTTATCATAGTGAAGGTCCAGCAAAGTACCGTCCATATCTAGCAGTACAGTTTCTATTTCATTCCAGGGCAGAAAGGGCAAGCGATTTTCCTTATAATGAAGTAAGCTAAGAAATTGTATACAAGTATGATAACAAAGTTGTAGCGAGAGACATGCCAAAAATTGATCCGAACAAACCGTTACCACACATTCATTCTCGTGAAATCGTTGCGCAAAGCAAACTCTTTAGGGTAGAACGCTTAGACCTTGAGTTTTCGAACGGCGCCACCCGTGAATTCGAGCGGATGGCGGGCGGAAACCGGGGTGCTGTAATGATAGTGCCTATGCTTGATGAAAACACCATGGTGTTAATTCGCGAATATGCTGCCGGCACGCATTCGTATCAACTAGGTTTCCCAAAGGGTTTAATAGACCCTGGCGAAACTGCCATTGAAGCTGCTAATCGCGAACTACAAGAAGAGGCGGGCTTTGCGGCGAACGATCTTATAGAGCTTCATAAGGTCAGTATGGCGCCCACTTTCTTTAACGCCAATATGACTATTGTTTTGGCTCGCGACTTGTATCCAAAACAACTTGAAGGCGACGAGCCTGAGCCTCTTGAGGTGATTCACTGGCCTTTAGACGAAGCAGATGCTTTACTTGCACGAGAAGACTTTGTAGAAGCACGCTGTATAGCCGCGCTGTTTTTAGCTCAAAAGTGGTTTAAGGAACAATAAACAATGCCCGATGACGCCCATGCCGACCTACTAGAACTTGCGAAAGAAATTGCCATCGAAGCCGGTGAAGCTGTGCTAGAGGTATACGATAAAGGTGAGTTTGACGCTTATCAAAAAGACGATGAGTCTCCCGTTACTAGCGCAGATTATTTAGCAAACGATATCATCAACAAGCGCTTACAAATCGCAACGCCTGATATCCCAATCCTCTCAGAGGAAAACAAACACGCAAGTTTAGAAGAGCGAAAGCATTGGCCACGATACTGGTTGATCGATCCCATCGACGGCACCCAAGAATTTATCGCCAGAAGCGGGGATTTTGCGGTCAACATTGCCTTAATAGAGAACAATGAGCCAACTATCGGCGTTATTTTCTGGCCTCCAGGGCAATCGTTATATTATGCCCAGAAGGGCAAAGGTGCGTTTAAGTCATCCCCTGATGGCGATCACCCAATAAACGTTCGCAAGCTAGACGACCCTAAAAATAGTGTGGTTATGATTGCGATTAGCCGTCGCCAGTCAAGAGAAAAAGTCCTCAGCAGAATGTGCGCCAAGCGCGTATATCAAACGCTTCCATTGGGAAGCTGCTCACTGAAAGCCTGCTTTATTGCCGAAGGCAAAGCTGACGTATTTATGCGTATTGGTATTACTGGCGAGTGGGACACTGGCGCATCGCAGTGCATTGTCTCTGAAGCTGGCGGGAGTATCGCCGCGGCCAACTTTGAACCACTTACTTACAATCAGCGTCATTCGCTAGAGAACCCAGATTTTGTGGTAATGGGCGATCAAAGGGTGCCATGGCAAGACGTAGTCCAGTATGATGACTTCGTAAACCCACATCAGCACTAGCGCGTACTATTTACTTAGCGCAGTGCAATAAACCTACGTATAATAGCGTAGTAATGTTGCTGGGCCATATTACTCTGGCATTGGTTAAATCAAGCCAGATGGAACCCAAAAGTAAAAGGAGTAACCTATGATGACTACACGTATTCGCACGTTATCTGCAGCATTGCTCGCATGTGGGCTAGCATTCCCTGCCGCAGCCGACTGGTCAATAGACGGCGAGACAAGTGCACTACATTTCTTATCAACTAAGAATGCACAAGTTACTGAAGTACATAAGTTTGATAGCTTTGATGGTTCGCTGTCTGACAGTGGTAAACTTGCCGTGGCGGTAGACTTATCGTCAGTGAATACAGCAATTGATATTCGCAATCAGCGAATGCAAGAGATGCTGTTTAACGTGAGTAAGTTTGCAGAGGCTAAGTTTGAAGCTAACTTACCTGAGTCGATGATGAACCTGCAAGCGGGTCAAGTTGTTAACGGGAAAGTGGATGGCATTTTGATGTTACATGGAAAGGCCGTTCCTACATCATTTTCTATTAAGGCGAGTAAAGTAAACGACGATACACTAACTGTATCCACTACTGCTCCCACACTCATCAAAGCCGAATCTTTCGGCCTTGCTGAAGGCGTAGCTGCGCTTCAAAAAATTGCAGGGCTTAAGAGTATAACAACAACTGTACCCGTGACGTTTTCAGTTACGTTTACTCAATAAAACACAGTTACTTTTGCCATCTATCTATAATAGCTAAGTGACACATAAATAAACTTAAAAAAACCGCAC
>NZ_JAZETN010000024.1:0-34842 GCF_036864475.1 Alteromonas sp. S005 | reverse complement strand
CGATTCGGAAAGGGAGTGAGTGTATGCCCTCCGAAACACGCCGTAAACCCATCCATGGGGGCTCCGACACCGCATCCCTGCGGTGTAGGGTTTCAGAGGGCATACACTCACTCCCTTTTGATGCATAGCAAAAAGTTTGAAGAGGAGGGGAGAAATACGCCGTAAACCCATCCCAGCTTTTATGTTAGAGCTCCGACACCACGTCCCTGCTACGATCAGTTTTCGCCTGGGGCTGCACTCCCTTCGCAATCTGCATAACAGAAAGCTTTGGAAAGAGGAGTGAGCTCGCCGCAAATCTATCCTTCCTTTTATGAAAAAGCTTCGATACTGCATCTATGCGGTGGAGGGGTTCAAGGGCATAAACTCACGCCCGTTAGTCTGCGTGATATGAAAGCTTCTAGAAGAGAGTGTGAAAGCGCGAGAAGTTTCTGCTATTACTGCGCGAAGGTTGTGTTATGCATTACAGTTATTGACGGTTATAGTAGGCTTCTCACCTTGATTGGGATGACGATAGGTAAGCTTACATACGTCGTCTTCTTCAATTTCTTCATTGCTAAAGCCGCTAGTTTGCCTTTCTAGAGTGAAGATAACTTCAGGGGCCGAGCCTGTTAATTTCCAATCGTCTTCGGTGAAGTCTGCTACAAGCTTTAAATTCGTTTGTGTTGCGTAAGGATAGCCATAGCGTACGCGAATACCTGAAGATAGGGTGGTATCAGCGCGGCCTTCAACACCCTCAAGGAGTGATTTTGCATAGACAATATCTGAAGAAGCGACTAAAGCTGACTTTAAGCCCTCGAGTACGCCTGCCTGCGCGTCTTTTTGAATATTTAAAAGTTTAGGCGCAGCGGTGACAGCAAGTATACCGATAACAACAATCACTATAATTAACTCAATGAGAGTGAAGCCTTTCGTTTTACCCTGCATACCTTATAGACCTATCTTGCCCTAACTCGTTAAGTGTGTAAGTTAAGTGTATATCATTGAAAAAGCATTTTAAAATAGACTTAAGATAAGGTCTATTTAGAGGGAGATTAGGTATAAAAAAGCTAGGATAATACCTAGCTTAATTATAATGGTTATAGGCTTATACTGGCCTACATTTGCTCGATTTTGTAGCCTTTCGCCTCTAATAGCGCGATAACACTGTCATCGCCAACTAGGTGGCCTGCACCAACTAAAACAAATTCTTGGTCTTCATCGCCAAACATGGCTTCGATTTGAGGTAGCCAGTTTCGATTACGCTTAGTAAAAACATCGTCGTACGAAGCTGGAGATTCACGTTTGAATGTGTCTACTACCAATTCATCAATTTGTTCAGTGTCTCCGTTTCTCCATGCCTTAATAGTGCTTTGTAGCATGTCTTTTAGCTCTGGTAAGGTTTCTAACGTTTCAGAAATAAGGCGATCTTCTTCACCGGCTCCCATATTTGCTAGCATACTGATTTGAAAATCTAACGATTCCAAATATTCACTGCCTTTTCCATCGCGAGCAGCTAATTGCATGAAATAGGCATCTACTCCTTGCCCGGCCATTTGAGAGCGTTGTGCTTCCATGGCGACTAGCATTGATGCAACCATACCTGGCTTAAATCGAGCTAACTGATCAGCAGTAGCGCCGAAGTTAGCTAAATAAGCATTAAGGGCTTGATAGGTTTCTTCTGATACATCATCTTTAAGTGACTTGCCTTCCGCATAGGCGAGCCCTGCCATCATTTTCTGTTGGCCTTCTATATCCGTGGGATCTGGCATTTTTACTTCAAAAACTAATGTGTCACTTTTTTCATAGGTTTCAGTGAACGTAGCGGGCAACGGAAATTCAGAGATTGGCAGAATATGTATCGTACCACCCACATAAACCGCATCATTGCCTTTCGACACTTTCCAAACTGACGTTTGGCTATCATCGTCGGCAATAGCAGTTGTTACTGTAGATACAGCGAGCCCTAATGAGAACAGTAATTTGTGTATAGAAAAGCTTTTCATCTTCATCCTTAAGGTTATGTACTTATTTTCAGTAAAAGCGTGCGATCTAGTATCCTTTCGCTTTTAAAAAGTCGTAATTATTTCAACGGTAGTGAGTAAATTAAAAGTTAGCATAGTAAAGTGCAATCTAGATATAACTTGTACTTAGCACAGTTTTTCAAGCAACCTAGAAAAGACGCTTCTACATCTAGGTTAATGCTAACAATTGAGGCCGCTTGTGATACTAAGCTTTACATTTAATGTACCTTAACTCTAATAGTAAGCTATTTGTTTACGTCAGGCGTTTATTCATTATGAAAATTATATACCTACTGATGTACGTGATTACATTCTTATTTATTCCTACTACATTAGCTACTATAAGCCCTATGCACAATAATAAGCCCCCCTTACCCCAAGCAGCCAGTGAGGCGTTGATAGCGAGCATTTCAACATTTCCCCACTTTACTAAAGAAGAAGTAATAGCGAGTACGCCTTGTACCAATGAAGCGTGGAGAAACTATGTTCACGCTAGAAATAGCGAGCAAAAGAAAAAAATCAAAAAGATGAAGAAAGAGTTTAACGTGGATGTTGAGCTTATTAATTTAAATGATGTGGTAGTGCGCAAGTTGACACCTAAAACCATTACCCCTGAATTTAAAGACATGGTTTATCTTGATATTCATGGTGGGGCGTTCGTCCTTTTTGGAGGTCTGCCTAGCATAGAAGAAGGGCTGCTTGTCGCAGAAAGGTTGGGCATTGTGGTATACAGTGTCGACTACAGGATGCCACCAACGTTTCCTTTTCCCGCAGCACTGAATGACGTAGTTGCAGTTTACAATGCTCTACTTGACCAAGCTGGTGAAGGAAATATATTTGTAGGAGGGACATCGGCAGGCGGTGGTTTGGTGCTTTCACTAGTCCAGTCTCTTATCAGCAGTAAAAGTCCTTTACCCAAAGGGGTGTATGCAGGTACGCCTTGGGCCGACCTTACTAAAACCGGTGACAGTCTCTATACAAACGAGAATATAGACGAAGTGTTGGTGACCTACGATGGGATGCTTGAAGCATCCGCCAAACTGTATGCTGGCAAAAAAGCACTAACAGACCCGGCTATATCGCCACTTTACGGAGCATTTGAAGCATTCCCACCAACTTTATTGGTAACAGGGACGCGAGATATGTTTTTAAGCGACACGGTAAGAGTAAGTCGTGCAATACGCGATAGTGGCGGGGTTACGCAGATAGAGATTTTTGAAGGACTATCTCATGCCGAATATTTGATTTTTTATAAAACGCCAGAGTCGGAAACCACCTATAGGTCGATGAAATCTTTTTTCCTTTCTACGATTTAATTGGCCTAGTACGCATACAATTTAGTATGCATACTAAGAGCACAATAACACAGACCTATCTAAGCAAAAATTACGAACCGAAAATTACGGTTAACACGGTAACAATGGCTCCGATACCAGCAATTTTAAGTCCGTTTTTGTACATGGGTAGTTTGGGAACAAACATCAAAAACGCGGAAATCACAAAAAACAGCAAGCCTATGCCAAAGCTTATGTTAAGCCAAAATAGAGGGCTGTTATTGGTCGCTTTGTGAAGCTTCACCATTTTAGACAAAACGATTGGGTAGTCTTTCTTCGTGACAGTCGCTTCGCCCGTAGCTTTATTGTAGTTTCCTACATTAAGCACAATTTCATCTGCGTTTTCGCTTGTCACTTTACTCCCTCTCATCTTTAGCAAGGGCAGCAGTTCTTCTTTTGTTAAGTTCGCCTCAAGTTGCTTAGTGTGGGTTTGCTCATACTTCAAAATATCGGTAGGGCGAAATATTAAAAGAATGCCACTTATAGCATATACGCCCATAATGCCCGCGAGAAAAAATCCAAGCCAGCGGTGATATTTACGAAAAGCCATGTGGAATTTAGGTGATGCCATTGTTTTGCCTGCTAATAAAAAGAGGCGTATTTATAAACGAGAATGCATCTTATTTAAAGTGCTGTCTTATTGTTTGCTAGAAAATTAGAGATTAACGGCATTATTTCTTTCTTTTGCACAGGCTTCGCATGGTCAATAAACGCCAAGTGGTATGAAGAGTCGGAAAAAACTACGTCCGAATTAGACTTTAGTCTTACAATAGCGTTAAACCATGGCGACAAATGGTTTAATGTTAAAAGACAGACTAGGGTCTTTTAATCTTTAATACACGTTAAAATTTTAAAGGCCTTATAAAAACAATATTAGGATAATAAGATGCAGTCTATTGCCATAGTGATACTGGGCATCATTGGAATGTTGCTCGGTTGGTTCGTATATTCGAAGTTTATTGCGAGCCGCATATTCAAGTTGGATGATAGCTTTGTAACCCCGGCCCATACCATGCAAGATGGTGTCGATTTTGTTCCTACCAACAAGGTAGTGTTATGGGGTCACCATTTTACCTCGGTAGCCGGTGCTGCACCGATAGTAGGTCCCGCAATTGCCGTTTACTGGGGCTGGGTTCCCGCTGTTCTGTGGGTTGTATTCGGCACGATTCTGTTTGCTGGTGTGCACGATATGGGAGCCTTGTGGGCGAGTGCTCGTCATAAAGGGAAATCTATGGGCGCACTTTCTGAGAGTGTCATCGGTAAACGTTCTCGCTCTCTCTTCATGATAGTGATCTTCCTTGTACTCTTGATGGTTAATGCTGTCTTCGGCGTGGTTATCGCAAACTCTTTTGTTTCTCAGCCTAACGCGGTTTTTCCTGCATGGATGGCAATTGCTGTTGCACTCATTATCGGACAGCTGTTAAAGCGTAACTTTAGTCTTATTCCTTTGTGTCTTGTCGGCATCATTGTGCTTTACGCCTCGGTATATGCGGGCAGCTATATTCCACTGAGCTTGCCAGAAACCATGTTTGGATTGGCCGATAAAGCGAATTGGATAATTATTCTTTTTGTTTATGCTGCCATTGCATCACTGCTACCGGTTTGGATGTTGCTACAGCCACGTGACTTCATTAACGGTATGCAGTTGCTTGTTGGTTTATTCTTGCTTTACGGTGCTGTCTTCTTTGCTATGCCTGATATCACAGCGCCAGCATTTAACACGCAAACTGCGGTAGATTCACCAAGTCTCATTCCATTGCTGTTCGTTACTATTGCGTGTGGTGCGGTTTCTGGCTTCCACGGCATAGTGTCATCGGGTACAAGCTCTAAGCAACTCGACAAAGAGACAGACGCGCGCTTTGTAGGTTACTTAGGTGCAATTGGTGAAGGTTCACTTGCGCTTATTACCATAGTCGCAGTAAGTGGCGTCGCGTTTGCTGCTTCACCTGAAGAATGGCACGAAGTCTATAGCCACTTAGGCGCTGGTAGCGTTGGCGCGTTTATTACTGGCGGTGCGAACCTTATTCAGCAAGGCTGGGGTCTACCAGTAGATTTCTCTTCAACAATTCTTGCGGTAATGGTTGTATTGTTCGCCGGAACCACGATGGATTCTGGCGTGCGCTTACAACGCTACATCATACAAGAGTGGGGCGATATTTATTCTATCGGTGCATTGAAAAACGGCGTCATAGCGACCCTTGTGGCGGTTGGCTGCTGTTTACTACTTGCATTTGGTGCAGGCGGAGCGTCAGGTAGTGGCGGTATGATCATATGGCCATTATTTGGTTCGACTAACCAAATCTTAGCTAGTCTTACTTTGTTAGTTATATCGGTTATGTTGATCAAGCTGGGGCGTCCTGCAAGGTATACGCTAATACCTATGGTATTTGTATTGATCATGGCTTTTTTTGCTGGCCTGATAAAGCTTAAAGAGTACTACGTAGAAGGAAATTATTTGCTGGTCTTTTTAGACGCAGTAGTGCTGGTGGTTTCAGTGCTCGTAATGCTAGAGGCTTTCTCTGTGGTGTCTAAGCTTAAAAAGGAGTCGCAACACAAAGCCACACAAGAATAAGCGGCTCATTCGTTAAATGAGCACGGATTCGATTTTTCATGGTTGGCCTCTGAGCGTAAAAAGCACACTCTCGAGATAGTCAACATTCGGCCAGTACATTTGTACTGGCCATTTTTATGCCTCTTCAATTGACCTAATCAGTTTTGTTGATTTTCTGTCATACTTTATATCTGTTACTATTTATAACGTCTAAGAACTACGTGACTTTGTCTGCGAGTAGTGCATATCTGCGAATAAAGCAGTTAATGACAGGGTTACAAGAGAGGCTATGTGTTAGATATTATTTTACTAGGGCAAAATTTTCTAGCGTTGTTCATGGAATCAGCGCCATGGCTGCTGCTGGGTTTACTGGTCGCAGGAGTGATGCATGAGCTAGTGCCTGTCTCTTTTCTTGAAAAGCATATGGGTAGCGCATCATTTGGCTCTATTAGCAAAGCTGCTATTATCGGCGCGCCTTTGCCACTTTGTTCATGTGGCGTTATTCCTGCCGCGCTCGGTTTGCGCCGAAGCGGTGCTTCTAAGTCTTCAACGATATCTTTTTTAGTGTCTACACCGGAGACGGGTGTAGATAGTGTGTCAGTTTCTTACGCTTTGTTGGGACCTTTGTATGCTATCGTGAGGCCTATTGCAGCTGTGATAAGTGCAATCTACGCAGGTCTGATGGTACGTTTTTTTGCAGAGCGCAACGAATTAACAGTGCAGAGAGAACCTGTAGCTGCTTCAGCCGCTTCATCGTGTTGCAGCGCCAAGACAGAGCAAGAGGTTGCAAAGAAATCAGAAGCTGCGAAGAAACCAGAGGACAAGACGCAATGCTGTGACAGCGGCTCTGCACATCAGCATGGTGATAATCTACCGCGCAAGCCATCTCAGGTGGCTAAGGTATTATCTTATGCAAGTGGCAAGCTGCTCGAAGATATTGTGGTGTGGCTACTTATTGGTTTAGCCCTCGCCGCTGCCATTAAAACCTGGGTGCCTACCGACTTTCTTACACAATGGGGAGATGGTGTAGTCGCCATGCTTGTTATGGCACTTATAGGTATTCCTATGTATATATGCGCCACCGCGTCTACACCGCTAGCGGTTGGCTTTCTGGCTGCCGGGCTATCGCCAGGTGCTGTGCTAGTATTTTTAATGGCAGGGCCTGCCACTAACGTGTCAACCATGGGCATGATAAAACAAGAAATGGGTGTTCGAACTCTTGCGCTGTATTTGTTCAGCGTTATTTCTGCAAGTATTGGTTTTGGTTACGCACTAAACTACTTAGTGTCCTCGTTTTCATTATCTTCAATGATAAAAACCACGAGCCATGTTCATGAGCACGGCGCAGGTGTTCAGATAATCTACGGATTATGTGCAATCTTGTTGGCTGGACTAATGGTGAGGTTGGGCGTGAAAAAGCTGCAGCACTATCGCGACAACCACGAGCAGCATTCGGCATGCTGTGGTTAACTGTAACTCTGCGATTGCTTTTCCTTACTTAAGCGCTCAAATGATATTTACAGAGCGCTTGTATCTCCCGCTCTATTATCCATAATAGTCGCTCAACTTCTTTAAATTAAAACGCGTTTTAACCTACAGGGACGCTTGGAATAATTACATGCTTTTACTTATTGTGTACGTCTTCATTGCACTGGGCTTCTCATTTTTGTGCTCCATTGCCGAGGCTGTCATTCTGAGTGTTTCGTCTGCGTATATTTCAGTATTGGAAAAAGATGGCAAAGCCAGCGGTGCATTGCTTCGTAAGCAAACCGACAACATTAATACACCGCTATCTGCTATCTTAACCCTTAACACGATTGCCCATACTATGGGGGCTGCAGGCGCAGGTGCGCAAGCGGCGGCCGTATTCGGTGATGCCTATTTAGGTATTATTTCAGCAGTCCTTACTCTGCTTATTCTTATTTTTTCAGAAATTATTCCAAAAACACTTGGTGCTACCTATTGGCGAACACTTGCCCCTGTAACGGCATACTTTCTTAAATACCTTTCAATCGTACTTCTGCCGTTCGTAAAAATGTCTGAACTCATGACTAAGGGATTCAAGGAAGACAGCCCACTTCGCGGACTGAGCCGCAGTGAACTTCACGCTATGGCTGAACTGTCAGGCCAGGAAGGGCAGTTAGCTAATCATGAAGCGGCGTTTTTGCAAAGCTTATTGAGTCTGCACGAACTTAAAGTAAAAGATGCAATTACTCATCGCACAGCGCTGTTTAAAGTATCAGAGTCGATGACGGTAGAGGCGTTTTTCCATAAGCACGCCAATATTGAGTTTTCACGTATACCTGTGTTTGAAGAGAGTGATTCTGAGAATATTACCGGCTATGTTATGCGCTCTGACTTGTTAGTCGCGCAGGCGAGAGGAAACACCGACAAGCCGCTTTCTGAGTATGCCAAGGACATGGTCACAGTATTAAACACCATGCCTTTATCGGTTACTTTTGAGCACTTTATCAATAAGCATGTACACATGTTGCTGGTAGTAGATGAGTATGGTGGCTTAGAAGGCGTTTTGACTTTAGAAGATTTGCTGGAACGCTTATTGGGCGTCGATATAGTGGACGAAAAGGATACAACAGTTAGCATGCGCAGACTGGCTAGAATGATGACAAAGCGCAAAGAGCAGATGATGATCAAAAATGTTCCTGATGCCTCACTTGAAAACTCATCGAGAAAAAAATAATCTATATTCCAGCAGTAGGCTGAAACGTTATTAAGGATGATCGTGATGGTTAATACAACATCGAAAACAGAGAAATGGAATAAGGCTCGAAAAATACACCAAGAATTACACGGGCAAAGAGCTAAGCAAAAGACGCTGGCATTAGCTTTATCCGTGTTACTTACTTCTGTTTATACCACTGGGGCAGCGGCGCAAGAATTAAGCATTCCCTGCGATGAAGCTGAAGAGAAAGCCCTAGCTGAGGCGAAAGCCAATGAAGTTACGCGGATAAGTGCATTCAAACCTGCAACCCCGTTAGAGCGCGTTGACCCTATTTACCCATCTCTAGCGGCGAGAAAAGGCCGTGAAGGTTGGGTTAGGCTGAGCTACGTTATTGATGAAGAAGGTAGAGTGAAAGATCCTGTGGTAGAGGATTTTTTCGGAAGCTCTTCTTTCAAACGCAGTGCCCTATCAGCCGTTAAAAAATGGCAGTATGACCCAGCAATAAAAGACGGTGAACCAACTCAGCAATGTCACCAAGCTGTTCAAATGGATTTCTCCATGGGCGGGAAAACTGGCGCCACCCGGAAGTTTATCAAAGCGTATAAAAACGTAGATGAGATATTTAAAGCGGGTAATGTTGAAGCGGCAGACGAAGCTTTCAAAGAGCTATCAAGTTGGGATACGCTAAATCGTTACGAGAATACTTGGTTGCTCAGCTTGGAGTCACAGATTGCAGGAGCACAAGGCGACATTGAAAGGGAAGCGAAAAGCTTATCACGATTACTTTCTAGCAATGGGCAAAAACGCTTTAACAATGCGGTCTTTGACGATGACTACGTAGCTTACGTGCTTCAAAGAAAAATACTTCTGGATGCACAGCGCGGCTATTACGCAGAAGCCTTAAAGTCGTACAGCAAACTTCAAGAAATGCATGAGCAACAACCGCGTATTGAGGAAGTTGCTGCCATCGTAAATCGGATTGAAACATCTATTGCGTCTGAGAAAAACCTTGAGGTACCCGCGAGCATGGGAGAAAACGGACGTTGGTTCCACACACTGGTAAGAAACAAATTTGCTTTTAATAACATACAGGGTGAACTTGATACTGTAGAAGTTCGCTGTGACTCCCACCGAGAAAAGTTCACGGTGGCCGAGGCTCATGTTTGGCATATTCCGCAAACTTGGGGGCAATGTCAGGTTATGGTAAAAGGTGACGATGCCACCACATTCGATTTAATTGAAGTCGCTGGTGTGCCACAGTAACAGATGCCGAGCATTCAGAAATAGATAAGTCGCTTAATTAGTAAGTGGCCGTAAGTGCCAACTGGAACAAGTGCTCAGCAAAAAACTCGCTGTCTTGAAAAAAGCGAAGGTTTTGCTGAGTGCCCGAGTTTATTTGCCACTCGGCGGTTATTGAGAAGTTATCGCTAATATTACGCCCCGCGCTGATGGTAAACGCCCGCCCCGTGCTGCCATTGGGGTCTAGCGCGTAATTGTCATTATCATTCACTTGATACCAGTCAGCACGTGCGGCAACCGTGTATGGAGTCATACGGTATACAGCAGCAACAAAGCCACTTTTAAAATCGTTGTCTACAATACGCTTACCCATTTGGGTGTCGCCTGCCAGCAACTGAGAAAATAGCGTAAATTCAGGGCTATACATGTAGCGAAGTGTCAGAGAGTGAAAGCGTGTATGCCATGCGTAGATGCGGTCAGACTGGACTATATTCGCATCTGCATTATTATCGTAATAGTAGTAGCGTATTTCAGCGCTCCGCTTGTACGCCACATGCGTACCCAAATAGTAGCCGAAGCGGTTGTCTATTTCTCTAAAAGGTTCGGTCCATGCAGGCGCACCCAACCTATCTTCATCGATAACGCCCGGTATAGGCAGAAAGTTCACTCTATCGTTGTAAAGCGATTGTCTATCGTGAAGTGCAAAGCCACGCCAAGAAAGCAGCGTACCTGTGGTGTCGTTTCCTTTAAATAAGCTGGCCAATACTTTCCATGACCAGTTGCTTCGAACTTGTCTGCCATTTTGTCTAACGCTAAATTCAACGCCACCGGTTCTGAGTTCTTCACCGATCCAGCTGTTTATAGCTGAGTTAGTGAGGAAGTGAGGTGATAGCCAGGCAATATCAGTATTTTCAGCTGAAATAGCCGGGTAAAATGCACCGACTTTTACCTCTGGCTTTATGGTGGAAGCACTGAGCGGCCGATATTTCAGGTATAGCTGAGAAAAGTTGAGCCGTTCTTCACCATCGCTGTAGGCGTTTAACACGCCTGACAGAGTCCAGCTATTAGACAAACGCTGATTGGTGGAAATAATTGCTTGAGATAGGTGTAACCCATCACCGTCGAAGCGCTGGTGGTTTTGACCAAAGTCTTGAAAGCTTTGCGTGTTTTCTTTTAGCGCCCACGTTCCTCGTAATATAAAGTCTGTTTCAGCGTAGCTTGTTATAGAAAAAACAAACGACAGTAGGGCTAATGGTTGAGTGACAAACCGCATCAATAGTCGCCGAAACCAGAATCGAATCCGTCATCCCTAATTATGTTTGTATCAAGCGTCCATGTTACTTGAGTATCGGCAGTCACAGAAATAGACCGTGGAGGGAGCGATTTTTCACCATCCACTTGCGGATGCCAAAAACGGACTGTGTATTCACCCTGAGGAAGTGAAATTGAAGACTCACCCTCATTATTAGTTTTATCAAAATAAGGAGAGTCCGAGACAACAATGTAGCCCAGCATCCAATCGTGAATATTACAGCCAATATCTACAATACCTGCGTTTTCAAAACGTAAAGGCTCTGCAGTAAATTCTTTATAAAGTTTTAGTTCGAATTGCTTGGTGGGAGAAAAAGAATAGACATGATGAAACAAGTTATCCGCATTAGGGAAAGTCACTTCAGTACCAGCTTTTACCACAAGTACGTGAGGTTCAAACTGTTTATCTATTTGATTCATGATGGCTGATTCTTGGTGCGGCATCTGATGCGCCTCTACCTCGAACTGAGGCTCAAAAAGAAACACGCCGTTATCGACGGGGACGCCATCGCTATCATTCAGCGTTATAGAAAACGTTGCGGTTTGCTCATCTTGTCCTAATGCCATACTTGAACAAGCCATAAGAAGAAGGGCGCTAAAAACTGTTTTGTATTTCATTCAAGTACCACGGAACAAAGCATTCAAAGAAGACGTCATTTGACTAACCCATAGAATAAACCCAGTAATATACAACTGCGTTACACCTTTAGTATGAGACCTTATTGACTTCGACTTTATTTCGCTTTTAAGAAAACTTTCGCGCTAGTGCTTGTGTTTGACAGCGGTTAAACCTGAGAGAACTTTCTTACCAAATTATGGTAAACATGATGAAGTCCATCAAGCTGTTCTCGCTCTGCGGTGCCGGCGTTAACTAGCGACTGAATACTTTGGTCAAGCTGGAAAAGGGTTTCACGCATTTGTTGGTCGCTCACCATACTTTGCAGCCAGGTGATAGCGGCAATACGTTCACCTTTGGTTACAGGTGTAACTTTGTGAAGGCTTGAAGAGGGGTAGAGAATAGCGCTTCCCGCATCGCATTTAACTTTCTGCTCGCCAAATCCTGTTTGTATAACAAGCTCACCGCCTTCGTACTCGGCTTTCTCAGTGAGAAAAATCGTCATCGACATATCGCTGCGTAAAACATCGGGTGTGTTAGGGATACGCATGATGGCAGCATCTACGTGATAGCCGTAGGTTTGTGACTCACTATAGCGATTAAAGCAAGGTGGAAATATACGTTGGGGCAGGGCCGCGGAGATAACTTTAGGGTGGTTACCTAACTTACTCAACAAGAGGTTAGCAAGCTGTTGAACACGCGAATCTTGGGCATCCGCCTGACCGTTATTTTTGACACCTGCAGCCATTCCCATTGCCGTATTTTTGCCATCAACAAAAGGCACATCAGTCAGCTGCTGACGAAACTGAGCAACTTCGTTTTTCGTCAATAAGTCATCAATAATAATCATGTTTTCAACGCTTTTAAGAGTGTTTTTAATATAAAAAGACCTAGGCAGTTGCCTGCCTAGGTCATGCTAGCATTAAAATTCGTAGCTAACGGTACCTGTAATGTTGCGACCATCACCGATATACATGAAGGCGCCAGAACGGTAGGCTGCCGTCCAGTATTCTTCGTCAAACAAGTTTCCAATGTTAACACGGAAAGTTAGTGACTCTGAGTGATAGTAGTTGGCGAATAGATTAACTACTTGATAATCAGGAACTACGATAGAGTACTCACCGGTTTCAGCGCTATAGCCAGCTGCAGTATCTGGTTGACCACCATACATTTCTGACTGATAGCTGTAGTCTCCACCAAAGGCAAACTTCTCATTAGGCTGATAGCGCATTTGAATGTAGAAGCTTTCGTCTGCGAAGTTACTTAGCGCAAGGCCGATGTTATCTTCGCTGTATGACTCAAGAATTTCAGAATCCATAAATGCAGCAGACGCCTGAATGCTAAGCTTATCGGTAATATCACCGCTTAAGCCAAACTCAATACCTTCTACGCGGTTTTCACCGGTGTTTAATGTACCAAGCGTTGAGTAAGCATCACCTACACTCTCGTGTACATCGCTCTTAGTGATGCGGAATAGCGCTGCATTTGCTACAAGTTTTTCGTCAAACAGTGACCACTTAGTACCAAGCTCAATATTTTCTACTTGCTCAGGGTCAGCTTGAGACGCTTGCTCTGGCGTACCACAAATACCGCCATAACCACAGTTAGCACCAAGATCTGATTCACCACCGTTTATGTTGGTTGCCGTGCTATACGAAGCGTAGATGTTACCGTTTTCAGTTACGTCGTAAACTAAGCCTAAATGACCGTTGTACAGTTCATCCTCGAAAGCATAAAGCTGATCACCACTGCGTCCTGACGTTGCATTGGTGTAATCGTAGCTATCTACACGAAGACCGGCGAAAACGTTAAGGTCATCGGTTAGTTCAAAGGTGTCCATAACATAGAGTGAGTAGGTTTCAATATCAAACAGCGCATCTGCATCACCACGTGTGAAGGCTTTGCCCATTAATCCACTGATGTTTTCAACTTCATTGCCACTGCCATCTAACAAGCAATAGCTTTCAGATACACCGCGGCGGCCGCTGGTTAAACAGTTTGATGGATTGGTGTAATCCATATTGAACACGCCGTTGTCTACAGACTCGTCGGTGTATTCAAAACCGAACACGAAACGGTGATCAATACCTGCAAAAGCCGTATCCCAGAAAAGGTTAAACTGTGTAGTTACGTAGTCAACTTCCTGCCAACCTTGGTGGTTGCTTAGCGATAGGGTGTAAGCACCTGGAGCAGTAGGGTCTGTCGCGTCACGGTTAGTGCCTCGCATACCCGTTGTAATGTATTCGTTTTCCGTTTTACCTACACGGGTTGCGTTGTAAAAACGCACGTTATCGCTAATGTCATACTCAGTACGCAAGGTGAATGTGGTCACTTCTGAGTTTTGGAAGTCTTCATCTTGAGCGTACACAGGGATATCTTCAAGCGGGTAGCCAGCCTCACGATCGTAATAGCTACCTAAGTCAGGAATGTCTTCAGCGTTTAGGTAATAAATATCCCCAGTAAATGACAAGCGATCGGTAGGTTGATTGACATAAGAAAGCTGAACCCCTTCACGATCGCGTTCAATACCTTCGCGCCCAGGCTTATCTTCTGATGAATAAAGCCCGTTTAAGCGTAGTGCGCTGGTTTCAGTTAAGGTTTTGTTCAAATCAACGGTTAAACGCGTGTGCTCATCGGTGCCAACTGCGGCATCAACACGGCCGAAGTTGTAAGCGGTAGACGCTTTTTTGGTGATAGAGTTAACCGCACCACCTGAAGAGCCACGACCAGCAAAGGTAGAGCTTGGACCTTTTGTAATTTCAACGCGCTCGGTAGCGAAGCTTTCACGAGTTGTCATACCTGGGTCGCGAAGACCATCAACGAAAACATCGCTACGCGCTTCGTGGCCACGAATAATATAGCGGTCACCAAAAGCATTACCATTCTCACCCGTACCTAAAGTAACGCCAGCTTGCGCCTGCAGTATATCTCTAAGATCTGTTCTTCCGCTTTCTTGAATTTGGTCTTGAGTAAGAACGCTAATGGTTTGTGGTGTATCAACAAGGTCTGCTAATCGACGAGGGTCACCTGACTTATTGTAGCGGTAGATAGATTGCTGTACGCCGTGAATTTTAATCAGTTCAATTGCTTCATCAGATACGGCTTCACATTCTGCTGAAGTCGCGTCGCCACACGTTTCTACTTCTTCTTGAGCCATTACTGCGCCACTACCAAATGCCAGTGCCGCGGCAATAGTTTGTGCGCCCATAGTTAGTTTAGTGTTTTTCATCCTATTTCCCTTGAGTGTGTGTAAGGAGGACGAAGTCTATGAGATATACGAATTAATGTAAATATAAATGATAAACATTCTCATTTATATTTCTAAAGGGAGTTTTAAGTGGCGCTTAATCTAAATATTCTTTATATATTTGCCAGTTGCCTCTGTGAGATAGCTCACCACTGCTATTGCTAATAGACTCTCCGATTGTCTATAACAGGTATCTTCGCCAAAAATGGTTTATATCAGAGTTATTGCGGCAGATTGACGGTAACGATAACACCCGAGCCATCTTCCCTATCATTTAATAAGAGCTGACCTTTATGAAAAGTGGCTATCATGTTCGCAATATAAAGACCTAACCCTAAATGAGGGGAGTTAGTCGCGTTTTGCACGTCATTTTCTTTTCTTACCGACACCATGGATTGCGTCAGCTGGCTCTTCATTCCTTTGGGAAGTAAAGGCCCGGGGTTACTCACTGACAAACGCACTGACTTGTCATGCTTTTCCAGTTTGACGATGAGCTCATCATTGTCTTTGCTGAAGTCCACAGCGTTTGACACGATTTTATCGAAAAGTTGGGCAATAAGTTCAGGTGACCCGTTAATAAGCAAACTATTATCAGTGGAACTAAAGGTCCATTTTCTTTGCGCATAAGCGTGCTGATATCCCTGAACACATCCGTCTATTACCTTAGTAATATTAAAGGTTTCGACGTCTTCTTGCTCAATCGCTTGCTCTAATCGCGTAGCTTCACTCATGCTGTTTAATATGGTGCTTAGACGATTTACGCCGGATTGAGCCCTTTCAACAAAGACCGCTTGTTGGTCAGCATCATTAACGTGAGAAAGCATATCCAAGGATGACTTCACCACAGCGATAGGTGTTCTAAGCTCGTGGGACAAACGAGATGCCATGTTTTCTAAGTAGGAGTTGTACTGCTGCAAGCGTGAAAGGACGTCGGCAAATGAACGAGATAAATCACCGATTTCATCACGCTGATTTGATACCGGCAGGGCTCCAATGATTTTGCCATTGTCGTCAATGACAGCTTCGGTATTATCGCGAAGAGAGCGAATGCGGTTTGAAATTCGCGTAGCGAAAAGCAATAGCCCTAATGTACCTATGGTCATCACTGCCAAAATTACGTGAAAGAGTTGCTCTAGTGCTCGGTTTCGCAAGGTGCGAATGCCATTGGTGGTTTGCTCTACAATAACTGCACCCATTACGTTGCCTTCAATAAAAATAGGGTAGGCAGCGGAAAGTACTATGGCTTTGTTATCGGGTGATAAACGCCAAAGTGAGTCTGGTTGTCCATTTAACGCCGTCCCTAAATCCTGCCCCACGAGCGCATAGGCATCGTCTAACTCATCGATAAAGTCGGCAGGTGGACGGGTAAGGATTTGGTAGTAAAGTGGAAGTAACCACTCACTTTCTATCCATTGCCAAACCGCGTTGGATGCGGCCTCTTTTTCATCTACTTTAATGCCAGTGGCCGACTGAATATCACCAGCACGAGCAAGTACCCGCTTGTGCTTATCTACGACCCACACCCGCGAATCGGCATATTTTAAACCCGCCAGGATACGCTCAATTTCAGGCGAGGGCGTTATGACAGTACCCAATTCAGCGAGCTCTTTTGTATTTGCTGTGCCTAAAGCGTATTGCTTCAATCGACGTTCATTGTTGTCTACATCGACAAGTGTAAATGCTAAGCCGCCTGTGGTCATAGACAGCGGAAAGCGCAGTTCAATGTTGTAGCCAGTGGCGGTCTCCTGCCAGCGACCTTGAATAGAAAGCGCGTTCTCTATTGCCCGCGTTGTGGATGTGTTGGTAGCAAGTTTGTACGCGTTTACCCAGCCACTTTCGTAGGGCGCAACAACGTATCTTGCTAGCTCGCCTTGTGGAGTTTCCATGCCGATAAGTAAATGGTCGCCCGTTTCTACGCTTAAGCTATTAGGTTGCCGCCATAACAGCCCGTCATCGCTGACTTCAAACATGGCATACAGAAATTGTCCGTAGCGTCCCACCATATGTTTAAATGACAGGCTAGTGGGTTCGCCAGCAAAGCCGTTGTAATACTCAATGACTTCATTACTGCCATACTCGCTCATTAATTCGCTAACTTGCTGCCAGTCGTTAAGTTCGCCATCTAGCTGAATAGGATAAGGAATAGGCGGCGCGTAAAGGTCTGTGCCGGGGCGTACGTCTTGAAGATAAGCTGATTGACTATCAAATAAAGCGGGTCGTTCGTGAAGGGCAGTGGCAACGGCTCGCGCCGTACCTATCATGGTTTGCTCTTGACCATTTCTAAGGTACTGCTCGAGCTCCCACACATAGTTATAGCCCAAGTAGGGAATGGTGAATAGGAACAACGACAGCACCATTAGCTGAAGGCGGATAGAAAAGCGAAATCCCATGAGTGTAGTCGGTTGCCTCTATTTTTCTTACTGGTGACACACAGCTTCAGACGCAAGCATTTTAAAGCTGCCAGCGATATCCCATACCGTACACGGTATCGATATGATCAAAGCTTGCGTCAAGTTGTACAAACTTCTTGCGCAT
The DNA here is from genome assembly GCF_036864475.1 of Alteromonas sp. S005. Taxonomy (NCBI): domain Bacteria; kingdom Pseudomonadati; phylum Pseudomonadota; class Gammaproteobacteria; order Alteromonadales; family Alteromonadaceae; genus Alteromonas; species Alteromonas sp. S005. The sequence goes on along the minus strand of NZ_JAZETN010000024.1, from coordinate 17,326 downwards.
ACGTTTGATATGCGAAGTAATAGTGGTGTCGTCTACCACCATTCTGGACTCATCCATTAACTGTTGGCGGCTTTTCACATGACCAGGGCGCTTAATGAGCGCATGCAGCATCCAAAACTCTGTGACCGTTAATAAAACGGGCTGGTTTTGCCAGCTTACCGTCATTCTCGACACGTCTACTTTTAAGTCGCCCACTTTTAGTTCGTCTTTTTGCTCTGTGGGGGCAGCAAGTAAGTCTGTACGCCTGAACAAGGCTGCAATGCGTGCTAGCAGATGAGCCATGCTGATATCTTTAGTCAGATAGTCGTCCGCGCCCATTCTAAGGCCGCTGATAGTATCTACGTCGTTATCTCGTGCAGTAAAAAAGATGATAGGTAGGGTTTGAGAAAGACCTCGCAGTTGCTGGCAAAGCATAAACCCACCTTCTATCTCATCTTTCAAACCAATATCTATAATGGCTAAGTCGGGTAGGGTGTGGTTAAACGCTTCGGCCGCAGATGGCCTGTCTTCATAGGCATTTACGCTATATCCCTGCGCTTTAAGCGCCATAATGTAGTTTTCGCGAATGGCCGCGTCATCTTCCACTAATGCAATTGTCTTTGGCATACATTAACCCGCAAATATTATTCTGATAGAGCGAACACTATACCTATGAACAAAAGCTATTGCCTAAGTTCGGCATAAAATCCTCCAGCCTGCCTCATTTACGCCATATTTGAGAGTGGGTATCGTGAAATTTAAGCTGGAAGAGCATTGAGAAACGCGGTTTTAAATAAGGCTCTGCGCACTCCTCTACATGCTGATTGTACAGGCATTTTAAATCACCACCACATTTCCATAATTACGCGCTTTTTTTGCCATGAATAACGGGTTTAATAGTATTTGTCCGTCGAGTTTAGTGCACTGCTTTTTTTAAGTGCCAAGCAAGATAGGCGGATTGCACTGTAGAAGCCTCTTTAAGACTAGGAGAGGGGAAACAGTGCCGTGGAAGCGGTAAGGCTGAACTTCTACGTAAAAGTCTTAATTATCTATTCAGACTGGTATTAAGCTACCCTTTGCGCTGCGTACTACCCCAACGGTACGCGGCGCTTTTTTATTGGGGTTGAAAAAAGGCGTTTTCGCTCTCATTTAAGAGACGAAAGTTTAAACTGTTTAAAGCAGCCACTAAACGCGAGTGTATTCATTTAATAGCATGAACTAGGTTACACTTCGTTAACTATATATTGTTAGCGACAGATAACTGCATCTCACTAAAGTTAATTAGGGCGTGCTGACCTTTGGTTTGCATCAAAGGTCAATACGTCTTAGTGATCACACTCTCACTATGGGCAAATCATGAAAGCGTTGGACATTAAAGGGTTAACCAAAACCTACAAAGGTGGCGTACAGGCACTAAAAGGCGTCGACCTTACAGTACAAGAAGGAGACTTCTTCGCATTACTTGGCCCAAATGGGGCGGGTAAATCTACCACTATTGGTATTATCAGTTCACTTGTAAACCAAACCAATGGCAGTGTGTCGGTGTTTGGTTATGACCTCACAACGCAAAAAGAGCTAGCAAAAGCCTGCATTGGTCTAGTGCCACAAGAGTTCAATTTCAACCAGTTTGAAACTGTACTGCAAATTGTATTGAATCAGGCAGGTTACTACGGCGTACCGCGCAGTATTGCGAAAGAGCGTGCTAAAAAATACCTTGCTCAGCTTGACCTGTGGGAAAAACGCGATGCTCGCGCGCGTGAGCTATCGGGTGGTATGAAGCGAAGACTGATGATTGCTCGAGCACTCATGCATGAGCCGAAATTACTTATTTTAGATGAGCCAACCGCGGGCGTAGATATTGAAATTCGCCGCTCTATGTGGGGTTTCTTAGAAGAGATTAACCGCCAGGGGATCACGATTATACTCACTACCCACTATCTTGAAGAAGCAGAAATGCTGTGTCGTAATATCGCCATTATTAACAAGGGCACCATTGTCGAGAACACCAGCATGAAAGCGTTACTCTCTAAGTTAAGCCTAGAAACCTTTGTGTTGGATATCAAAATTCCAGAGGGCATGACGACGACAGGTGACCTACTAACCGGCTTTGAACACCGTTTGATTGACGACCATACCCTTGAAGTTGATGTAGAGAAGACCGAAGGATTGAACCCGGTTTTCACCCAACTCAGTGAAAAGGGTATTCAAGTAATGAGCATGCGCAATAAATCAAATCGCCTTGAAGAGCTATTTGTGCGTTTAGTTGAATCAGCGAAGCAAGCTGGCTAAACCCACAGCAGGTTAAGGTGAAAAACATGAAAACTGAAAGTACACAAATGAACACAGAAGAAAACGTGGGTTGGTTTAAGCAAAACTATGTGGCGCTAACCACTATTTGGATAAAAGAATGTACGCGCTTTTTGCGCATATGGGTACAAACCCTTGTGCCGCCAGCTATTACAATGAGTTTGTACTTCGTGATATTCGGTAGCCTCATCGGCAACCGTATTGGCGAAATGGGTGGCTTTACTTACATGGAGTTTATTGTGCCCGGTCTTATTATGATGTCGGTGATCACAAACTCCTACGCCAACGTGTCCTCTTCATTTTTTAGTGCTAAATTTCAGCGCAATATAGAAGAGCTACTTGTATCACCTGTGCCCACTTCGGTCATTATTCTGGGGTATGTGGGCGGCGGCGTGGCCCGCGCCATACTGATAGGTATTATCGTTACCTTGGTGTCGCTGTTTTTCGTTGATGTGCAAATCCACAATTTGGGCATTATTGCGCTCACGTTGTTACTCACTTCTACCTTGTTTGCGACTGCGGGTTTAATAAATGCAGTGTTTGCGAAGACCTTTGATGATATTAGCGTGGTGCCAACGTTTGTATTAACACCGTTAACTTACTTAGGTGGCGTGTTTTATTCGTTGTCGCTTTTACCTGAATTCTGGCAGTGGGTGAGTAAGGCGAACCCTGTTGTGTATATGGTCAACGGGTTTCGTTATGGCTTCTTGGGGGTCTCTGACGTAAATGTAACCTTATCGCTTACATTATTAGTAGGCTTTAACGCGCTGTTATTCAGTGTTGCCTACTATTTGCTTAAAACCGGTAAAGGTATTCGTAGCTAATGACCAGCGGTAACTCAAGAGAAATCACCACCTCGCAGGTAGGTATTCACGATAAGTTAGACGACTTAGTGAAAAAGTACCAAGCGAGTGAAAATAAGCGACCTATTAGCGACCATACACAAACCGCTTTTGACGATGTCAGCGCGTGGCTTGATGGCTTTAGCGGCGAGATCATTTTAGATTCATGCTGCGGCGTTGGGGAAAGTACGGCGAATATTGCAAGAGCAAACCCTAATGCGCGCGTTATCGGCATTGATAAGTCGGCGCTGCGGGTGGATAAACATGAACATTACAGTGCACAGCAAGACAACTATCGGGTTATTCGTGCCGATGTGAACGACTTCTGGCGCTTAGTAAAGCAGTCTAATTGGAACGTGACTCAGCATTTTCTGTTGTATCCTAATCCGTACCCTAAAAAGACGCAGGTTCAAAAGCGCTGGCACGGTAGTGCGGCTATGGTGGATCTGATGGCGATCACCCCAAATATTGAAGTGCGTAGCAACTGGCTTATTTATCTAATGGAATTTGCGCAAGCGGCTAAACACTACGGCATGGTGTCTGATTTATCTGAAGTCACTGGCGATGACCACATGACGCCGTTTGAGCGAAAGTACCGAGGGAGCGGTCAATCGTGCTGGCAGCTTAACTGTCGTAGCGAAGAAGGCTGAGTCTGCTATAGCAGCAAAAAATACTGAAAGCTGATAAAAGCGGGGTGAGATGAAAATCTCGCCCCGTTTGTTATTCAAATTTGTATAATTCGCTTATTAATGGCGCGCAGTGGCACTTCGCACATTCGCCATGGGCGGACTAAACACATATCCCTGTGCATAAGGAATGGGCAGGCGTTTTACGCGTTCTAGATGCGCCTCGTCTTCTACGTGCTCGGCAATAGTGCTTACTCCATGGCGTTCACATAGAGACAGCAGATAGTCTACATATTCCCTTACTGCCTCTTGTTCATCGTAATGTTTAATAAGCCCACCAGCTAGCTTTATGCCCCGAACCGGCAGGTTCATCAACGCCCGGATATTTCCTGGGCAAGAGCCTACATTATCGATAAACACGCCAAGCCCGGCATGCATACTTTTTTCTATAAAGGCGGTTAAGTTTTTAGGGTTAGACAGTGCTGTAGATGCACTGACTTCAATGCTTACTCGCTCGGGCGCAGGGTAACTCGCTAAGTGGGTTATAAGTGTGTTGGTGAGCTCTTGGTTATATAAATCTTTGGCGCTTATGTTGATATTCCAAGGAATATTGACGTCGTGAAAATAGCTAGCACATTGCACAAACATACTCGCCGCAAGCGTGTTTACATGCTGCTCTCGTTCAATAAGATAAAGAAACTCGCTGGGAAGAAACGTTTTATCCCCTCGGGTAATTAGACGTGCTAGGCATTCGTATCGCCACACTCCTTGGCTATTTAAATCAACGATGGGTTGAAAGTAGGGGACAATATCTTCTATGGAGAAATCCTCGGATATTTCGCGTATAGGCATAAACCGACCTCCTTGCAATAATGTATCTAATAGTGACTGATACGTCGCTGAGACCTGCACTTAACAGCTATAGCAGACTGCACATCCGCACTATTCATAAATTAAATATAGTTGAGAGTGCAAAATTTTGCGGTACTAATTTGAAAGAAGTATGGTTTATCCTTGCAGGTCACATCACTAGGCAGCTAAAGGTATAGTGTGTCAGTCATGTCCATGAAAATTGACTAACCAGTCTGAATGTTTCACATAAGACGGTGAATTGGCGGTTTCTACCTCTTGGCGAGCATTGCAATCTGATGTAAAGTGCCACACCCTGAAAGTATTGTGATAAGTTTCAGGTTTGGCAACGAATGGACCGCGTCAACGCGCATTAGCCTAGCCGATATCTAGTTTTTATATGGCAACGAGATATAGGGGTTAAATAGCTGCAGTTTAAGAAGCATGCTAATTGGCTAAAAGGAAAAGTAAGTGTCAGGCCGGTACCCTACAAAACCGCCTGTTTATTTCGCCCAATAAATGTAAGCGAAATGTGTGATTGTTTAAAGTATGAGGTGTGTTGAGTGGGTGAAGCGCAAGTTAGTTTAGAGCACCTGTTTAGGGTCTTTACCAAACCTGAACACAAAGACTCAAAGCTGGCTCAAATAGAGCAGCATTTATCTGACAATATCTTAGATTTTTTGTCGCAGCATGTAGTGACAAAAAAGACATCGTTAGAAGAAATTGAAAAAGATTTTTCAGACTCCAAAGTGCCTGAGTCACCTGAGTTTGTGTCTACTCATGCTGAAAGCTTACTTGATAAGCTTGTTGCGCACTCTGTAAATACTTACTCGCCTACTTTTATTGGTCACATGACCTCTGCGTTGCCTTATTTTCATCTACCGCTTTCTAAGCTAATGGTAGGGCTTAATCAGAACCTGGTTAAAATAGAGACCTCTAAAGCGTTTACGCCCCTAGAACGCCAAGTGCTGGGTATGATGCACAACCTTGTGTACGACCAGCCTCAAGATTTTTATGATGAGCACTTACACAGTGCAGCACACTCATTAGGCGCATTCTGTTCTGGCGGTACCATCGCCAATATCACCGCTTTATGGGTAGCTCGCAATAAATTGCTCGGCCCACAAAAAGGTTTTTCAGGCGTAGCTAAAGCTGGTCTCGCTGCTGCTTATCGTCACTACGATATTAATAACTTAGGGGTAATGTGCAGCAAACGCGGCCACTACTCGTTATCGAAGGCAGTAGACGTACTAGGTTTAGGTCGCGAGCAGTTACTAACGGTAGCTGCGCCGAAACAAACCTTAGATCCAGCAAAAGCCCTGCGCATTGGTAAACGCTACCAAGAAGAGGGAAATAAGCTTCTTGCTATCGTTGGTGTGGGCGGTACCACTGAGACCGGCCACGTAGACCCGCTAGATGAACTTGCTGACGTCGCAAAAGAACTGGGCTGCTGGTTCCACGTAGACGCTGCTTGGGGTGGCGCTACCCTATTTTCTGCGCGCTATCGCGACCGATTAAAGGGCATTGAGCGAGCAGACTCAGTCACCATTGATGCCCACAAGCAAATGTACGTGCCCATGGGCGCGGGCATGGCGCTTTTTAAAGATCCACAAAATGCCAACGCGGTGAGACATCACGCTCAGTATATACTCCGTGCAGGCTCTAAAGATTTGGGCGCGACGACGCTAGAGGGCTCCCGTAACGGTATGGCCATGATGGTGTACTCGGCACTGCATATATTTGGTCGTAAAGGGTATGAGCTTCTTATTGATCGCAGTATCGATAAAGCCAAAGACTTCTCACAAATGATAGATAAGGCGAGAGACTTTGAGTTAACGACTACGCCGACGTTATCGCTATTAACCTATCGAGTGTGTCCTGAAGAAGTGCAGGAAAAGTTAAAGCACGCTAACGCCCAAACGCGCAACGCAATTAACCAAAAAGTCGACGCGCTTGTTGTCGCAGTACAAAAGCAGCAGCGTGAAGCTGGTAAGTCATTTGTATCTCGTACCCGTTTAGAAGCGCCAGATTACCCGTCTCAATGTATTACCGTATTTCGCGTGGTCTTAGCTAACCCGCTAACGAGCCATAATGATTTGGCCGCTATTTTGGCCGAGCAACATCTTATTGCGAAAGAGACGCAGGCTTGGAAAGAGCTAATGGATTTTGTTCGCGAAGCTGATACCGTTGCTTCTTAATTTTTAACAGCGAAAAACAAAAAAACGCCCGATGCATGAAGTAATGCGTCGGGCGTTTTTTATAGTTTGTGAATAAGCGTCTTACGTTTAATTTCTCGTAATCTGCATGTTATCGATTAAACGGGTCTTACCCATAAACATAGCAACTAGCAATACTAGCTCTTTGTCGCTATCGCTCGCCGCTTCAAACGTAGCTGCGTTAACTACTTGGCAGTAGTCTTTCTTAAAGCCTTTCGCTTCTAAATTCGCTACCATGGTGCTTTCAAGTTCAGCAAAGTTAGTCTTACCATTTTCGATGCTCGCTTTAATACGCTGCATCTCTTCAAAGATAGCGCTCGCTGTGGCTTTTTCTGCGTTTGTCAGGTAGCCATTTCGAGAGCTCATTGCCAGACCTGACGCTTCGCGCTCGGTAGGTACACCATGAACGGTTACCGCCATCGACAAGTCGCGCGCTAAAGCGCGGATCACTTGTAGCTGCTGGAAATCTTTTTCGCCAAAGAAAGCATCGTCTGGCTGTACCATGTTAAACAGCTTGGTGACCACGGTTGCCACACCGCGAAAATGCCCTGGACGACTGGCGCCACAGTGAGAGTCGGAAATGCCGGGTACTTCTACGAATGTCTGTGCATCGAGACCTGCCGGATACATTTCAGCAACGCTAGGTAAAAATACGGCGTCTGCACCTACAGAAATCAGCTTAGCTTTGTCTTCTTCAATGGTGCGTGGATAAGCGTCTAAGTCTTCGTTTGCGCCAAACTGCATGGGATTAACAAAAATGCTTACCACCACTTTATCGTTGTGCGCTTTCGCTTTTTTTACTAGTTTAAGATGACCATCATGCAGGTTGCCCATCGTGGGAACAAAGCCTACGGTTTCACCATTTCGACGCCACGTATTTACGGTGTCGCGCAATGCTGAAATACTATCAAGCACCTTCATAATTTACCCCGTTATTCGAAGCTGTGTTCAGCAGAAGGAAACGCGCCGCTTTGCACATCTTCAATGTATTTTGACACAGCTTTACGCATATCACCGGTTTCTACAAGGTAGTTCTTGGAGAACTTGGGCATGTAGTTGGCGCTGATACCGAACATATCGTGCATCACTAGAATTTGGCCGTCGGTATCTTTACCTGCGCCTATGCCGATTACCGGTATAGTTAGGGCTTCGCTTACCGCTTTTCCTAGTGATGAAGGTACGCACTCAAGTACTAGTAGCTGAATACCGGCTTCTTCTAACGCTTTTGCTTCGCTAAGCAGCTTTTCTGCTTGGCTTGCTTCACGACCTTGTACTTTAAATCCACCGAATACGTGAACTGACTGGGGTGTTAAGCCTAGATGCCCGCACACGGGTACGCCGCGAAGGTTTAAGCCTTTAATAGTGTCGCATAACCAGCTTCCGCCTTCCATTTTTACCATACTAGCACCGGCAGCCATTAGCTTTGCTGCATTAGTGTAGGTCTGCTCTGTTGTGGCGTAAGACATGAACGGCATATCAGCTAAAACGAAAGCGCGCTCGGTACCGCGACGCACGCTTTTTGTGTGATAAGCAATATCGTCGATAGTTACTGGAAGGGTGTCGTCTTCACCTTGAAGAACCATGCCTAAAGAGTCGCCGATAAGAAGGGCGTCTACGCCTTGTTCATCAAACATTTTGGCGAAGCTGGCGTCGTAAGCGGTTAAAGAGGTGATCTTTTCCCCGGCCTGCTTTTTCTTAAGCAAGCCAGATACTGTTACTTTCTTCATGACATGTCTCAGATTGATATTTGTTGATATCGTGTGGCGAACTATACGGATTTTGTCGCTAATTGGAAGTCTCGCAGGCGACTAAGTCCCTCTAGCGAACAGTTAGCAACCCACGCTGAAATAGGCTTACCGTCGTGCATTACCATATTAGGGGCAATCTCAAACAGGGGGACCATAACGAACTCACGTTCTGCCATACCGTAGTGAGGAATGATCAAATCTGCAGTATCAATAGTTTCACTGCCGTATAGCAATATATCTAAGTCTAGCGTGCGCGGGCCCCAGCGTTCACCTTTACGCTCGCGGCCTTCTTCTAGCTCGATGCGCTGAAGTTGTTTTAACAGTCCGTGAGGTTTAAGCGACGTTTCTATTAAGCATACTGCATTAATATAGTCAGGTTGGTCTTGCGGTCCCATCGGCTTACTGGAATAAAGCGAAGAGGTTTTAAGTACGCGAGTATCTTCTAATCGGCTTATGGCATCAAACGCACGCTGCGCTTTTTCCTGGCTATTACCCAGGTTGCTACCTACGCCAATGTAAACATGCTCTTTATGCATCTGGACCTCGTTTCGCTGCGGGTTTACGCTTGCGTTTTCGCGGTGCACCTTTTCCGCCACCCTCGCTTTTGCGAAGCGCGTTAAGCATGCCTTTTTGTTTACCATTGTCAGCGTGCTGGAAGTGCGTCCACCACTGGGCTAGCTCAAGCAAATCGCCGCCTTCTACTTGGCCTCGAGCCAATAAAAAGTCATAGCCAGCTCTGAATTTCGGGTGAGTAAGCAATTGAAACGCGCGTCGACCAAAGCGTTTAGGAAGACGCTGCTGTAATATCCAGATGTCACGTACCACGGTAGAGAAACGCTTAGGGATCATAATGCGTTGCGTCTGACGGGCAATAACTTCGCCTGATGCAATGTTAAATGCATCGTGTGCGTTTAAGCCAGACTCGCTTTGCAAGCGTTGAGACTGCTCTTCAACCGGATACCATAATAATGCCGCATAAAGGAAAGCTGGTGTCACACGCTGATCGTTATTAATGCGTTCATCGGTATTGGCAAGCACGCGGCGTACAAACTGCATCTCTCGGCTGTTTTCATCTTTTAAAAATGGCGTAAGCTGGGGAAATAAAGGCTCAATTAAACCGTATTCGTGCAGCATCAAAAAGGTTTCTTCCCCTTTCCCCGATAAAAACAATTTAAGGGTTTCTTCAAACAAACGTGCTGGTGGTATGTTCTGGAGAAGGTTCGCCAGAGATTTCATCGGTGCCGCGGTTTTTTCTTCGATGCTCATGCCAAGTTTAACGGCAAAACGTACCGCGCGTAGCATGCGCACAGGGTCTTCACGGTAGCGTGTTTCTGGGTCGCCAATTAGCTCAACTTCACGCTTTTCTATCGCGGCTAGGCCATTAGCGAAGTCCTTTACCGTAAAGTCGGCCACGCTGTAATACATGGCGTTGAAGGTGAAATCCCGGCGCTCAGCATCTTCCTCGATAGAGCCAAATACGTTATCACGTACTAACTGGCCATGTGCGTCACGCTTAGCAATAGCTTTGCCCTTAGGGAGGTTTTCGTCTTCATCTGACTCTTGGTGATGGCCACGGAATGTGGCAACTTCTATGATTTCACGGCCAAAGACAATGTGTGCCAGGCGAAAGCGCCTGCCGATAAGACGGCAATTTCTGAATAATCCCTTAATCTGTTCAGGCGTAGCGTTAGTCACTACGTCGAAGTCTTTTGGTTCATGACCCATCAAAATGTCGCGTACACAGCCTCCCACCAAGTAGGATTCAAAGCCAGCTCCATTAAGGCGATACATTACTTTCAATGCATTTGCGCTTACATCTTCACGAGATATACCGTGCTCTCCACGGGTCATCGTCCTTGGCTTCAAAGCGTCAGAGGACGAGCTTTCTTTTGAAAAAGCACGCTTAACAGATTTAAAAACACGATGAATGATGATGGTATCTCCGAAGACTATAAAGGTCTGCTATGATAAGTGGATTCATGCTGTGGAACAATAATTTCGGGTGTTTTCACTACTTTTTTCCTATCCCACATGGAAATTGCCGTTTTAAGCGCTGAATCAATATCATCAAATTCTGAAGTACTTGGAAAGGGAAAGCCTAAAAAGTTCATTACACGCACAATATTATCTAGTGCTGTATCGCTGTTAACGGGGGCTGCTCGATTTTGTTTACTCAGTTTTCTGCCTGGCGCGACAGCCGCTACCGGCACATGCCCGTATTGAGGGGCAGTGTAACCGAGTGTTTTATACACCGCGCGCTGCAATGGCGTTACATCAATAAGGTCGCACCCTCTGATTACACAGTTAACTTGCTGAAATACATCGTCCAAAATGACCACAAGATTGTAAGAAAACAAACCGTCGCGTCGCTTAAGTACTACATCTTCGGCGTTTAAGCTGGCGCTTGAACTAGAAGGCGTAACCTTACCCATGAGCACATCTTCAAACGCCTCAAGTGGCATATCTACTTTTAGGCGCAGTGCACAGTCCTGTGTGGCTGAACACACCGATTTGCCCCGACAATTGCCGTTATAGATACCGCCCATAGCTTTAATTTGCTTACGTGTACAAGTGCAAAAGTAGGCACGCTTTTGAGCAAGTAAATCATTAAGGATCGCTTGATAACGAGGATGTTGCTGACTTTGGTAAATGACATCGCCATCCCAATACAAACCATGGGCTTCAAGTGTGGTGAGGATGTCCTTATCGACTCCTGCTATACAGCGTGGTTCGTCAATGTCTTCCATGCGAAGCAACCATTTGCCGTTATGGCTTTTCGCGTCTAGGTAGCTTGCAACAGCAGTAACGAGTGAACCGAAATGTAATTGGCCGGAAGGTGAGGGAGCAAAACGCCCTACATAGTTGTTATGCATAATTAGAGCTTAACAAAAAGCCCCATCTTTTTGGGATGAGGCTTTCTATATCAACATACTCGCGGTTATTAGCTTAACCTTGAAGTTGTTTTTCTTTGATTTCAGCCATGGTCTTACAGTCGATACACAAATCAGCTGTAGGACGCGCTTCTAAGCGACGGATACCAATTTCGATACCACAAGAATCGCAGAAGCCGAAATCGTCTTCTTCAATGCGCTTAAGCGTTTTTTCAATTTTCTTTATTAGCTTACGCTCACGGTCACGTGTACGTAACTCAAGGCTGAACTCTTCTTCTTGAGCTGCACGGTCTACAGGATCAGGGAAGTTTGCTGCTTCATCCTTCATGTGCGTTACCGTACGGTCAACCTCTTCACGAAGTTGATTGCGCCACGCTTTAAGCAATAGACGAAAGTGCTCTAGTTGGGGCTCGCCCATATACTCTTCGTCAGCTTTTGGCTCGTACGGCTGCAAACCTGCCAGCGCTAATAGTCCTAGGGATTTTGTTTCTTTTCCTGTTGGCATCTGCCACATCTCCTACACTACGACATCCATCTTGTCCTGATTGGACCGATATCTATATCAGACTCGACAGCTTCAGGCAATCGATCGTGTCTATGTAATTATTATGCTGGTGTGTTGTTTCTAATATTTGCCAGATGTTTAATCACTTATACGACTGGCTACCAGCAAACGCATTAGTGCGTTCTACCACTAAAACAAGGCGCAAATATGAAGGCGAAATGAAAAAAATCAACCTATTTTTTATAAAATCACAGGGAGTGATTGATTTAATAGGATTTTTTGTTCATCAATTATACAGCCTGCGGCAAGTACAGTTACGCCTGCATTAGCGGCAATCTGTACGCTTTCTGCATAGGTTGGATCAATATGCTTTGCAACTTGAACACTTTCAATAGCGGTATGTTGCACACAGAACAACAAGCTGGTTTTTACACCGCTTTGCGCTAGGCGAGCTAGCTCTAAGCAGTGTTTTGCACCTCGCTGAGTTACCGCATCGGGAAAGTAGCCTTTATTATTTTCCGCTAAGGTAACGGACTTTACTTCCATGTATTCTGTAAGCTCTTGACCCTGCGTATTTGCTCGCGTTAACGCGAAGTCGAATCGGCTATTGGCAGTTGGTGGTGTTACTTCTGCTTTCCAACCGCTGATATCGGAAAATTCATCTAGCACCTTGTTATCTAGTGCTTCTGCCACCAACTTATTAGCATTGTGTGTATTGATACCGATGAAGTGACCATCAAACGTTTGTGCAAGTTCCCATGTATACTTTAGCTTTCGTTTAGGGTTTGTCGACTCACTTAAAAAAATCGTGTATCCCGGCTCAGCGCAGCCGGTCATTGCACCTGTATTTGGACAATGAGCAGTAACGATCGAACCGTCGTCTAGCTCAACGTCGGCAAGAAATCGCTTGTACCTTTTAATTAAGGTGCCGCGTAATAAGGAAGGTGAAAACTTCATGTATCGCCTTTTTTATAAAAATTAGGTTCACCGCGTCGTTGTTCCCTGCAGTTATTTGTGTGCTATGCATAGGGTTTGTGGGAAATGAGCAACACGTTCGTGGTATGCAGGCATAAGAGAGTAACAAAGATTTGAGCAAGCGCAAAAAGCGCTTATCGAAAACAAAACGATGTATAAGGAATAAAACGCGATGGCAGAATTTACCGTTAGCCTTTCAACCAATAGTGCTGAAGCTGTATGGGGCGAAAGCGCTAAGCTTTCTTTCACTGAATCAGGTGCAGTTATTCATCTACCTGATGACAAGCTTAACGAGCGATTAATTCAGCAAGCAGCGAGAAAATTAGATGGTCTAGGGTTGCCTGCCGTTGCACTTAAGGGGGATTGGCATAAAGAGCAACAGTGGGCCTTTGCACTTAGCTTTACACGTGCTCTTAAGCCTGCCTCTATCCAATGGGCGGATACGGCTGACAAAGCTGCGCTAGAGCAGGAGTATGCAGCATTATTATTTACTCGCCAGCTGGTAAACGAAACTCCTGAAGACCTTAGCCCTGAAACCCTAGCGACACGTGCTGCACAGTGGCTTAAATCACTGGGTGGGGACAAAGTCTCTTACTCAATGACAGTAGGTGAAGACCTTAAAGAGCAAGGCTGGATTGGCATTTACAATGTAGGCCGAGGAAGTGAACGTCCGCCTGCAATGCTAGTCCTTGATTACAATCCCACAGGCAACGAAGATGCCCCGGTCGATGCTGTGCTAGTAGGTAAAGGGATTACTTTTGACAGCGGTGGCTACAGCATTAAATCTAGCGAAGGTATGTTAGATATGAAATGCGACATGGGTGGCGCGGCAACGGTAACAGGTGCGCTAGGCTTATCTATTTCTCAAGGCAGTGAAAAGCGTATCCAGCTAATTCTATGCTGCGCGGAGAACCTTATTAGTGGTCACGCTTATAAACTTGGCGATGTACTTACCTACAAAAATGGGGTAACTGTTGAAGTAGTAAACACTGATGCAGAGGGGCGTTTGGTGCTAGCTGACGGTCTAATGGCGGCAACGGAAACCGGCGCACCGCTAATTATCGATGCTGCAACGCTAACGGGTGCAGCGGTGGTTGCACTGGGCTCTGATTATCACGGCGTGTTCTCACTAGATGACAATGCGCGTGATCAAATGCTTAAAGCAGCAAAAGCAGAGAATGAGCGCTTTTGGCCTTTACCCCTTGAAGACTTTCACGCAGATCGCTGTCCATCGGCGTTTGCCGATACGGCAAATAGTCGCCCGATGAAAGGTGGCGGCGGTGGCGGTGCGTCAAACGCAGCCGGCTTCTTATCGCGCTTTGTCAAACCAGAAGGCTGGGTGCATTTAGATTTGGCTGCGGCCTATCACGGTGGCGCAACCTCTGAAATGCCAGTAGGTGCAACAGCAAAAGGTATTCGTTCAATTGCCAGAATGCTTAAAGACTTCAGTGCATAAATAAAAGCAGAGGGGGCTTCACAATGTGGCGCCCCTTTTCGTTAATTAGATCCCGCCTAAGCGTTCTGCGAGTGTTTTATAACGTTCAACATCACCGCTATCAAAAAGTGGGTTACCGTCGGTATCTTTGTCTTTTGATACTAAAAGGCTTTCGCGCTCTAGACGCTCTACGCGCACTTCTTGCACACCCAGAAATGCCGCCACTTCTTTTACCGTCATCAAACTCATTGCAATTTTTCCTATTGTGGTTGTTATTGTTAGGTTTTAACCTGACCTCGTCTTTGGTCAAGGCAGTGTCAACTCATCATTACATCAGAAGCGCTTTGTACAAGACATTACCTAAAAGGCGAATAAAACACTAAACATCTAGCTATGGTAAGCGGTCTTATCTACGCATTGCAAAAACCAAAGCCTAGATAAGGTTATCGTTGCTACGCCTGTTGCATACTGCTTCCTATTGTTTTAGTTAAGCCCATTTCTGCCATTTTTCGAGTCTTTTTAACGATTCTTTTAATGTTCACTTCAGTTTGCAGTGTACTTGTTTCATTGAATCGGAATTAGATAGATGTAATGAGCGGGTGCAGAGTGTTAAAAGGTGTTTTTTACTCACTCTGCTTGGTTTACCATTGCGCGTCACAACCACCTATCTGCATGAATCTTGGGTTATACTGTACGATTCACGTTTAAATTGGGCTTACGCTCTCAACCGGAGACAATAACAAATGGATACCTGGTCCGCTGCCGTCATGCTTTTTTTGATCATGGATCCGCTCGGTAATCTGCCGGTTTTTATGTCGGTGCTTAAATCGATAGAACCCAAACGACGTCAATTTATTCTTATTCGAGAGTTGTTGTTTGCCCTTGGTATTTTGTTCTTATTTCTATTTAGTGGTCAGTCAGTACTCAACTTTTTGAATGTAGAGCAAGAAACCGTGAGTATTGCCGGCGGCATCATTTTATTTCTTATCGCGCTTAAGATGATATTTCCGTCGTCTGGTAACCCCAGCGGACTTGCTGTGGGTGAAGAGCCTTTCTTGGTACCTCTTGCTATTCCCATGATCGCAGGCCCTTCAACGTTAGCTGCGCTAATTCTCCTTGCTAACCAAGCGCCAGATAGAATGGTCGATTGGTCACTAGCACTTGCCGCTTCCTGGTCGATTAGCGCTGTCATCTTATTATTTTCAAACGTGTTCCATAAAATTTTGGGGGAGCGTGGCCTAGTTGCTATGGAGCGATTAATGGGTATGATCCTCGTTATGATCGCTATCCAAATGTTATTAGATGGCGTTACCAAATATTTCATGCATGCCACTGGAGCCCTTTAAATGGCAAAGCAAAAACTTAATACCTTTGGGCGTGTTCGCGCCTTGGAAGGCTGGAAAGCCGTTGCATTCGGCGCTGCATTACTTGAACGTATGCTGCCTAACTACACGCTTTTTTGTGAGCTTACAGAAAGTGGTGATGCGAGTGCCTTACGCAACTGCTTAAACTTGGTCTGGGAAACGCTTAAGTCTCCCAAAAGTAAATTTAATATCGCGGTGCAGCTTGAAAAAGTGGAAGTTGCCACCCCTGATACTAGCGAACACGATAACTATGGCGTGTACCCTGCTATTGATGCAGCTATCGGATTAGCTGGCCTACTCAACCTAATAGCAGGTGACGATCCTCAAGGTGCTGTGGTAATCAGCAAGCTATCTCAAGGTAGCGTTGAAGCTTATTTATTAGAAAGCGAAGAAGCTGACGATGAGACCGTGAAAGGTCATCCACTTATGGAATTTGAAGTAGAGGTACAAAACGAACTGCTCGATTACGTTGAGCAGGCTAAGTATCCTGCAAAAGCAGCAGACGAAATGAAAGTCCTTGCACTGGAAGCGGGTATCTCAAACATAGGCCTTGAACTTTAAAGTCGCTACGCCGTGCACCTTAGGTAGGTTCACGGCTTTACGCAGCGCTAAGTGTACGTTTTAGTTAGTTCACTTCTATTAACATGTAGCGCAGTGCGCTGGTGTTTTTTTCTTTAATAACTTGCCAGTGGGTAGGTAACGTAGGTGTTGTGAGCGTGCTTTCATGCTCTAAGTAAACCACGCTGCCCCTTTGCACTAAATTGTGCTCTGCAAGGGATATAAGCGTAGGTTCTACTAAATCTTTGCCAAACGGCGGGTCGACAAATACTACATCGTAGGGTAATTCGGTAGGCGTTGAAGCGTTAAGCCCTTTCAAAATATTTAGTGCATTACCTTGATGGACGTTGGCTGACGCTACGTCATTTGCTTTAAGCAAAGTCAGGTTACTTTTTAGCTGTGACACAGCTTGATTATCTAATTCAATAAAATCGCAATGGGCGGCATAACGCGATAATGCTTCTAGCCCCAGTCCACCAGAGCCAGCAAATACATCTAGACAGCGTGCGTCGTTAATATGAGGCATTAACCAGTTAAATAAGGTCTCTTTATTTCTGTCGGTAGTAGGTCTCAACCCTTCTGCGTTTAATACAGGCAGCTTTCTACCGCGCCATTGACCACCGATAATACGTATTTGCCCAGTGCTACTTGGACCTTGGGCTTTCCCTTTTTTTGGTGAATGAGGTTTTTTTGCAGAAGATGGTGCCCGAGTAGGGCGAGAAACTCGCTTCATAGTGGCCGACAGTGGTATCATGCGTTCATACATTAGGCGGCAAGTGTAGCCGAAATTGCTAAGAATTTATAAGGATTTGTCCTAACGATGTCGAAACTTTTTGGCTGGTTCAGTAAGAACAAGAAAGCAGAGAAACAAAAAGCCCAAGCGGAAGAAGAGGCTCGCTTAAAGGCAGAAGCTGAAGCACAGGCGAAGGCGCAAGCGGAAGAAGAAGCTCGTGCAAAGGCAGAAGCTGAAGCACAGGCGAAAGCCCAAGCGGAAGAAGAGGCTCGCTTAAAGGCAGAGGCCGAAGCACAGG
>NZ_JAZETN010000023.1:0-44427 GCF_036864475.1 Alteromonas sp. S005 | reverse complement strand
TTTGTGCAATGGCCAATGCATCATTTTTATCCGTCTTTTGGTTCTGCCTAACAGCTTTGACCAATTTGGCACTAATCAGTCGAGCATCATGACCAGCTTTAATGGCCTGTTGATACCAATAATTTGAAGTAGAGCAAGCTTCAAAGGCTACAGTGACGGGTTTAGATTGAGCTAACCAAAGTGAAAACTCATCGGTACTCATCTCTACATTAGACGTAGCTTTCTTACCGTTTAATGTACAAACCTGAATTATATTTTTTGCTAAATCAACGCCGACTTTAGTACGATATATATTAAGGACTCTCCTTAATATATTTTGTGTGGTAACAAAAATATTACCCCAAACCCTCAGGTGCGGGGGAGTCCAATTATCTCGCTGGGACGCTAATACGCAGGGCCGCTTCGCTATTATGCCCTACGCGTTATCGCCCCTTATTTAAAAGTTAGGTACTCTTGAGTAAAAATTAGCCCAACTGACATTTTAACGCTATAATGTTTTAATGTTACTTAAATGGAGGCTTATTCATGAGTACTTTATCAAAACGATCAACCGTCTACTTCGAGCCAGCAATTCATAATGCTTTGAAACTGCGGGCGGCATCATCAGATACCTCAATATCAGAACTGATTGATGAAGCAGTAAGACTCCTTATGAAAGAAGATCAAGAAGATTTGGCTGCGGTAAGACAAAGGGCCAAAGAGCCCGAAATCTCCTATGAGGACTTGCTAAACACTTTGGAAGCTGATGGAAAAATATAGCGTCACTTTCAAGAAGTCAGTAGCAAAAGATTTTAGGGCAATTCCCAAGTCGGACGTTAAAAAGATCCTCGCCAAAATTGACTTATTAGCTGAAAACCCGCGAAGGGATGGAGCAATTAAACTTAGTGGACTCGACTTGTATCGTATCCGGCAAGGTCTTTATAGAATAATTTATGAAATCCGAGAAAACGAGCTTGTAGTACAGGTGATAAAAGTCGGGCATCGATCCGATGTTTATAAACGTACCTAACAACCCAGTCAACACTTTCACTTCGTTCGTTGGGACGCAAACATGCAGGGCGGCTTCGCCATTATGCCCCACATGCCTGCGCCCGTTACTGGAAAGTTATATGCTAATTGGTACTTAACTCATGGAAGAATTTTTCGCTGGTCTAAGAAAAATCAAGCTTCGTTCTGACAACGTACATGCTGCTCGCTGGCCATGCTTTTATTTAGTATCAATAGGTATCTTTCTTGGCTTATTATTTCCGCCACTAGGATTCATTGCCCCACTATTCATCTACCTTTTTCTCTTTTTATTGCTTCGACTGTCATTATCAACCTGCCCACGTTGTGGTAAACGCTTTTATTCCTTGTTAAACATCATATTCAACGGTAGTTTTTATTCAAAATCAGGTATGTGGGCTGTCTCATGTAATTCATGTGGCTTAAAGTTGAGCGAACTTCCAGAGGTCGACGAAGTTACAATCAAGTCACACAAAGACGAGTGGTTTAAATGAGAAACGCATACAACCCAATCAACTCACTCACTGCGATCGCTGGGACGCATACACGCGTGGCGGCTTAGTTATTATGCCCCACGCATTCGCGACCCATAGCTTAAAGTTATGTTTTTCGAGAAAAGTTTAAATTAATATGTGTCGTATCAAGTTTATCTTAGTTTTAGGTCTTTTTTGTTATGGATGTGCTAGCCCACAGACGAAAACCAATTGGGAGGCCACTCTTACTGATATAGATTTGCTGGCATCTAAAGCGACCCGTTGTCTGGATTCAAAGTCTCAAAAAAGTATATTTTGTAATGATTTTGCTTTTTCATACAAAAATGGAGGCTTAGAAAGCATAGAGGATTTCACCGATAGCCTCTCTAAAATCTATAAAGAAGATTTTGACGCTGGCGCTAAAGCAACCGAACAAATTTTAAAAATTATAGAAGCGTTTGTATTTTTGACACAAAAATAACAAACAACTCTAGCCATTCACTGGGACAATAACACAGGCTCTGGCGCTTCACTCGGTATTATAGCCTACGTATTTTTGCCCGGTATGCGGGCCGTTAGGTGTTTCTGTGATATCCGAATATTTTGATAATTGGGAAGTAAGAGAAGAGTTTTCTCAAGAATTCATTTCCTTATGGGATGGTTGGCTTGGTCAAAATGAGTGTTATAAACTTGATGAAGTAACCGAATATGAATGGGAAAGATTTAATCAACTAATAAGATTGCTTCATACAGAATAGATGACACTAACCGTTTGGTATATGCTGTAGACGATACAGCAATTACGATTATCTCATGTCGTTATCACTACTAGTAGCTGGCAGCTAACAGTCCAATAAACTCACTCGCTTCGCTATTTGACCTACGCGTTTGGGGTGTTATGTGCCAAAAGGAATTTGAATGCACAAGAATAATCAACTAATAATCGCTGGCAGTTTAAGCATCTTCGCTGCACTACTTCATATCAGTTGTATTTTTGGCGGTCCTGACTGGTATCTCTTTTTTGGTGCTGGTCAACGCATGGCTCAACTCGCTGCTCAGGGCGACCCTTACCCCACAACCGCAACTTTGGTTATTGCTTCAATTCTTACTGGCTGGGGCTTATATGCTTTTTCTGGTGCAGGCATCATCGTCAAATTACCACTCCTAAAAACCTGTTTATCTTTAATTACTGCCATTTACTTGTTGCGTGGTGTCGCAGGCTTAGTTGGACCCTTTTTAACTTCAGATCCTGTGGTGCACCAAAATTCAATAACCTTTTGGTTAGTCAGCTCAATTATATGCTGTATTTATGGTACGTTTTATTTATTGGGCACAGTAAAGTTATGGCAGCAGTAAAAAGTGTGCTGGCACATACACAAAATCAAGTACGCTCGCTTTTATAACATGGTTAAACCTTTAAGCATTTAACCACCAGGCTTTTATAGTCGCCTATTCCCAAAACATCTGAAGGACAAAGTACATGAAGATTATAATTGATGATCTTGACGGAGGAGATGTACTAGCGCTCTTGGAAGAGCATTTGTCAGATATGTATGCAACGTCGCCGCCAGAATGCGTGCACGCGCTAGATGTTAATGCACTAAAAGCACCTAACATTACTTTTTTTAGTGGTTGGAAGCAGCAACAGCTAGCAGGTTGTGTCGCTATTAAAGCTCTTGATGCGCAAAGCGCAGAGCTGAAATCTATGAGAACGGCAAAACCCTATAGAGGGTGTGGCGTGGCTTCTCAGTTATTACTTTTTGCCTTAGAACATGCGAAAATGAAAGGGTTTAGCTCGGTAAGTTTAGAAACGGGAACACAAGACTACTTTTTAGCGGCAAGAACGCTTTATAAAAAGTTCGGTTTTGTCGACTGCGGCCCTTTTGGTAGCTATTCGCTTAACCCTAACAGTCACTTTATGACCCGAGCGCTTTAATTTAGTATTTTAAGAGAATTCCACATGTCACTACCTCCTTGCCCGCATTGCCAGTCTGAATATGTATATGAAGACCAATCTTTACTTATTTGCCCCGAATGTGGCCACGAGTGGAACCCAAATGAGATTGAAGAGGAAGTCTCTGCAAAAGATTATAACGGTACGCCGTTAGTTGCTGGTGACAAGATAACACTGGCAAAAGATTTGAAAGTAAAAGGCAGCTCGCTTGTGCTTAAAATTGGTACCAAAGCGGTTATCCGTCATGTAAAAGATGCCAAAGACCACCAGCTAGACTGCAAGGTAGACGGTGCTGGTGAAATGATGCTTACCGCGCAGTTTGTTAAAAAGGCATAGACAAACAAGATATCACTTTAGAAGTTAGCAACCTCGTTAGTAATAGTTTCGGTCAGCAGGCTAATCGCTTTAGATGACACTTTTTGAGGGTTAACTAAGCAAACGCCTACATGTCCAAGTTCGGGTAAGTTTTCTGAATTAGATAAAATATGTAATCCTGACGGTACTGAGCTTTTTGCCAGTACCGTAATGCCTAGCCCTTCATTAATAGCAGTTTGAATACCGTTCAAATCTGCAATGGTGTATACCACCTGCCACGGCTTTTTAATTGCGGATAAAAGATTAGTGGCGCGCTTGCGATAAATACACGGTGAAGGGGCTGCAATAATAGGGAGTTTAGCAGGCACACTGTTAACAAAGCGCTGACTGCCTACCCATACCAGTTGATCTGAAATGATAAAGCCATCCTGCTGTGGATTTGGTGTTTCCTGTAGTGACAAAATTAAGTCGAACTGACTTTTTAACGGTTCGCTCAACAAATCTTTGCTTAGCGCGCAATGTACTTCCAGCGATATTTCCGGGTAAGTTTGTGTGAACCGTCGAATAATTTTAGGCATAAGCGTGGTGCTAAATTCACTGGGAATGCCTAACTTAATATTTCCAGTCACTTGAGGCTTACCGAACTCAGCCATAGCTTGGTCGTTAAGCGCTACTATTTTCTCACCATATGACAATAAGCGACTACCAGCGCCGGTAAGCGTTAAACGATTTTTGTCGCGAGAAAATAACTTCTCACCAATCATTTCCTCTAGTTTTTTAATTTGCAGGCTAATTGCAGGTTGAGTACGTTGCAGCTGCTCGGCACATTGTGTGTAGCTTCCCGTCTGTGCGATAAGCACAAACGAACGCAGGAAATCTATGGACAAGTTTTTCATTACTTTACCTTACACCTTCTTTATAGCGTCAACTAGACACTGACCTTTCACCAACGAATTTTAAAAGCTCACTCAGTCGGTCGCCCCACATCGGACAATACTCAAATAGGCAACACCGTGCCAAAAGCACAGCCCACACATTTAATAAAATTATAATGCCATATTATTTATTAATTTTATTTATTCATTTTGCACTTCTAGTATCGAACACACAACAACGAAAATTAGGAGGCAGCATGAATACGCTAAACCAAAACCTTAACCAGCAAGACCCAGATATCGCCCAATTTGTTGCACAAGAAAACGAACGCCAAGAGCATCACATTGAGCTAATCGCATCAGAGAACTACACCAGTAAAGCCGTTATGCAGGCTCAAGGTAGTCAATTAACGAATAAGTATGCAGAAGGCTATCCGGGTAAGCGCTATTACGGTGGCTGTGAAGCTGTGGATAAAGTTGAGCAGCTTGCTATCGACAGAGCCAAAGCCCTGTTTGAAGCTGATTATGTTAATGTTCAGCCCCATTCTGGTTCGCAAGCGAACACTGCGGTTTACATGGCACTGCTAAGCCCTGGCGATACCATACTCGGGTTAAGTCTTGATCACGGCGGTCACCTAACCCATGGTGCAAAACCCAATTTTTCAGGCAAGCTGTACAACGCCATTCAATATGGGCTAAACACCGAAACCGGTGAGATTGACTACGACCAAGTGGAAGCGTTAGCTAAAGAGCATAGCCCAAAGATGATCGTGGCAGGGTTTTCAGCTTACTCTCGCGTTGTCGACTGGCAAAAGTTTAGAGAGATTGCCGATAGTGTAGGCGCGTATTTGCTGGTAGATATGGCGCACGTAGCAGGTCTTGTCGCAGCGGGTGTTTACCCCTCGCCAATTAATGCTGCGCACGTGGTCACTACCACGACTCACAAAACATTACGTGGCCCTCGCGGCGGGCTTATTATGTGTAAGTCTAACCCTGAACTTGAAAAGAAGTTTAACTCACTTATTTTCCCGGGAATTCAAGGTGGCCCGCTTATGCACGTTATCGCGGCTAAAGCTGTAGCGTTCAAAGAAGCCATTACAGCAGAATTTAAAGCATATCAAAAGCAAGTGATTACTAATGCGCGCGCTATGGCGGACGTATTTATGAAGCGCGGATTTGATGTGGTATCTAACGGTACTGACAACCACATGTTTTTGCTCAGTCTGGTTAGTAAGGGAATGACCGGTAAAGAGGCAGACGCCATTTTAAATAGTGTAAACATTACCGTTAATAAGAATACTGTGCCTAACGATCCACAGTCGCCTTTTGTGACAAGTGGCATTCGAATAGGTACACCAGCGGTGACTTCTCGTAATTTTAGCGAAGACGATTGTGCTCAGTTAGCCAGCTGGATTTGCGATGTGCTATCAGCACCTGAAGACAATGACCTTATTCAGCAAGTTAAAGACAAGGTTGCTACGCTAACTGCTGCCCGCCCAGTTTATACTAAGTAAAACTTAGCGGTTAACAAAGAGCGAACTCGTGTGTTGCAGGTAGCTACCATCACCCGTCACACGAGTTTAGCTCGTTAGCTAAACCACTTCCACCAAACGAATATCAGAAGAAACCCAAACAGGTAGACCAGGCCTAGCAAACTAAGTAACTTTACTACTTTATTGGGCGCTGCATCAGGATGCAGCTTAGTTTGCGCCACTAGCTTATGATTTAACCAAGCAAACATGGGCGTGGTCACAAAAGCTAACGTCATCGCGAAGCCTAACATGGCTAATAGAGCAGACTTGAAAAAGAGCACAATGATAAAGCTGAATATTGCCATGAAGATTAATACTGGTGTCACAAGTGTATTGCGAGTTGCCTTATCTTTGTTAAACAGTAGCGCAATTGCTTCTGCAACCACTCGCGCATAGCCGTCATATACGGTTAGCGCCGAGCCGAAAATACATAAAAACGCTACCACCGCGATAAGCAGATGCGCCCACTCCCCGATGGTTGAGGAGTACATACTGATAAGCTGATGAGAGAAACCGATTCCGCTAGTACTGAGTTCTGTGCCGCTGCCATACAGGATTAACGCACCTAGCCCCAAAAACAACAGGGCAAGTAATACGGTTACCGTGTAGCCCAAGTTAAAATCGAAAAGGGCAGACTTCGGCGTCACCGCTTGACCCTTGCACTGTCGCTTTAACCAAAGAGAAGTAATAGACGATATTTCGATAGGTGCCGGCATCCATCCCATTGTTACCACCAAAAAGCCTAATGTGGCGAGCGTCCACGGCGAAGGTTGCCCTTCGGCAGGCAAGGCTGGCGCGGAATATTTATTAAGTGCAACGATAAACACTGCGATGGTTGCCACCACAAGCACGCCCATTATGCCTTTAGCAATATTGTCGAGCCCTTCAAAATGCCCTGCCAGTAAAATTAGTAATATTAGCGCTAGCACTACAGAGGCAGACACCGCTATAGCAATATCAAATGGAATAAAGTAAGACAACAAACTTGCTGCAAACAGTAACAGTGCCGCAGCATTAACTACCGACGCAATAGTGTTTAGGCACAAAGCAATGGCTAAATAGCGTTTACCCATTATTAGATACCCTTGCTGCAGGGTTTGTTTCGTGCTGATGGTGTAACTTACGCCAGCCCTGAAAAACGGGTATTTAAGTAGGTTTACCACTAATATGAGAAGCGCTAACTGCCATCCGAACTTCGCACCCGCCTGAGTTGAGGCCACTAAATGGCTTCCACCTACCGCCGCCGTTGCCATAAGCACACCAGGACCGAGTAATTTTAGCAAGGCGGTAACGCGGGCAAGGAAGGATGTTTCAGCTGAGTACGACAAGGCAACCTCTAAATGGGCATTAGAAAATAGCCGTTAACCATATCAGGTTACTAATCAGCAGAAAAGATACTAAGCGATGAGAAAGCAGCATGAATAAAGGTTGCGAACCACATTTGATTCGCAACCTCTTTTTCAACTTGAAAAGTCGTGGATTAGCACGCGTTTAAAACACGGCTGTGTGTTAGCGTCGGTCGAAATTCACCTTTCTCTGCGGATGCTGATAATAACCCTCTTTTAGCAGCCGCTTGAAGCGAGTTAATTTTCCTTCCAACGTTAGCTCTTCTAGTCCTTTATTAAATAAAGACAAAATAAGCTGGCTATCGCCTTGCCCCTTAGGTACTAACAAATGCGTAGTTACAGTGGAAATAAAGGGTTTAATAGGCATAACGTCACGACGGTCGCCACTGTTGAAGTCTCGCTGTAGCAAATACCAGCCGGAAAGCTCATCAATAGGAAAAACATCGATATCACCGTTTATCAAAGCTTCCAAGTTTGCTTTATCAGTCTCGCGCTCAACAACGTTTTTGTTATCTTTAATGAAGGCAGCAAGCTCATCATTATACAAATACCCTTCCGTCACACCCATTTTAAGGTCTTGCATATCGCTAAGGTCACTCCAACTATCGGGGCCTTTTTCGGCGTTAACATAGAACACCAAGCTTTCTGCGCTTATCGGGTTGCTGTGGAAAAATTCACTTTCTCGAGAACGTACAAAGTTGCCGTAAGAAACTGCATCATATTCGCCCTTTAAGGTAGCTTCTAAGGCTTCTTCCCATGGTAAGGATACGAACTCCACCACAACGCCCGTCTCTAAGAACGCATCGGCGATAATATGGTTTATGTAACCTTCGTGCTGCATTGCGGTTGACGTATAAGGCGCATATTCTGTGGTCGCTATGCGCAGTTTCATCCATGAATGGGCAAAACTTTGCATTGGAATTAGCGCTAGTATAAATGTCGCTATAAGTAATGATCGCATGTCAAAGTCCTGTTAGTGATTAGAAGTAAATGCCAAGGTTAATGTTCAAGCGGTGAGTAGTTTCTTGTCTACCGCCTAAGTCTAGCCCAACGCCTGGGCCTCCTGAAAACCACATGTTTTTTCCTTGAATGCTATCTACATATACAAACAATTTATCCCAGCCAAAGCTACAGCCATTTATCCACTGTGAAGAGTTTTTCCCCTCATTTCCTTCGCCTTTAGCCACACTGTATTCTGAATAGCAAGTGAGTGATTCTATGTGCGTAAACTTATATGGCACAGAATACACAAGGTTTGCTGAATAAGTTTTACCATCAGCAGCCGCCAGAAAGGGAAAGGTAAAGGAAGATAGCGCGATACGGTCGTCTGCCTGCCCTTCAGGTGCAGCCAAATCGTACTCGTAGTCGATATACTGTAACTCAACTTTCACGTCACCTTGGGTGTGACGCATATGAACGGCATAAGCATTCATATCACCATCGTCTAACGTATCTAAGTTTAGAATGTTACCGTACTGATACGACACACCGATATCGGTAGTCGCACCGCGAATAAAATTGGCTGAGTAATTAGCACGTAGATTGTACTGCCCATCTTCTTTATTTCGGTACTCTCCGTCATCTGCAACATCAAACGAGTAACGTCCAAACTCGGCAGCGTCATTGTACTCATCATTCATAAAGTAAGCGGCTTGAAAATCCCAATTGCTCCATTCATGATTTATTTTAACTCCAGCATCGTAGTCATCTTCGAAGCCTAGATAGTAGTTAACTGAAAACCAAAAGTTGTTGCTGGCAAAGGGCTGTAGGCCAAACGGGGTTTGTGTTATGCCTGCGGTAATTTGGGTTTGTTCATCAAAATGGTATGTAAGGTCAGCGAAGCGAACAGTATCGAAATCAGTATTTTCGTACCAACGGTATTCTGCTTTATAGCTAAACTGGTCCGACTCGCCCGCCACGCCAAGTTTGAATGATTCAAATTCGAAACCATCTCGAAACTCGGGGATTTGCCAGTCTTGATGACCGTAATTAACTCTAACGTGACCGCTTAAATTAAAGGGAAGCTCGTCGGCTTTTAAGACGCTCGAAGTGCATGCAATTGAAACTAAAGAAAATGCGGATAGTAGCTTGTTCATTACTGTTCCTGTATTGAATTTTTGGCGGGAACCCTTTGCTAAAAATTGCCTCTAATGAGCAGAGGGACGTCTAAGCGCTTAGGTATTTCGCGCACCAAAATAAATCCTTCAGTATTAACAATACTGAGCAAACCTTAAAAAAAGATCATTTGTTAAGATTTGACTTCTGTGGTTTTTAGCTGAGAAAGTTTGATGCCTTCAAAGGCGGCGGCATTTAAACATTGGTCGCTAAATGTTTAAAGCAAAGTGGAATGAACGTACGATAAATCAATAATTTTTTGCCGTGAACGCCAATACTAATTCAAAAATTGAGCACTGCCTCAAAAGCGATTATTCCAATATTAGGAAAGCCTGTGAATATAGCCTGTCAGCTTTATGACTATATAGAAATAGCCTGCATGTATAAACTTGAAGTGAGCGCAATTTTAAAAGATGGTGAAATGAAAAGCGGCCATGCACTGAACACTGCTATAGATAGACGCAGTGATGTGCCGATAGAATGCATACAAATGCGTATTAACGGTAATGTAGAAAACGTTGCCCTTAATGAAATCGCTCAGCTTCATGCAATAACTGATAACCCGCATTTCAGTTCGGTGAGCTTTTAGGTAGTATGCCGAGCACGCTAGCCTTTTTGAACTGAACCACATTTATGACACAACACCTTTCGGCTATTACATTCTTTGTAGACGATTACGACACCGCAATTGAGTACTTTACAAGGATTTTAAATTTTACCCTAACTGAAGACAAAGCGACCGGCGAAGATTCGCGTTTTGTATTAGTAACGCCGCCAACCAGTAAAACCAGCTTGTTACTAGCGCAAGCTAAAAATGACGTTGAACTAGCGCTTATTGGTAACCAAGCTGCTGACAAAGTATTTTTAATTTTAAATACCAATGATTTTTGGCGAGACTTTAACGAGATGAAAAATAAAGGGGTGGTGTTTTTAGAAACTCCCCGTGAAGAGGCCTATGGTACAGTAGCCATCTTTAAAGATAAGTTTGGCAATAAGTGGGATTTGATCCAAACCACTTAATAGCGCTTTATACATATGCGCCTTGCTAATACCGTCTTTGGCGCGTTCCGTGCAACAAGGTTTAATCACAGCCAGTAAAAACGTAGAGGAGAAGTAAAACGTGCAGGCCATGAAACGTTCTATTATTGCTGACGTTGTCGCAATAGCGGCAATAGCACTTTTGATCACTATTACGTTTTACTGGATTGAAGCAAGACGCGAAGTGATTATCCTCTGTGACAACTTTACACCAGGGGTGTCGAAGAAAAGCGTCGAACGCCAGCTAGGCACCGCAGATTTGTTACTTTGGGATACTGAGTTTATTGCAAATGGCAGCAAGATTGAAGCATATAGCCCACTGCATTTGGGCATAATGAAGTGCAGTGTAGAATTCAATAAACAAGATATTGTGGTGTTTTCTATCGTTGAGTAACCATCCACCCTTTAGATATGAGCTAGAACGCTGAATACTTTTAGCCATAAAGCTGAACCACCCTGGTGCAACGTTTACATCGCTGCAACACCCTATTCACCCGCACGCTAAAAGTCGTAAAGGCAAACTTACCTTCACACTTTTATCCTACTGACTTAACTTTTCATCTTGCTGTCACCAGGTGTGCTGTAAACGTATAATTACGCCGTGTCTTCTTAACGCAAAATCTCTCTTATGCAAAAAACAAAACACAGTGTCATCGAGGATGTTTTCGCCCTGATAAGCGCCGGCTTGTTTGTTGCTTTTGGCGTATATCTGTTTCAGTCTCAAGATCTAATGGTAGGCGGCGCTGCAGGTCTTGCGCTATTAGGTACTTATGCTTTTGACATGGACTTCGGCTTGTTATTCTTTTTGATTAACCTACCTTTTTATACCCTAGCATGGACGCAAATCAGCAAGCGTTTCACCATCAATACATTTATTTCTGTAACCACAGTTTCTGTGTTAACTGAACAAATTCCGGCATTTGTAGATATTAGCCACGTTAACCCGTTTTTTGCGGCGGTATTTGGCGGTATTTTAATTGGCGTTGGCATGCTGATGATGTTCCGTCACAGCTCTAGTTTAGGTGGCGTTGGCATTATGGCGTTCTACTTACAACAACGCTTTGATATTAGGGCAGGGACTTTCCAATTAACCGTTGATAGCTGCATATTGCTTAGCGCGCTGTTTTTTATCTCTTGGCCATTAGTGCTTATCTCGATACTCGCGGCAGTTTGTTTAAATATGGTTATTTCGCTTAACCATAGACCTGAGCGTTACTTCCCGGTGCCGGGCGAAGACAGTTCAAAAAAGGCTGACGCGAAGCGTGTAGAAAACAATGAACACAGCAGCTTAGACAGTGAGCTTCACGCCCAAAACGGCTGATATAAGTAGTCAATAAAAAGCCCGGTTAGGCGCAACCTAACCGGGCTTTATTGTATCTTTTATTTGTATTCTTTGACGCCTACAACAAACCTATTGCTTCTTTTGAACAGGTCTTGACGGTCGACTAACTACTCCACGATTCACTCTCGGACGAGAAAACGAAGTACGCATACAAACCTCACTTATGAGTTGATGCCTAGAACAGTTGGAGGCGAAATATTCACCGCAATCCTGAAACCAAGCCTTCACAGTATAGGCTTAAAGTGGGGGTAAAAGTCTCATTCTTTTAATGAATAGTGCTTCATTAAAACTTATATACAGTTTAGCCAAACTGGCACTGCGTTGATAACTAGAGGTATTTTACAATACGTGGCACACGCTGAGAAACGCGAGTCATTAATTCGTAGTCTATCGTGCCTGCATTTGCGGCAACTTCCTGAATAGACACATTCCGCCCCCACAGTTCTACTTCATCGCCCACAGCTACGTTGTCGATATGCGTCACATCAATGGTGATCATGTCCATAGATACACGGCCTACCAAGTAAGCGCGTTTACCCCTAACCATGACTGGCGTACCATTTTTACAATGTCTAGGGTAGCCGTCGGCATAACCAATACCCACGGTTGCAATTTTGCTGGGTTTACTCGCCACCCAGGTTTGTCCGTATCCAACACCCTCGCCTGCCGGTATTGTTCGCACAGCCAATACGCTTGAACGAAGGGTCATAGCTGGAGTAATTTCAACATCAATGTTTGGTGACGTCGAAACCGCTCCCCCGTAAACGCCAACTCCCAAACGGTTCCACGCATTTCGACTTTCGGGCCAATTTACCGTAGCCGGTGAGTTAGCCACGCTAGTAGACAAGCCCAGCTTTCCAACCACCTGATTAAACTCATCCATTTGAGCATTAGTGAAACTGTTATCCACGTCATCGGCACACGCAAAATGGGTAGCAATAACCGTGTTATCACTTAAAAGGTGACGATATTTAACGGAAATATCTTCGATATCTGAAAGCGCAAAGCCTAAGCGATGCATACCGCTATCTACTTTCAACCAAATGTGGGGCCGCTGCTGTTCAGGGCACTTTTCTAGCCATGCAAGCTGCTCTTCGCAATGCATAACCAAAATGCAGTTATGCTGAAACGCCATTTGGCACTCTTTTGCCTGATGAGCCCCTTCTAGAACAACTATTGGCGCGGTAATTCCCGCATCGCGAAGGGCAACAGCTTCTTCGATAATAGCTACGGCAAAACGCGAAGAAACATGCTGAAGGATGCGCGCCACATTTACGGCTCCATGACCATAGGCATCAGCTTTTACCACCGCCATAGACTGACTTGATGGCGCTAGCGCGGCAAGGGCTTTAAAATTATGGAGAATGGCATCAGCATGAATAATAGCTTGCGTTTGTCGGCTCACAGAAAAACACGTTCCTTAAATGTTTAATGGGGAAACATATAAAGTCGAAGTGTACCACGAGAAGCGCACTTGGGGCGCAGGATTAATATTGAAAAACCTGATGTATAACGCAAGGTTTCTTATGGTTTAAAATACCGTTATGCTTTGCGCTTGCTTATTATGATAATTTCGTAGCTTCAAGGTTCCTCATGTCTTCGCATCCTCATTCTACTTCTGCACCTTTCGCAAACGCCAGTATTAAAAATAACGCGGCAGGTGATAAGCCTACCGTCAACGAGTTAGCTCAGTCACTGAATAAAATTGTTTCAGAGGGCAGAAACCCAGACACTTTGGATATAGATACGCTAGGTACCGAAGGCATTCTTACCCGCCTTAACAACGAGGACGCGAAAGTCGCAAACGCGGTAGCACTTCAAATTCCCCTAATAGCAAAAGCGGTTGATGCCGCAACCATTAGTATTAAAAACGGTGGAAGGCTTATTTATATCGGTGCTGGGACCAGCGGGAGATTAGGCATTCTGGACGCTGTTGAGTGCCGCCCTACCTTTAGCGTGCCCGATGAAATGGTTGTGGGTGTAATAGCGGGCGGAGAAAAGGCCGTTCAGCACGCTGTTGAAGGCGCGGAGGATAATTTTGGTGCGGGTCGCACTGACCTTGAAAGTTTATCACTAACACAAACCGATACAGTTATTGGTATTTCAGCTAGCGGTCGCACGCCCTATGTAAGCGGAGCCTTAGAATATGCCCGTTCTCTTGGCTGTTTTACCGGCGCAATTGCGTGTAGTCCTAACGCTGCTATTTTTGAGAATGCTGACGCGGCCATATGCCCCGTTGTCGGCCCTGAAGCACTTACCGGCAGCACACGCATGAAGTCGGGTACGGCCCAAAAGCTTGTACTTAATATGATTAGCACAAGCACTATGATTAAGCTGGGAAAAACCTACCAAAATTTGATGGTAGATGTGAATGCTACTAACGAAAAACTAAAAGCTCGTGCCCTTCGCATTGTTATGCAGGCGACCGACTGTAGTGAAGATGCCGCTTTAGCAGCGCTTAGTGCATGCAACAACAAGGCAAAAGTCGCCATTTTAATGGTACTAACAGGGCAAACCGCAAAGCAGGCAGCCGCACAGCTAAGTGCTAACGATGGCTACTTACGTAAAGCCGTAGAAGAAAGCAAGTAGCTAAGGCGCTGCTCTTCAATAAGGGACTGCAATAAGGGATTCCGGTTTAACCAATATGAGTACAAATATTACACGTAATACCAAGAGCGCATTTATTATCTTGCTGGTCAGTTTTTCCTTCCTAACCTCATGTGCTCAAAACAGCTTATCTACTCATGTATATACAACCGATAGTGACAGTTTAAAAGCAAAACAGAGTGTGCTGACTAATGAAGATTCGAACGCTAACCAACTTGCTGTAGGTGCTGAGCGCTTTTCAAGATACCTCCCTGTGTTAGAAGGTAAGCGAGTTAGTTTGGTAGTGAACCAAAGCTCTTTAGTTAGAAATGATTTGGTTAGAGAAAATAACTTAACGGGTCATTTAGGGCCATCAAAAGCAAATCAACCTTATCAACATTTGGTCGATGCCTTATTGCAACGTAATGTTGACCTAGTAAGCATTATGTCGCCGGAGCACGGATTTAGAGGAGACAAAGGCGCAGGTGAAAAGGTTGGTAGCGATATTGATGCTAAGACGGGTTTACCTATTCATTCGCTTTACGGGTCAACCAAAAAGCCGACAAAGGCTATGCTGGAGGACACCGACGTAATTATTTTCGATATTCAGGATGTGGGCGTACGCTTCTACACTTACTTAAGTACCTTACACTATGTAATGGAAGCCGCCTTTGCCCAAGGCATTCAGGTTGTGGTGTTAGATAGACCAAACCCCAATGGTCGATATGTCGACGGCCCAGTGTTAAAGCCAGAATTCTCGTCGTTCATCGGTATGCACCCTATTCCCGTTTTGCACGGCATGACATTAGGTGAACTTGCTCGAATGATCGTGGGAGAACGCTGGTTAGATATTGGGGCAACAAGCTACAAGAACGCAAAACTTACCGTAGTACCGGTAGAAGATTATAAACGCACTGCGCGATATTCCCTGCCGGTGGCACCTAGCCCTAACTTGCCAAACGATTTATCTATCCAGCTATACCCCACGCTATGCTTTTTCGAGGGAACCGATGTCAGCATCGGTCGCGGCACTGATTTTCCTTTCCAGCTTATTGGCCACCCTGATGTTGTTTTCGGTGAGAACCAAATACCGGTAAAAGCAAATAGTGCTGCGCCTCATCCTAAACATGAGAATACCCTGCTTAATGCACACGTATTTACTTACGCTGATCCTAATATTTCTAAAAGCTATAGTCCTAAGCCAGTTATTAAAAACTACTCACCTAGTGATGGCTTAGTTATCGGTACCTTGATAGATGCCTTTTCTCGTTTTTCTGAATACAACAAGATGGTCAGCGCCAGTGGTGACCCTGAAGAAACCTTCTTTACTCGCCCAGATTTCTTCGACAAATTAGCGGGTACCGATGCGCTACGAATTCAAATTCAAGCCGGTAAAACGCCTACAGAAATTCGCCAAAGTTGGCAGAAAGATTTAAATAAATTTAGAGAAATACGAAAGGCCTATTTGCTTTACGACGACACGGATTGATCGACAGATAAACACCTTTAGCTTTGAGAATTTGAGGTATCATATCAAGGTAAATGTGGAAGAAGTGTTAGCGATAATAAACTTACCACATAATATGTAAGTAAATACTCACACCTACATAACCCCATATTTAATGGAAGCTAAAAAGTTAGTGAAAACTAACCTTCTTCATTTTTTGTTTTTACCAAAGCTGCGAGCTGAGCTTCAGCGGTGGCTTTTTGATGTTTAAGCTCATCTCTGTTTTCGCCGTCACTCTCAGCGATTTTTGCATCAATATCGGCGATCGTTTGCATCAGCGTTTCTTTACTTTTTTCTTTTTGCTCGGCCTCTTCAGCTTTGTCAAAAATCACGTCTTCAGGAGATGCTTCTTCTTGTTTAGTGTGGCCGGGTGATTTCGCTATCATCTTCAAACCGTCAGGCTGAGGGCGCTGATTCACAAAACTAGGAGAGACGATTTCAATATCGGCATTGTGCAAAGCGTCGAGTACAGCCTTGTGAAGTCGTGAACGCGCACTCAGCAAGCTTTTTACTTCGGTAAGGAGGCCTGAAACACGATAGCTTACTGAAAAGTCGCCTAACCCAACTACTTGTACAAAAGGCTCTGATAGCTGTGCATTTTCAGCTGCCACAAGTAAGTGCTTTTCAATAAAGCTGTGATGAATATCGTAACCTAAGCTAATAT
The DNA here is from genome assembly GCF_036864475.1 of Alteromonas sp. S005. Taxonomy (NCBI): domain Bacteria; kingdom Pseudomonadati; phylum Pseudomonadota; class Gammaproteobacteria; order Alteromonadales; family Alteromonadaceae; genus Alteromonas; species Alteromonas sp. S005. Next base: position 27,675 of record NZ_JAZETN010000023.1, on the reverse strand, counting down.
CGACATTAACAATTGCACCAGACGCTCGGGTCACTGAAACAGGCGAATTCACCATCAGCGTATTGGCAAAGGCAATCAGTTCTCTGCTCTCAGTTTGAATTTCAACATCGAGCAAGCCCATTTCGGTAACGCGACCGCTGTAGCCTTCCACCTTAATAAAGTCACCAACTCTGAAGGGTCTGTTTACCCGAAGCACTATTCCCGCCATCAGGTTGCCCACCATGGTGGTAGAAGAAAAGGCAATCACACCTGATATAAGAACGCCGATAAGTGCAATAACTTGATTTCTAGTACTCTCACTTACAGGGAGCGTCATCGCAATTACGACAGCGCCAATGATAGTAAGTACCAACATTCCTACTTGACGCGGTAACTTCTGCTCACTAGTAAGATGGCTTTGCTTGGCTAGCAGAAGGTAGTGCAGTGCGATGAGCGCGCCTATTACCAAAACAATAGCGAACAGGAGCGGAACAAAAGGGAACAACGCACTTAATACCGTATCGACTAATGAAGTTTGCGTAGCGCCTGATGTATTTGTTGTATTCACGGTATTTCCTTTTGAAATGGCTTTTGAAATGGCTTTTGAAATGACTTTTGGCTTGGCTCTTTGTTCGCACTTAAATGGGCAATATCTTTGGTTTTGGTCTCTGCTTTCGCGTGGCCACCTATTTCAACGAAACAGGTGAACGTCCCTCAGCAAGCGCGCTTCCAAGTAATACATCAACCAATGCATTAAGACTATAGCTCGTAACGTGCTGTTCTTCTTTGTTACTCTGCGGTGTAATGTTCACCGCATAACTAAATGTAGCAATAGCAACATCGGCTAGCTCTTTCACGTCATACGCTTTGTATGGCATGCGCAGTGGAGCAAAGACCACGGTTTTATTCTTTGCTTTCGCAGCAACCATTATTTTTTTGCTAAATGCCATCACCTCAGTTTCGCTTGCGCGTCGTTTTACATGCTCAGGTAAATCGACTCCTCCTAATTCATAGTTAGCATGGAGCGGGCTAATATTGCCAACCACCAGCACGTCAGCTTGTTTTAGTAGATTCATTGCTAATTGAGTTTTAGGTAACGCAGTTAACGGCAAACACGCAAACTCTAGAGGCCTATTGTTAACATTCGAACGAGCACGCGTAAGCGCGGCTTCAAATGCTAAACATCTTGCCGCATCTGGCATAAGCGCCAACCAGCGATTTGAAGTTAATGGCAACTCATCCTTCCCGAAGAGTACAGATACCGACGATTTAGAAAGCGCTTTCTCAATTTGAATCCCTCGGTTTTTCAAACTGTTAGGGTTATTCATTGAAGCATTCTCTTTCGCTTCACTGAGCCACCATGACATGGGCTTGGAAATAAAATTTTGCAAAGTAAAGCGCTGCTTTGCTTTAACAATACGATTATGAGACGTTTTCAAGAAAGCGCTTTCCAACATTCGATTTGCAGCATTATCCAAAAGTAACGCGAACTTTTTTATGTCGTCTTGGGTTCTTATGGTGAACGGCATAAGCGCAATATCAGCACCTGCGCTGAATGCACTGACTAGTGCTTCTTCATGGGAGAAAAACTGAGTAATACCTGCCATGTCTAACGCGTCAGTAACGATAAGTCCTTGATATCCTAATTGGTTGCGAAGCAAATTGCTTAATATCTTCTTCGACAAAGTAGCAGGAGCTATTTGTGACTTACCATGCTTATCAATAATTGTCGTATCATCTAAAGACGGGTACTGAATGTGTGCACTCATTACCATTGCAGGAGGCGTTGCACTATTAATAATATTTGCAAAAGGAAGGATGTCACCCGCCATAGCTTGCGCTTTGCTATGCACTACTTGCGGCAGGCCACTGTGGCTATCTACATGGGTATCACCATGGCCTGGAAAATGTTTGATAGCACTCATTACACCGTTACTTTGCATAGCACTGACAAATGTCTGCCCGAGTGCGGCTACCTGCTCTGGACTTTCCGAAAAGCTGCGTACGTTAATAACGGGGTTCTTCGGCTCGCTATTTACATCAACCGACGGCGCAAAATTGGTGTTTATTCCCAGCGGTAAAAGCGTTTGGCCAATATGCGATGCCACACTTTGCGCAAATGCGCTGCCTCGCTGATGAAAAGTGGCGCCAATGGCCATGTTACCCGCAAAGGGCGAGAGCATGTCTGAAGGCAACCTTGCTACTCTGCCCCCTTCTTGATCGACAGCAATAAATAACGGCTGACGACCTGCTTTTACCATATGCTGCTGCATGGTGTAATTGAGCGTAATTAACTGCTCAGTATTTTGAATGTTCTCTGAAAACAAAATAACACCGCCGATGTTGTGCGTACTGAGCACATTTAAGAGTGACGGTGGAATTACGGTCATGGGCGTACGGCAGCGCGAAGACGGCGTATTGTCTTCACAGAAATAGCGAAAATCCAAAATGATTTTTTGCCCTAGCATGTTTTTTACAGCGCGAATTGTTTCGGCATCAGCGCTGGGCTTAGGATTATTCGAAGCGTTAGCACTTCCAGATTGAGGGGTTGCGCTAGCAGTAAACAGTGAAGCACTTAATAAAATGAGTATGCCTGACAAAATAGCGCTAAGGCCCATCAACGAAGCACGTTTTTTACAAATAACTTGCTGGAATAACAATGTTTATCTAATCCTTGGTAACACGAAGCACAATACGGTACGCTAGCATAAATGAGAGAAGCATGTTCGCCAACTTTGAACTGTATTCACACCTTCTCTTACGCGTTAGTTTATATAATTTGCTACGTGAAAAGACATACCTGTAGGGCACGCTGAACTTTAGAAAAAGATCCAAAGCAGCAGGTCCTAAGCACACATAAATTTAAGTTTGGAAAGAAGTATGGATTGGATGTCAGTCATCCCCCCTCTTGTGGCTATTGCCGTCGTTTTTTGGAAAAAAGAAGTCATTTTAGCATTGGCGCTAGCCGTTCTGTCTGCCGAAGCCTTAATTCTAGTAAATGCTGATATCGCAACCAGCTACATGGCCCCGATTAATGCCATAGAGCGTGTAGTTGATACCGCTGCCAGCCCAGGTAACACGCGGGTGCTTATTTTTTCTGTACTAGTAGGCGCATTACTGGCTTTCATTCGTGATTCTGGTGGCGTAACGGCAACGGTCAATTTTCTGGTTAACAAAGGCGTGGCGAAAAGCCGCAAACAAGTAGGCGGTTTAACCATGTTTACTGGTATTGCCGTCTTCATAGAATCGAACTTAAGTGTGCTTACTGCTGGTATTTTCGCCCGAGGTCTGTTTGACCGTTTCGGCATGAGCCGCGCGCGCTTAGCTTATATTATAGATTCCACCAGTGCGCCCGTTTGTATTTTGATTTTATTGAACGGCTGGGGGGCATTTATACTAAGCCTACTCGACGCCTATGAGCTACCCGCTTCGTCAGCTTCCATTTTATGGGGCAGCGTATTTTTTAACTTTTACGCTATTTTCACCTTACTTATTGTGGCCTACACTATTTCCGCTGATAAAGTGCACGGCCCTATGGCTGAAGAAGAAAAAGCGCTGTCTCATGTTGAGGTAAATCACACAACTGAGCCTGCAACTAAAGCGCGATTTATGTTGGTCCCGCTGCTGGTAATGGTATTAAGTATGGTTGGTTTCATGTTCTGGACAGGTAACGGCGTTTTATCTGAAGGCAGCGGCAGCAAATCAGTTCTTTATGCTACAGCTCTTGCTACTGCTATCGCTTACGGCCTGCTTCTCGTTCATAAACGTTTTACTCATAAAGAAGCGGTAGACATAGGTTTTAAAGGGATGGGTGAACTACTTCCTCTAGTTACCATAGTGTTACTTTCATTAACCTTGGGCAATAGCCTTAAGGTGCTAGGTACAGGCGTATTTGTGGCGGGAATTGTGGGTGAATACCTTCCAATGGTGCTGATTATTCCTATGTTGTTTATTGCCGGCGGGATCATGTCTTTTACCACAGGCACGTCATGGGGTACGTTCGCCATCCTTATACCTATCGGTGTACCATTAATTCAGAGTTTAGGGTTGCCGCCTTCTCTAGTTATTGGCGCTATATTGGGTGGCGGTATATTTGGCGATCACTGTTCGCCTATTTCCGATACCACAGCCGTATCTTCGCTAGCTGCCGGAACTGACGTATTAACGCACGTTAAAACCCAGTTCCCTTACGCACTATTTGCCGGCGCACTTACGCTTATTGCCTATTTTGTAGCAAGCTTGATCATGCTTGGTTAATGCCGTTGATTAAAGGTTGCTGGAAGTCAGTTGCTAATCGCAAAGGTTTAGCAATGTCTGTAACAAGGAGTTTTTAATGAAAAAGCGGATAGCTAACATCGGGGTTATCTCGGTAATAGTGGCATTTATTTCAGTAGTGGCAGCGTGTTCCCATGCGCCAAATCCCCCTGTTGATAGTGCTAGCAATAACACAGTAGGGCTTAGCCAACAGGCGGTCGCCATGCCTGACAGCTATAGTGCCGATGCTGCAATGCAGGTACTCCAAGAAGGCGGCAACGCAATTGATGCTGCTATTACGGCACAGTTTGTCTTGGCTGTTACTCTACCTGAGGCGGGCAACGTAGGCGGTGGTGGCTTTATGACAATAAAGTTTGAAGATAACACCGACTTTCTTGATTACCGAGAAATGGCACCTGAAAATGCGCATCGCGATATGTATCTTGACGAGCAAGGTAACGTAAAACCCTATGAGTCTTTGTTTGGGGCTAAAGCGTCTGGCATTCCTGGTACCGTTGCTGGCATGTGGGCCGCGCACAAAAAATACGGCACATTGGATTGGGAGCGTCTACTTGCACCAGCCGTTGATTTGGCCGAGCAAGGTTTTGTGGTTCACGAGAAGCTGGCTAATAACATTGATCACTATATTGAGCGTACTAAAGAAGCAAGTATCAATAACAACTTTAGCGAGTATTTTGAACACGCTAAAGCAGGCACTACCTTCAAACAGCTAGAGCTAGCGAAAACGCTTAAATCTATTCAGCAACAGGGAAAGGATGGTTTTTATAAAGGCGATGTAGCAAAACATATTGTTGATTTTATGCAGCAAAATGGCGGCCTTATTACCTATGAAGATTTGCAGGCTTACAAAGCCGTGTGGCGCGAACCTCTTCACTTAAACTGGCAAGGTTATGAGTTGGTGACCGCACCCCCTCCAAGTTCAGGTGGCGTTGCCGTTGCCCAGTGGATTGGCATGCTAGAAGCCTATGACGCAACGCACGATTTGCCAGCGCAAAACAGCACTGAATACATTCACGTTATGTCAGAAATTGGTAAGCGTGTGTTTGCCGATCGCGCTGAATACATGGGCGACCCTGACTTTGTTAGTGTTCCTGTAGAAGCGCTCACTGACGCTGACTATATTACTCAACGCGCAGCAGATATTCAGCCTAACAGCATTTCTGATACCCCAAGCGTTCAGCCTGGCTTGAAAGAAAGCGAAGATACAACTCACTTCTCGATTATGGATAGATGGGGTAACGCGGTTGCCAATACAACGACCATCAACCTCACTTTTGGTAGCGGTGTTGTTGTGACTGGTGCTGGCTTTTTGTTGAATGATGAAATGGACGATTTTAGTGCTAAGCCTGGAGTGCCTAACTTCTTTGGCGCAGTGGGTGGCGAGGCGAATGCTATTGAACCTTACAAGCGCATGCTGTCTTCTATGACACCAACTTTGGTCACTAAAGATGACCAAGTGGTTTTGGTAACTGGCTCTCCTGGCGGCACTACCATTATTTCGTCAGTAACTCAGTCTTTACTGAATGCCCTGCTTTACGATATGAGCGCTGAAGAAGCCGTGAACTCACCACGTTTTCATCACCAGCTGTTGCCCAAAGACACTATTCGTATGCACGACGGGTTTACAGAGGCAGCGGTAAATGAGCTTAAAGCCATGGGCTATACCATTGATAACCGTCGCTTTGGAGATGTGCATTTAATTAAGCGCACTAAAGAGGGGGTAGAAGCCGCATCTGAAAAAAGCGGCCGGGGTAAAAGCCTAGTACAACCGTATTAGTACAACCGTATCAGCACAGGGCTCTTAGCTGGTCCTCAACAGTTGAGCCACATTAGCTGAGCACCATTAGTGGTGCTATAGAGGCTCAGCGTTAATAGTTTAACCTTGAACAAGGTACAAGCTGAAAACTACAGCAACAGCGTGGTGTCGATAGGCACATACTTAGACGCTACTTTTTGAATACTTTCAGCCGTTAATGTGGGAACGCCGTATACAGTTACGGTTTTCCCTTTTCCTTTAAGGGCGTTTACAAGAATATCGAAATCGCCGTCGCCAGACACCAGAATGATCTCATCAACATCGTCGGCGTGTTCAAGTGCATCTACCGTTATACCCACATCCCAGTCACCTTTTGCCGACCCGTCGGCGCGCTGAATGAAAGGCTTTAATTTTACTTCAAATCCAATAGCGCGAAGAATGTTTTGAAATTCACGCTGTTTGCTGTCGCCCCTGTCAATGGCGTATGCAAAAGCATGGGTTATATCAAGGTTATAGCTGAGTTCACGCCAAAACCGGTTGTAATTAAAGTTGCGTTTGTACGCCTGACGACAGGTGTAATATACGTTTTGTACGTCTACAAGCAATAAAGCTTTTTTCAAAACCACTCTCTTTATCGATTTACTCGGTTAATGTTTTCTGATGTTATAGCCTTTTGCCAGTAAAACCAAAAAACGTGATGATGAAGTTTATGCGCAAAGCGCACAATTACCTGGGCTTAATACTATTTGTACAAATAGGTCTATGGTTTTTAAGTGGCTTAGTCATGGCCTGGTTACCTATCGATGAGGTAAGGGGTAATCACTTAAAAAATAGCATCGCCACATCCTGGCACAAAGCTGCGATCTCCCCCTCAGATATATTAAGTGAGCACGGTCGCTCAGCGTCGCTTTCACTCACCTATCGCGTTAATACCTCACAATCCTCGCTCGATGCCATCCCTGTTTATTTTGTCGTGAATGGCGATAATACTTATCGCTATAGCGCGTTAACTGGTGAACGATTAGACGCATTGCAGGAAAGTGATGTGCGAAAAGCAGCTAAAGATCAATATGCAGGTAATGGTGACATTGTTGCGGTGCGGCGGTTAAGTGAGCTACCGCAAGAAGTACAAAACTTGTCAGCCCCTTTGTGGCAGGTTAGTTTTAACGACGAGCTCAATACTCGGTTTTATATCGACCCGAACACAGGCAGCGTCTCGCGCGTACGCACCGACACCTGGCGCCTATTTGATTTTATGTGGATGCTGCACATCATGGATTATAAAAACAGGAGCAACTTTAACACGCCTTGGCTTGTTGCTTTCTCTGGCAGTGCCTTCCTATTTACCCTCACAGGAATTGCGCTGTTATATCAGCACTTTAAACCTAAGCGGAAAACGCGCTAGCCTAAGGCCCGTATTTCTTTAGCATAAAGGCCCTAACTATTGCTGAGCAAACAGCTGATTAATATCTGCGAACGCTTTGAACTCTAGCGCGTTGCCGAAGGGGTCTTTGAAAAACATGGTGGCTTGTTCGCCCGGTTTTCCTTTAAAGCGAATATAAGGTGCGATAACAAACTCGGTATCGGCAGCCTCTAATTTACTTGCCAGTGCTTTCCAATCGTCCATGGTAAGCACAACACCAAAGTGCGGCACTGGCACGGCATGGTCATCTACCCCATTATACGAAGGCGGCGATGGCATGGCCTCTACACAATGGGTCACTAATTGATGACCGAAGAAGTTCCAGTCTATCCACTGAGTGTCACTACGGCCCTTTTCACAACCTAACAACTTACCGTAGAACGCTTCAGCATCAATTAAATTAGTGACCGGTATAGCAAGATGAAAAGGTTGAACCATGAAAACTCCTGTTATAAAAACTTCTTAAGCAACGACAGCTTAAACTTAGAAAACGGCGCATAACGAAAGAACACGTCAAGCGCGAAAGAACGTTTCATTACCGTTTTAATATGACTGAATGTATCAAAACCTGCTTGCCCATGATAGTTGCCCATGCCGCTATTTCCTACGCCGCCAAACGGCAACTCGGGGTTAGTCATAAACAGCATAGTGTCGTTAGTGCACACACTGCCTGAACTGGTTTTGCTGATAATATTATCAAGCACATCGTCCTTATCACTAAATGCATAAAGCGCAAGTGGCTTAGGCCTGCTGTTCACAAACTTAATGCCCGCCTCCATGTTGTCGACTGTGATAATAGGTAGAATAGGGCCGAATATCTCTTCTTTCATTAGCGGGCTATCTAGCGATGGCTCTAGCACAAGGGTAGGCGCCATTGCTGGACGAGATTCATCTAGCTCGCCGCCATACACCACATTGACGTTTTCGAGGTAACTTTCAAGACGCTTTAAGTGGCGATGATTAACGATGTTACCGTAATCTTGTGACGATAAAGGCGCTTTGCCGTATTGCTTTTTCAGCTCTTTCTTAACTGCATCAATAAGCTTTTGCTCAAAGCCCTTTTCTACAATGACATAGTCAGGCGCAATACAAGTTTGGCCAGCATTCATCCATTTACCCCACACTAAACGGCGCGCGGTAACAGCAAGGTTTGTGTTTTTATCAACAAAACAGGGACTCTTACCGCCTAGCTCAAGGGTTACTGGCGTTAAATGTTTGGCCGCGGCGCTCATGACAATTTTGCCCACCACTTCACCACCGGTGTAAAAAATATGGTCCCATTTGCAGGCAAGTAGCGCCGTCGCTTCATCTTTACCGCCTTCTATTACGGCAACGCAAGAATTATCCATATATTGGGGGATAAGCTTAGCCACCAGCGACGAGGTTTCTTGTGCTAGTTCGGAAGGTTTTAATACGGCACAGTTACCCGCTGCGATAGCAGCAATGTAAGGCGCAAGTAACAGCTGAAGCGGGTAATTCCACGCACCAATGATAAGCACGGTGCCAAGGGGCTCAGGCTTACGAAAGCTTTTACCTGGCCATGCCACCATGGGCGTAGATACCTTGCGCGGTTTCGTCCATTTGTCCAAGTGTTTAAGCGTATGCTTGATATCAGAAAGTAGAAAGCCTTGCTCAGCAACCATGGCCTCGGTCTTACATTTGCCTAAGTCATTTTTAAGGGCCTGTAAAATGTCGTGTTGGTTGTCTTTCAGTAGAGTTTCTAGTGCCTTCAGTTGGCTTTTACGCCATTCCAGAGACTGGGTTTTTCCGGTATCAAAACTGTCATTAAGTTTGTGAACAACATCAACGAAACACACACCTGTTTCCACTGCGTGAAGAGAAGGTCTATTTGGCATAAGAAGGCTCCGATAGCATAACACCCACTGCAACAATTCGATGACTCACTTCGACATTGTTGATGGGTAAAGCAGCGTAATAATTAACTGATACTATCTTATATTAATAGGGATGTTCGAAGACAACGCAACTAAATTGTTAATTAATGTTTAATGCGATGGCGGTTTAGGCCCTAAAAGTGAGACTTAAAGGCATAAAATGCAGTTGCTAAAAAGTGAGGCGTGATAAATACAAAAGAAAAAGAGGTAGCATTTGCGAGCAATAAAAAAGCCCAGTAAACACTGGGCTTTTAGAAGTATATAACGCGTTGCTATTACGCGTCGTAAGGGCTGCGCAAAACGATAGTTTCGTTTCTGTCAGGGCCTGTTGATACGATATCAACCGGCACACCTGTTAGCTCTTCAAGACGCTTAATGTAGTTTTTCGCCGCTTGTGGAAGCGCTTCAAACTCAGTTACGCCAAAGGTATTGTCTGTCCAACCTGGCATTTCTTCGTATACTGGCGTCACTTTCTCGTAACCATCAGCGGCCATAGGAGGAACGTCTTTCACGTTGCCGTCTGCATCTTTGTAACCAACACAAATTTGAAGGCTTTCAAGACCGTCAAGCACGTCTAGCTTAGTTAAGCAGAAACCGGTAATAGAGTTAATTTGCACTGCGCGCTTCATTGCAACTGCGTCGAACCAGCCAGTACGGCGTTTACGACCTGTAGTTGCGCCAAACTCATGGCCTTTAACACCTAAATGTTGGCCTACTTCGCAATCTAGTTCAGTAGGGAAAGGGCCTGAGCCTACACGCGTGGTGTATGCTTTAACGATACCCAATACATAATCCAGCTTCAGCGGGCCGAAACCAGCACCTGTTGCTACACCACCAACGGTAGTGTTTGACGACGTAACATAAGGATAAGTACCGTGATCGATGTCTAGAAGTGTACCTTGGGCACCTTCAAACATGATAGGCAAGCCAGCATTGTGCGCTTTGTCTAATTCGTCAGTTACATCAACAACCATTGCTTTAAGAATGTCAGCAACTTCCATTGCACCTTTCAAGGTCTCATCAAAGTCTACTGCTTCTTCGCCATAGTATTGCGTAAGTGTGAAGTTATGCACATCTAGCACTTCTTTCAGCTTTGCTGCGAAGTCTTCTGCATTAAACAAGTCGCCAACGCGTAATCCACGACGGGCTACTTTATCTTCATACGCTGGACCGATACCACGACCAGTTGTACCAATTGCTTTTGCGCCACGGGCTTTTTCGCGCGCTACGTCTAGTGCAATGTGATAAGGAAGAATTAGCGGACAAGCTTCACTAATCTTTAATCGCTCGCGTACTGGAACGCCACGCTCTTCAAGCATAGTCATTTCTTTCATTAGTGCGTCTGGGCTAAGCACAACACCATTACCAATAATACAGGTAACATTATCGCGTAGGATGCCTGATGGGATTAAGTGAAGTACGGTTTTTTCACCGTCGATTACTAGAGTGTGACCTGCATTGTGTCCGCCTTGGTAGCGAACAACATATTTTGCGCGATCAGTGAGTAGGTCTACGACCTTGCCTTTACCCTCGTCACCCCATTGAGTGCCGAGTACCACAACGTTCTTTGCCATGAATCATATGTGTAAGAAAATTAGGCGGGGATTCTACAAAATTCTAGAGCAAGGATCATCTCTTTTTCGAACAAAAATACGACTATTTAATTTTTATTTTTGAAATCACAAAGATGACTAACCGTCGCCAGCGCCTTTCTAAAATAAGGATTGGCTGAGTGTTTAATAAAACATATTTCTTAAAGCGCTAATTTTTATAGCATTCTAAAGATTAGCTAACTTAAAACCTGAACACGCGGTCAACCTTGAACTGCGCAACTCACAAAACAGCCCCTTCCTACATTAACTGAAATAAAAAAGCAGTAGCGCGCCAATTATCACAAGGGTACCGCCAATTTGACGCAACTGATTACTCGGTTGCTGACTAATTTGAAGCAAATAATTGCGCCACTTATTCGGAAAAAGCAGTGGCCCTATGCCCTCTATAATTAGTACCAAAGCGAAAGCGGGTAGTAGCCACTCCATAAATTTATCCTTAAAACCGTGTACTGTTAATGAGAGTGCCGTTAATGAGCGCGCAACATTTTGCGCTACCTTGCCTGCAACGAATTAAGTCGCCCTTTAAGATATTTCCGACAGCACACTCAAATCAATGTATTCGGGGGTATGGTATAAGCCAAAACCAAAGCGTAATCGGTTACCTCTGAAGTCAGTAAGAATATGATGTGCTTTAAGCTTTGAAGCAAGGGCTTTTGTCACATCGGCATTATCTAATTCAAAGGTAAGAAAATGACCACGATTCATTCCATTACTTACGGCTAAGTGTTTTTCATTAAGTAATGGATGATTGTAATCAGCAAGCTTTTGTAAAAATATTCGCTGCATACTCATTACGTAATCATTGATCGCTGCAACATCTAAATTATTTTCTTCAAACATGCGAAGTACAGCTCTTAACCTGTAGAGCGCTGTAAAATCCATAGTGGCACCGGCAAAGCGCATACCATCTAAACTATATTGCACGTTATTTTTACCGCCCGTCTCGCGGGGCTTGTCTAACTCGCCAAACTCGGCAAACCAGCCGGTATATGTGGGTCTTAAATTACAGCCCACCGGCACGTGGGCAAAGCATGCTCCCTCTCCCGCTTGTGCGTATTTGTAACTACCCGAAAGGTAAAAAATACGATGAGCGATATCGGCAAGGTCGGTAGGCTTTGCCATGAATCCGTGATAACCATCAACGACGACGAGGGTGTTGTCGTTAGCCACACTACCTACAATATCTGCAACGTCATTTACCACATAACCAGAATTGAAAAAGACCTGACTGAAGAAAACTAGCTCAGGGTTGTGTTCGGTAATAGCCGCCTTAAAGCGTGAAGAAAAAGTGTGATAAGGCTTGGTAGGTACGGTAATAAGTTCTATTGCACCCTGCTCTTCGAGTCTGGTCGCTTGGCGCTGGAAACTGTGAAACTCACTGTCTGTCGAGACAACTTTATAAGGTGCAGCACTATCGATGCAGCTCATAATACGATAAAGCAATTCATGCGTGTTTGGTGCAAAAACGATTTGCTGAGGCGCGCCAGTATTCAGTATTTTGCTAATACGCTGCTGCAGTTCCGGTACTAAAGTTTGGAAAAAATACCCCCACTTTTCGTCTACGTATTTAGCACTATCATCCCAGTAGTTAAGCATTGCTTCGCGTGTGCAGTCTGGCCAAAAATAATGGCTGTGACACGCATAATGCTGCTTATCTTTGTTAGCGTTGAGAAATCCCGTATAAAACTGCTGATATGCCATGCTTTATTGCCTAATATAAAAACCGCTTAAACCCTATCAAACTTCGATGTGTTTCGCATGAATCTGCGTCTCCAGCAAAACATTTATTTACAATTTAGGTGTAAATAGTTTTGCCCAAATCAACGTGCTTAATGATAATCCTTAAATACATACGCCGATGCAAAATTGAAAAGCTATGCTATATCCTATAGAGGTGAGGTGTTTTTTAGGTCTAGTTAATAAGCTCCATCTGTCCCACGCAGACACATATTAAAGGTACTTTATGCGTTTCCCTAAATACGGAAATTATTCATTGGATATCTCAGGAAACGTTCTTGAAGTGTTTGCTACGGGAGCGTGGAACCTTAAAACAACAGAGTTTTTTATTGAAGAAATGCATGTGCTTATTGATAGGTTCGACGATAAGCCTTGGGCTGCCTTAATGGACGGACGCCGTTGGGTATTATCTACGCCGGAATGTCAAACCCGATTGGCGGATGCAATAAAGGTGAATATTTCGAAAGGGCTTACTCGCTCAGCCTATGTGCTAGATAGCGGAATGGTTAAGCGTGCCCAGCTAGAACGTACCCACCCTTCCAAGCAACGTGACATTGAAACAGGCAACTATGAACGGGAGTATTTTGAAAAATACTTTGAGGCGCTTAACTGGCTACACAAGGAAGGGTTCTCACCTATTCGCTAGTTTTTAACGAAGACGACGATCGACTCGAAGATATCTTTATTTTCAAAAATATCGGGGTAGTTGTAAGAACCAGTTCGATTGACCATACAACAAACTTATAAGCCTAAGGCGACGGTTTTAGCGTTACGGTGAACGCTAAAACCCGAATAAGTTTAGTACAACAAGCTATATACTTTACGACGATACTCAGACTTAAGCGGATCGCCATCGGCTAGCGCGTTCATCATATCCATCATTAACTTTCTGGCATCGCCAAAGCCAAGCTCTTTCTTTAGTACGGTATAAAGAAGCTCAAGCGCGTCTTGTGCTTTGTTCGCTTGCTGCAATTGTACCGCCAAGTCCACCTTAAGCTGCAGGTCATCTGGATTCGCTTCTACTGCCGCTTGAAGCTGGCGAATTTCAGGCGTATCTGCCGCTTGTTCTGCAAGTTCAATTTTCCCCGCCAAACTCTTATAGCGAGAGTCTTGATCTACCAGCTTAATCTCTTCAAGCAATGCTTTAGCTGCATCAATAGAGCCAGTCTCAACGTAGCAATCAATAAGCATATACTTAGCGTTTACGTTATCAGGGTTAAGCGTTAAGGCTTCTTTTGCCGCAGGCAGTGCTTCGGCATAATCCCCTTGCTGAATCGCCTTGCCGGCAGTGGCAAGTAGATCATCTTCTGGATTTGGCAAATATTTAGCCAGCATTTCACGAATTTGCTGTTCAGGTTGTACACCGGCAAAGCCATCGACGGGCTGACCGTTTTGCACCACCATTACCGTTGGTAGGCTTCTAATACCAAACTGAGCAGCCACTTCTTGCTGTGCTTCACAGTCTACTTTGGCCAAAATCAAATGCTGACTATATTCACCTGCCAACTTTTCTAATATGGGCATTAGGTCTTTACACGGTTCGCACCAATCAGCCCAGAAATCGATAAGCACTAGTTTTTCTTGCGATGCTTCTACAATAATTTGCTGAAAGTTTTCTACCGTAATATCCACGATGGTTGCTTGGCTATTTGCAACGAGATTTTCCATAACGCAGGCCTTTAATTTCTTGTATTGAGAGGAATATGGGGCAGGCGTGATAAAATTACAAGGCTAAGGGGCGTTATCTTTAGCTTCGAAGCGAGCAGCATATTCTTTTTGCAAAAGCGGTCATTCCGCCTTTGTCGCTTTCACGACAATCTACACCCTCAATGAATGTTAATGTAGTGTAAAATTGCTCTATTGAGCTACGTTATTATCAAGCCACCCTACATCTTTAATATTTGGCCGAGAGGGTTTTATGACTACACAAACCAGCACAGACACTCAGTTTGCTTCATTCAAAGAATTTTACCCGTTTTATTTAAATGAGCATAAAGACGGCACATGCCGCACGCTTCATTTTATCGGCTCTTGGCTAGTACTCGGTGTTATCGCCCTGGCTGTATATATGGCAAGCTGGTCACTACTGTGGTTTATTCCACTAGTGGGTTACGGCTTTGCGTGGGTAGGACACTTCTTTTTTGAAAAAAATCGCCCCGCTACTTTTAAACACCCCCTTTATAGCCTGATGGGCGATTGGGTCATGTTTAAAGATATTCTCGTAGGCAAAATTAGTCTTAAAGGCGAATAAGGCTTGTGATAATTACATAAAGGCGATACCTGCGTTAATATCGAAAATACCCGCTGTTAGCGCCCTGCTGTTATACATTGCGTTATACGTTGCGTCATGTTTTGTAAGATATGCAGCGATACGCACTTTTAACGGACAATCCAGCCCCTTCACCGCACACCCTTTACATAATGGAAACGAAAGCGATATGGTTAAGTACAAGGTTCGCAGCTTACTAAATTAACCTTAGCATTAACGTTAACAGCATCACTGCGAACGCACTATCTATCGCGCTTAGCGCAAAAAGAATAACAAAAGGAACAAACATGTTTGTGTCTCGTTTCCCCCTTCGCCCTATGCGACAAGGCTTATTAGCTACTTCGACAGCATTATCATTATTGGTTTTAGGTACGAGCCAGGTCAGTGCATTACAAGATTCTGGTTCTGATACAGATAGCGTAAATGCGCTAACTTACGAAGATACCTTTAACTTAGAGTTTGTCACTAACCCTCAATTTCTTGATAAAGAAACCGTTATTTATTCCCGTCAAAGCATGGACATCATGACTGACGGTAGACAAAGCCGATTGTGGCAGGTAAACATTAAATCTGGTGAGCATCGTCCGTTTATTGGAGTAGACGAAAGCTTGTCTCAGGCTACTTTGTCGCCTAACGGTAAAATGGTGGCGTATACAAAATCGGTCAACGGCCGCGCACAAATCCATCTTTATTACTTAGATACCATGCAGTCTGTGCGTTTAACCAATACCAGTGAGACACCTCGCCAGTTAACCTGGTCTCATGACAGCAAAACCTTAGCCTTTACGCTGTTTACTGAAGAAAAACAAAAGCCATTATTTACCGGTATGCCGAGCAAACCTAAGGGAGCGAAGTGGGCTGATCAAGGTTCATATATTAACGCGGTCCAGTATAGAGGTGACGGCAGAGGCTACTTGCGTGAAGGCTTCGACCAAATTTTCGTTTTACCTGTTGAAGGCGGTACGCCGCGTCAATTAACAACGGGGAAATTCCCGAGTGGTGGCACTCTTGCCTTTTCTAGGGATAATGACTGGATTTATTTCGCCACACCGCAGCGAGAAGACTATGCGCTGCATCCTTTATTCAGCGATATCTACAAAGTGAAAGTAAGCACAGCGGTAGTTGAGCAGGTTACCAATATGGAGGGGCCTGAAGGTAGGCCAACCTTGAGTCCCGACGGTAAATACCTTGCGTTTACTCAGCTCAACGACAGAAAGCTTTCTTATCAGAATGGCGATCTAGTTGTACTTGAGCTTGAAAGTGGTGACATCACCCGTTTAACTGCGTCACTAGATAGAAGCTTAGGTAAATTCACGTGGCGTAAAGACAGCCGTGGAATCGTTTTCTCTTATCTTGATCATGGCAAGACTAAGCTTGCTACGGTGAACCTTAAAGGCGATGTGAAACCAATCGACGTTAGCATAGGTGGACAAGCGTTTGGACGCCCTTACACGTCAGGCGACTTCGCCGTTAGTGATAAAGGCGACATTGTTTATACCACTGCCAGCCGCACCATGCCTGGCGACTTAGCACTTTACAGAAAAGGTAAAGACGACACACTGCTTACCGATTTAAATAACGACGCACTTGGTCATAAGACGTTGGCAGAGGTACAAGACCTTTCCGTAGTATCAAGTGTGGACGAGCTACCTATCGACGCATGGATTGCTTTGCCACCAGGATCCGATAGCAGCAAAAAATACCCGCTGATATTAGAAATTCACGGTGGTCCTCATGCTGCCTACGGCCCTCATTTTGCCATGGAAATTCAGCTAATGGCCGCGCAAGGTTATGTCGTAGTATGGGCTAACCCAAGGGGCAGCAGCTCTTACGGTGAAGACTTTGGTAATTTGATCCACCATAACTACCCGTCAGAAGATTACAACGACTTGATGGACGTGGTAGACGCTGTCGTTAAGCAAGGCTATGTTGATTCAGAGAACTTGTTTATTACTGGTGGCTCAGGTGGCGGCACACTGACCGCGTGGTCTATTGGAAAAACTGACCGCTTTAGTGCAGCCGTCGTGGCAAAGCCGGTTATTAACTGGGTAAGCTTTTCATTAACTGCCGACGCATACCCGTATTTTAGCAATTATTGGATGGCTGACATGCCGTGGAATATCGCCGATAAGCTATGGCAGCGCAGCCCTTTGAGCTTAGTGGGCAACGTGGTAACACCCACTATGCTGCTAACCGGTGAAGCCGATCACCGTACGCCAATTAGCGAGACAGAGCAGTACTATCAAGCCTTGAAGTTACAGGGCGTAGATGCTGCAATGGTGCGGATTCCAGGGGCTTCACACGGCATTGCAAGCCGCCCTTCTCGCTTAATACAGAAAGTAGGAAATATTGTGGCGTGGTTTGAACGCTATAAGAAAGATAACGACAGCGAGAAATAAATACCAAGCCCGCTGTGTTTATGAATAAAAAAGGCGCTTACTTCACAATGAACAATGAAGTGGCGCCTTTTCTCATTCCACGTCTTAGGTTATTTAGTCAGCTTTAATACTTTGCCGTTAGGTGCATCGGTCAATAAGTAAATAGCACCATTTGGCCCCACTTCTACGTCGCGGATGCGGTCGTGATTGTCGCGAACATACTCGAACTGCTCATCGGGCTTTCCATCTTCTACCTTGATACGGCGAAGGTGCGTAAATTTCAACGAACCCACTAATATATCGCCGTTCCACTCCTTAAACATGTCACCCTGGTAGAAGGTTAGGCCGCTTGGTGCAATAGACGGGTCCCAGTACAACCAAGGCTGCTTCATACCATCCATATGGGTTTTGTCGCTGATAATGTCGCCGCTATAGTCAACGCCATAGGTAATCACAGGCCAACCGTAGTTTGCACCGCGCTCAAGGATATTAATTTCATCTCCGCCTTTCGGGCCGTGCTCCATTGCCCATACCGCACCAGTTTCAGGATGAATAGTAACGCCTTGCACGTTGCGGTGACCATAGCTGAATATTTCAGGGGCTTTGCCGTCTGTGAAAGGGTTATCTTCTACTGCACTGCCGTCACGGTTTATGCGTACAATTTTACCGAAGTGGTTATCGATGTTTTGCGCTTCTTTCATGTACTTATAACGGTCGCCCATGGTGACGTACAAGTGCTTTTCAGCATCGAACGCTAAACGACAGCCAAAGTGAAAGCCGTTATCGACAATAGAGTCGGCACTAAAGATAACGTCAACATTTTCAAGACCTGAATTAGTAAGCTTAGCCTTTGCAACACTACTGCTGCTGCCCTGTTTGCCTTCGACCTCACTCGCTTTACTGTAACAGAAGTAAATGGTGTTATTGCTGGCAAAATCCGGATCGATAGCGATGTCCAACATACCACCTTGGTTTTGCGCAACCACTTCAGGCACATTGTTTAAACGCCCTGATAACTTACCGTCTTTCGACAAGCGCTGAATGCCACCTTCACGTTCCGTAACTAGCAGATCGCCACTTGGCAAAAATGCCATTCCCCAAGGATGAACAAGCCCTTCAGCGAGCGTGGTTACGGTAATATCGCTGTCGGTGATTTCATGCGCTTCGCCATGTTTATGGTCTCCGTGAGCTAAAGCGGATTGGCTGATCGTAAGCGCCAATACACAAGTAAGTGACTGCGCTAGCGCGCTCACAGGTTTGAATGGTAAAGCTAAAATAGTTGATGGTTTCATCGCTAGGAGCCTCATTTTAAAAAGCCGTGTACGCGTTAACACAGGCTTCTTCTATTATTTTTAGTAGTAGGGAGTATACAAAAAAGGGCACAGCGCTGCTGTACCCTTTGTGATAGTTTTACTCGCTTATGCGATAAAAGCGACTCGCTTTAAGGCGCATGATGAACATCAGCCGATGCACTTATATACATGCTTCATTTATCACGCGATTTACTTCGGTAATGTTGCGCGAAGCATCCACGCAGTTTTTTCGTGAACGCGCATACGGTCGCCAATTAACGCTGCAGATGACTCATCGTCTGCGTCTTGCGCTAGCTTTAACGATTCACGGCAGGTTTTCACAACTTGCTCATGACCGTGAGTTAACAATCTCACCATTTCCGTCGCTTCAGGTACACCTTCCACTTCTTCAATTGAGCTAAGCTCAGCAAACGCCTTATATGTGCCCGGTGCAGCAACACCTAGAGTACGAATACGCTCTGCAATTTCGTCTACCGCTTCGGCAAGCTCTGTGTAATGCTCTTCAAACATTAGGTGTAATTCACGGAACTGCGGACCTTCTACGTTCCAGTGAAAATTATGCGTTTGAAGGTACAAAGTGTAAGAGTCGGCCAATAGCTTCTTAAGGCCTTCTGCTACTGCGTTACGATCGCTCTCAGAAATACCAATATCAATCTTGCTCATGTCACACTCCTTAACGTTAAAACCCTTGTTAGATTTACCTTCAGTCCATTTATCGGCGCTGAAAAATCTTGGTTTAAATAATATAAGCTAATAGTACTACAGAAATTTTGATTTAGATTAACGGTTTAGTTGATTGCATTCATCACATTAATCGATGACTTTATACATTCTGCCTCAGCCACTCTATTAATGGTGATGATGGTGGCTTTCGCCCGCTTCTTTTTTAACAGGTAGCGAAACCTGTAGTTCGCTCGCATCGCTAAATGTGAATGTTAGTGCTACTTCGCTGCCCTCTTCTAATCCTTTGGTCAGCCCCATCAACATGATATGACGGCCGCCTGATTCAAAAGAGACCATTTCGCCCGCTTTTATCTTAACGCCATCAGTTAACTCACGCATTTTCATCACGTCTTCCTCCATCACCGTTGTGTGGATTTGCGCTTCACTTGCTACATCGCTTGATACTGAAACAGACGTTAGTGTTTTATCGCTGTCACTATGGTTATGCAAAGTAAAGTACACTGCGCCGGTTTTCGCCAAGGCAAAGGTTGCTCTGGCGTAACCATTCATCACCATAACGTCAGTTTGCTTACTGGTTTGCTTGTGCAGCTCTTTTGGCTTGTGGTGGTTATCATGATCATTGCCATGGGCTGAAATAGTCCCAGACAAGCTTAAAGAAAATAAGCCAGTAACGATAACTAAAGGTTTAAGTGATTTGGAAAAAAATGACATACAGTCTGCTCCGAATGAATATTCGTTAGCAAGTGTACGTAAGTTTGGCATAGGAAAAAAGAGAAATGGTGCCGACTGCCGGAATCGAACTGGCGACCTACTGATTACAAGTCAGTTGCTCTACCAACTGAGCTAAGTCGGCACACTTTAAAAACCGCTGCCTAGACAGCGGATGCGTATTCTAGCGATAAACGCGTGGGTGTCAACCTTTTAATCGCGTTGCTTCACCAACTAATTTCGGGAAGTACTCAAGTGGTAAATATTTGCTCAACGCCATGAGCTTTTCACCCAAGCTTTCATAACTATTAGTGGTGACATTGATGTGCCCCATTTTGCGTTTTTCACGAACAGACTTTCCGTACCAATGCAGGTGACTTCCATCAATGCTTAGCAGGTCTCGTGAAAAGCTGCTGCAACCAATGATGTTAACCATAGCACTTGGCCCTATGGCTGCCGTATCGCCAAGAGGCAAACCGCAAACAGCACGCAGGTGATTCTCAAATTGGCTGGTTACAGCACCTGACTGGCTCCAATGCCCAGAGTTATGTACACGCGGAGCGAGTTCATTGACAAGCAGTTTATCGCCTACTTGAAACAACTCCACTGCCAACACGCCTATGTAGTCCATACCCTCAGCTAGTTTCACGAAAATATCGTGAGCTTGAGCCTGAAGAGCATCATCCACACTAGTTGCTGGCGCAACCGACACGTGAAGCTGACCTTGGTGATGCAGATTTTCAGCAAGTGGATAGGTTCTGACGTCGCCATTAGCGTTGCGTACACCAATTAATGATAGTTCTCTATCGAATGCCACCATTTTTTCTACCACTAATGGCACGTTTTCTAAGTCCAGGCCTTGTAGCGAGCTTTTTAGTGCTGGCAAATCAGCTTCATCACTTAAACGCCACTGTCCGTAACCGTCGTAGCCATCGCGACTCGCTTTAAGAATAAGTTTGTTACCGAGCTCTTTGACGCAGTCGTCTAATTGAGCAAGGTCAGTCACTATCTGGTGATCACAGTTTGCTACTTTCATGCTTTCAAGCAGCTTTTTCTCGCGTACGCGGTCGGCACCAACTAAAATACTGTCGATATTCGGCATCAACTTGTTTGTTTTAGCCGCTTCTTCAAGCAATCTTTCAGGTACATGCTCAAACTCTACCGTTAATGCATCGGCATCTTCTAGCGCTTGCGCTAGTGTTGTCTCAAGCGGGGTTTTGCTAACTGGATGTACAACGGTATCGTTGTTTACGTCCACAGCTTGAACCTCAATACCCAGCGGGCTTCCCGCTAGGTACATCATTTGAGCAAGTTGGCCTGCGCCGTAAACAACTACTCTCATTCATCTAGCTCCAGTGTGTTGCTTGAAGCAAGTACGGTCTCGGTTTGAGACTTTCTAAAAGCGATAACCGACTCGCGCACACTCTCGTCTTGCAGCGCCACGACTTGTGCCGCTAATAAACCCGCATTTGCAGCACCAGCTTCACCGATAGCCAGTGTGCCTACCGCTACGCCTTTAGGCATTTGAACGATAGAAAGCAGTGAGTCTAACCCGTTTAACGCTTTTGATTTAACCGGACAACCAAATACGGGTAAGTGTGTGTGAGCGGCAATCATACCAGGTAAGTGTGCTGCGCCACCGGCGCCAGCAATAATTGCGCTGAAACCTTCATCGGCAGCGCCTTCCGCAAACTCTACTAACAAGTTAGGTGTACGATGTGCCGACACCACCTTCGCTTCAAATTCAACACCAAACGACTTCAGCATTTTTGCGGCCTGCTGCATGGTGGGCCAGTCTGAAGTTGAACCCATTACAATCGCGACTTTTGCCATCTAGAGATCCTCGGGGTAGGTAAAATGGACAACCTTGGAAAGGCCGCGATTGTAGCTTAAAACCGTTCAAAATCCCACCGTAAATGGCGTTAAATATGGTCTCTTAAAAGATAGATGTGTAAAAGTTCGCTTCCTTTAAGTGGTGATCTATATGATTGTTTTGCTCCGTATTAACTAAAATTAATTTAAGTAGATTAGCCCTGTAAACACGGATGCATCACCGCAGTTATTCAATCTTTGCGGTACTGCTAGTTAAATGGCGCAAGAGGTTATAGATGACAGATAAGCATGAACCCGACGTACTCGATGAAGTAATAGAAGAAGTACAAGACGTGGTCTCTGACTTCTTAAATCGCGAAGCCGCTCCCGGTATTTTGCTGATGGCAGCAACGGTGCTCGCACTCATTATTGCTAATTCACCATTAGATACCCTTTACGACCAATTAATCAGCATGCCAGTTCAAGTATCTGCTGGGTCATTGGCTATTGATAAACCTTTGCTGTTGTGGATTAACGATGGCTTGATGGCGGTTTTCTTCTTTCACGTAGGATTAGAGCTAAAACGAGAAGTTTGTGAAGGTGAGTTATCAAACCCTAAGGATATTATTTTACCCGCTGCAGGCGCTGTGGGCGGTATGGTGCTCCCAGCCTTAATTTATGTAGGTATCAACTGGGATAACCCCGTGGCTGTTGCAGGCTGGGCAATCCCTGCTGCCACAGACATCGCTTTTGCACTGGGTATTTTAGCGTTGCTGGGTAGTCGAGTACCTACCAGCCTTAAAGTATTTTTAGTTACGCTAGCGATTATTGACGATATCGGCGCCATCGTAATTATAGCTCTGTTTTACACTGACAACATTACGGCAGGCGCACTATATGTCGCAGCAGGCTGTTTGTTATTGCTGTGGCAAATGAATAAGCGAAATGTGGTCGACATCCCAGCTTATGTTTTTGTGGGCATCGTTTTATGGGTGGCTATGCTGAAGTCCGGCGTTCACGCCACATTGGCCGGTGTGGTACTGGCTAGTTTTATTCCTATGCGGGACCAAAAAGATGCGTCGTACTCCCCTGTTACTCGTCTTGAACACGGCTTGAATGGCTCTGTGAGTTTTGCAATTTTACCTTTGTTCGCCTTTGCTAATGCGGGCATAAGTTTTGGCAATATTAGTCCAGAGGGTATTTTCCACCCTGTGACTTTTGGTATTTTCCTTGGCTTGGTTATGGGTAAACAGATAGGTGTATTTGGGTTCTGCTTTCTAATGGTGAAGCTAAAATTAGCTAAGTTACCTGAAGATCTTAATTTCAAGCATATTTATGGCTGTGCGCTACTGTGTGGCGTAGGTTTTACGATGAGTTTATTCATAGGAGGTCTTGCCTTTGAACAAACCGGCATTAATCAAATATTTGATGAGCGTGTGGGAATTTTAGCGGGTTCGCTAGTGTCCGCATGTTTAGGCTATGTCATATTGCGACTCGTTAGTGATGCACCAAATGATGACACCGACGTAGCCTCAAACGCTAGCAAGCTCACGGGCAATACAGTCAAATAGCACTTGCTTGCGAATTGGCTTACTTAAATGTGCATTCATGCCTGCTACTAAGCAGGCATTTTTATCTTCAATAAATGCGTTGGCCGTTAGCGCTATAATCTTAATTTTGTCTTTGTTCCTGCCTTCTTTGCGGATAATGGAGGATGCAGCAATCCCATCCATGATGGGCATCTGACAGTCCATCAGCACAAGGTCAAAATCATGTTTCTTCTCTGCTTGTACAGCATCCTTACCATTTTTAGTCCGAATACATTTAATATTCGCTGATTTAAGCATATCCATAACGATGTCAGCGTTAATATCGTTATCTTCTGCAAGCAAAATTCGTAAGCCTTCAGGCAGTGAAAGTTGTTGCTCCGGCTTCTCTTGATGATCGCCTTCGCTCACTGTAGCAGGTATATGGAAGGTAAAATTAGTTCCCTTGCCCAGCTCGCTTTCAACGTAAAGTTCGCCACCAATCAATTCAATTAGCCCTTTTGAGATAGCTAAGCCAAGACCGGTCCCACCAAAGTGTCGCGTGGTTGATGCATCAGCTTGCTCAAACTTTTCGAAAATAAGGTGTATTTTATCGGGAGCGATACCAATGCCGCTATCCTGTATTGAAACTTTAAGCCCTTGATGTGCGTAACTAACGTTAACTGAAACCTCACCTTCACTCGTAAATTTAATGGCGTTACTTAGAAGATTATTAACAACTTGAGCTACTTTTCCAGCATCAATGTTTAAGGCTTCAGGAACATCATCGCTAATATCAAGCGCAATGTCGTAACCCTTCACATGCGCTGCATGGCGATACAGTTCACAGGAAGCACCAAGCAACTCGCGAATGTCAGAACGCTGAATATCAAGGAGCATTTTTCCCGATTCAATTTTCGACCAATCTAAAATACTGTCCAAGATAATCAGTAGATTAGTAGCTGAACGAGAAATCGTTTTTGCTCTTACTGCAATATGTTCAGGGATGTCGTTGTCTAACATCAACTCGCAAGAGCCAACGATACCGTTCATTGGCGTTCTTATCTCGTGACTCATATTGGCAAGAAATTGCGTTTTGGCAACGTTAGCGGCTTCAGCCTCTTTTAGCGCTAGTGCTAAATGCTCAGTTTTTTCCTCTATGCGCTTTTCCAAAGACTGGTTTAACTCATTGAGTTCTACGTTTAGCCCTTGTTCCACTTCCCTTGCCTTTTTTAGCTCACCAAAGGCTCCCTGCAAGCGAGTTTCTAAGGTCTTGAACTCATCGCTAAGTGAAGACAGCTCTTGGATGTGAAGAGCTCTTTGCGGTGGCTTTTGTTCGTCAATTTTATTGGGATCGAAATTAGCAATATAGCCCACAAGACGACGAATTGGTGCCCCTACCATTTTCGCTACAACCACCCCCGTAAATGTTCCGAATGCAGATAATAACAGCAGCAACAGCAAGTCTTTTAGCAGATAATTAGTCATTGATGCCAGCAACAGCCGCTTGTTGAAATAATAGCTGACCTTCCAATTAGCAAATGAGATATTTTCGGTAAACCTCAACCAAGTTTTACCTTGAGGCCCATTTTTAACTTCAACGGCACAATCCGGTTCACAAGGGTAATAAGGTGCTTTAGTTAGTGGTGCCATTCCTAAACTATCAGAAGCATAAATCACCTCTCCTTTTTGATCTTCAATAAGCATTGAGAAACCGTTAAGGCTCAGGCTATTGATTGCATTGAAGCTCTTTAGAGATAATGAGCCTTCTACAATGCCCTTAGGTGCTCCCTTATTATCTAATATAGGCGCTGATAGCGCGACAATTGGGTCGTTACCAAAGCCGCGGCCTTGGAACACGTTCGATAAGAATGGCGCACCAGTTTGCATAACTTCATAAAAATAAGGCCGATAAGACACGTTGGGCAGGCCGTTTTGCTTCGCCTTTTCCAGCATGCTTGGCGGATAGGCATGTGTAATGTCACCATCTGCATTTGCCACTAGGAAGGTCAGAAACTCAGAATTATGAGAGGCCACAATTTGTAAATTTTCACCGGCAGCTTTTTCTAGGCCACTTTCACTTTCGCTGTTAGAAAGTACTTGCGCTACGCTGATGATGGCACTTTGATGTTGGCGTATAAAGTTTGAAAGCTGAAACTCCAGCACTTTCGCATGCTGAGCCATATAGCTATGAATTTGTTTTTCTTGCTGATATTGAAACAAGTTCACTGATAAATATATTACCGCCATAGAGGCGACAAAAAAGCACCCAGAAAAAAAGTACCCAAAAAGGAAGTGTAGCGTGACCCGCTCAGATTTATTCGACGTCTGCCGCTTCAGACCATATATGGCTAAGTAAGCAAAATGGCCTGTGATCAAACCAAACACACCGCTTACCCAGGTCACCAACACACCCGAGAACAGCATATTCACGTTGTCATTATCGAACAGAGAGTGCTCTAACAGTAAAATGGGTAAAAAAACGATAGACCAGAACCCTGCGCCCACTTTAATCACTTGTTTTAGCGATTTATCGTAGCCGAAAAAGCTCAGTACTATCGGCAAAAGTGTGAGACTTTCTTTACCTACTATGCTGCCTTCACTTAGCCACAATGGAAGGCTAATAATTAAGGCTGTGGGAATTGAAATTAAAGGGGTAAAGCGAAGGGAAGCGAAAACTGCAGCACCTATCCCAAAAGTGGCTATCCCAGTGCTGTCAAAAGGTGGATTGAGTGCATTTAGCCCAGCGCCTAGCGCACATACAATTAATACTTGGAGGGCCAGAGACCATGAAAAGGAAAATGAGGTACTGCCAATTTTCAACGCATGTCTCCAGCCGTTAACGTTAGTGTTGCGCCATATAATCTAAAGTAAAGTTAGTAAGCAGCTTCACACCCAACTTCATGCCTTCATCGTCGACATAGAATTCCGGCGTGTGATGAGCGGGACTGTCCTCTTCAGATACGTCTAACGGCTTACCGCCCACCCAAACGTACAAACCTGGAATTTGCTCTTGGAAAAATGAAAAATCTTCCGCTCCTGTCACAGGTTTAGAAAGTAATGTGTTCTCGACGCCAGCCGTACGCTGCATAGTAGGTAACATGGCTTTAGTGAGCTCTGGGTCGTTGTATGTTATTGGGTAATAGTAGTCCAAAGGTAGCGTGAGTTCTGCCTCTGCCCCCATACTCTCTGCAATCGCTTTTACTTTGCGTGGAAGCGACTCGTAAATATGATCGCGCGCGGCTTCATTTAGTGTACGGATAGTGCCAACCATTTCCACTTCGTTTGGAATGATATTAGAGCGGTTACCACCATGGATAGAGCCAATTGACACCACCGCTGCATCGTCAATAAGTTTTAATTCACGACTGACAATAGTCTGAATAGACATGATCATTTGCGCAGCGGTAACCACTGGATCAACACTCTTCCAAGGATAAGCGCCGTGGGCTTGCTTACCGTGTATGACAATTTTAAATGGGTCTACTGCGGCCATGGTGCCACCCGCGTTATAGCGCACTTTGCCCACATCGGTATTGGCATTGATATGCAAACCGAAAATGGCGTCTACATCAGGGTTCTTAAGTACACCTTCAGCGACCATAACTTCCGCACCGCCCTTTTCTCCAGCGGGTGCGCCCTCTTCTGCAGGTTGAAAGATAAATTTCACCTTACCTTTTAGGTCGCCTTTAATTTCGGTAAGAATTTTTGCCGCGCCCATTAGCATTGCCATGTGAGTATCGTGACCACATGCGTGCATAACCGGCACTTCTTTTCCGTTGTATTCGCCCATCTGCTTTGAGCGGTAGGCCAAATCATTTTGTTCTTTTACAGGAAGGCCGTCCATGTCTGCACGTAATGCAACCACAGGACCTGGTTTGCCCGAGTCTAAAATAGCTACTACACCCGTTTTTGCCACACCAGTTTTCACTTCTAAACCTAGGCTTTCTAGGTAATCAGCAACATACTCAGCGGTTTTAAATTCACGATTCGATAGTTCAGGAAACTCATGAAAGTGATGACGCCATTTAATTACATCAGGTTCTACTTTATTGGCTAATTCATCAACATTGATTTGAGTAGCATTAGCAGCAGACACAGAGGCCAGTCCTGCAAACGCAAGTGACAGCAATTTCTGGTACATAACAATTATTTCCTTTGGTGTTTTTAGACAGAGTAAATCATCTTGGAAGAGAACACACCACTGAACTAACGTTTGCTTTTAAAAATCAACAACTAGGTGAAAATACCCCATTCAAAAGCCAGTGAATATTAGACGGAAGTATAAGGAAGGCAGTTGAGCACAA
>NZ_JAZETN010000022.1:0-45138 GCF_036864475.1 Alteromonas sp. S005 | reverse complement strand
TGTTTTAGTACAAAGTAGGCGCAAAGGCTGTAATAAAGCAGTATGTCTCCGCCAAATACAAACACGCCATGTATTAACCCAAATAAAAATAGCCATTTAAGCCGAGATTTAGAAAAGTCTAGAAAGTTGTGCCCACGCTTCTGGCAAGCATCAAATTGAATCGCTAAACCTGCTCCAAACAACAGGCAAAATAAGGTGCGAAATCTTCCATCTAAGAAAAGTGCGCTAAATGTTGAGATAATCTCATCAGATAAAAGTGGCTCTTCAAAAAACGCGTAGCCGGTGTGAAAATTTTGATGGTATGCAATGTTTAAAGACAATATGCCAAGGATTGCTAAACCTCTAATGGCATCTATCGATTGATTTCGCATTTACGTTCCCTGTAACAATGTTTAGTTGCTTGTCGAGTGTAGTGTCTCGTTTTCGTGGTGTCGATACTTAAAGTGAAGCCAAATATTAACCATTACTAATATCATTAAATTACAGGAGATATTTACTTTTTCAATAAAGTTAGACTGCATTGAGTCTCAAGCGTTATCGAAAAGGCACGAAGTAGGGCATTGGTGTAAATAAACTTAACGAAGAATTTGGCGTATAAAACCGAAAAGGCATAACAGATACTGTAAATGACATTACTTCCCTGCGCTTTCGCTAAGTGGTTTAAGCAAAAAGGCTGGCAACTACGTGATTATCAACAGAACATGTTGGTTGAAAAAGATAAACATGACTGTACATTACTGATAGCACCGACAGGGGCGGGTAAAACCTTGTCAGGTTTTCTTCCGAGTTTAGTAGAGCTTAGTGAATTATATGAAGGTAATGCGTCAGCTCAAAACAAGGGTGTGCAGAGTGGCTTTAACGGTTTACATACCCTATACATCTCTCCACTTAAAGCGTTAACTCAAGATATCCATCGCAATCTGTTACAGCCTATTGAAGAAATGTCGCTGCCTATCACTGCGGAAACCCGCACTGGCGATACGCCTTCTCATAAACGTCAGCGACAGCGCAAAAAGCCGCCTAATATTCTACTTACTACCCCCGAGTCCCTCATGCTGATGTTAAGCTACGCCGATGCCGATAAGCTTTTCGGTAAGCTAAAACGGGTGATCATCGATGAAACTCACAGTTTAATGGCGAATAAGCGCGGCGACTTTTTATCACTCGCCCTAGCGCGATTAAGCGTGTTTTCACCACGCTGCAAACGCATAGGCTTGTCAGCGACCGTGGCGTTTCCAGAAACACTGGGCGCGTGGCTAGCGGGCAGTGACGGTGTTGCTAATATCATTAAAGTAAAAGCGGGCGAGAAGCCAAAAGTTGAGATGCTGCATTCTAAAGCACGCATGCCTTTTGGAGGCTTTATGGCTCGTTACGCCATTGATGATATCTATGAGGCCATAGAGAAAGCGCAGACTACACTGGTTTTTGTTAATACTCGTGCTCAGTCTGAACTTCTATTTCAAATGTTGTGGGAAGCAAACAAAGCTGCGCTTCCCATAGCGCTTTATCACGGCAGTTTAAGTAAAGAGCAAAGGCGAAAAACCGAAGCCATGATGGCAAGTGGTATGCTTAGAGCAATTGTATGTACTTCTGCATTAGAGCTAGGCATCGACTGGGGCGACGTCGATAAAGTCATTCAAGTAGGTGCGCCTAAAGGCGTAAGCAGGCTGCTGCAAAGGATAGGGCGAGCGAACCACAGGTTAGATGAACCTAGCGAAGCGTTACTTGTCCCAGCAAACCGGTTTGAAGCGCTGGAATGCCAAGCGGCCATTACGGCTATTGAAAAAGGTGAACTTGATGGCGAAAGCCCTCAGCCTGGAGCCCTAGATATCATTCCGCAGTTTATCTTGAACTGTTTATGCAGCAAAGCTGATAGCCCGGATGCCTTGTATCAAGAGATCCTTACCGCCACGCCTTATCAAGGGTTAGATAGAGATGATTTCGATAAACTGTGGCGCTTCACTCAAGACGGTGGCAGTGCTCTAAATGCTTATGAACGATATCAGCGTTTAACGCAAAACGACGATGGCACTTTTGCGCCCGCAAATCGGCGAGTTATACAAAGACACAGGCAAAACATAGGCACAATCGTTGAGGCAGGGCGTTTAAAGGTAAAGCGTATCCGAAGGGGAAACCAAGGCAAGATCATTGGCGAGGTAGAAGAATATTTCGCCCAGCAGTTAACGCCCGGAGATACCTTTTATTTCGGCGGAGAAGTACTGCGCTTTGAAGCTATTCGCGACATGCAGCTTCACGCCAAGCCGGCCAAAGCGAAAGAGCCTAAAATACCAAGCTATGCGGGTGGACAAATGCCGCTATCTACCTATCTAGCAGAAGGGGTACGAGCTATCTTGGCTACTCAAAAATCCTGGAAGGCACTGCCGGTACAGGTACAAGAGTGGCTGAAGCTTCAGCAGGCGTTCTCTCAGCTACCTAGCCCTGAAAAGGTGCTGGTGGAGCAGTTTCCATTTAGACAGGCGCACTATACCTTGTACTACACCTTCGACGGACGCAAAGCGAACCAAACCTTAGGTATGTTGTTAACGCGGCGAATGGAAAAAATGGGCATTAAGCCTTTAAGCTTCAGCGTGACTGATTATGGTTTATCGGTAGCATCAGTGAACGCCACCACCCAAGGGCAGTTAGAGCAGTTATTTCAGCCGGATATTCTAGGCGACGAGTTAGAAGATTGGATGTTACAGGCGCCAATGCTAAAGCGTTCCTTCAGGCAAGTAGCGGTGGTTAGCGGGTTGACAGAACAGCGTTATCACGCCAGTCAAAAAACCATGAAGCAAGTAACGTTTTCTACCGACCTCATTTACGATACGTTGCGAGAGCACGACCGCGACCATATATTACTTAAAGTAGCGCGTGCTGATGCTGAGCGCGAGCTCCTCGACTTACGGCGACTCGCTAACTTACTTATTCGCTACGTAGATTCAGCGACATTAGTTAACCTTGAAAAACCGTCGCCTATGGCCATTCCTATTGTACTGGATGTACGCAGTGAACAAGTAAAAGGCGCTGGTGCACAAGCCATAATCGAGCAAGCTAATTTATACGCCGAAGCTGAAACCATGTTAGACGAAGTACGCGCACTACTCTCAGGGACTAGCGTTGAATAGGTAATATGAACTCACAAATGAAAAGAACAAGAGGGTAAGTTGGCAATAACCGATTCGTGGCTGACGGAGAAAGTCAGTCAGCGCCAAATTACAATTACGAAGTACGCCGACTACTTGTGGTTGTTAGACGCACGTGGCGTAGCATATTTACCTGCATGCGACTGGCTGATAGTGTCTGATCTTCACTTAGAAAAAGGCAGCTATTTACGCAGCTATGCGAACCCCATACCTAGCTTAGACTCCACCGCCACACTTAAACGCTTAGAAAGCATTATTGATGATTACCAGCCTAAACGAGTAATCAGCCTAGGCGATAGCTTTCATGACAAGCATAGCATGTCCCGAATGACCAATGATGACCGTCAGCACTTGTGTAGGCTTGTTGATAAAGTGAAAGAGTGGATGTGGGTAGAAGGCAACCATGACCCAGATCTGCCAGAAGGCATTCCAGGCACGCCATGTTTTGAAGTAGTGCTAGATAATATGGTATTCAGGCATGAGCCGGATTTAAACGAAAAGCGACCGCAAGTTATCGGTCACTATCACCCTAAAAAGCGCACCACTATTTCTCGCCGCCGTTACTCTGGTAAATGCTTTACTAACGTCAACAGCCTATTTGTGATGCCTGCCTTCGGGCAGTTTACCGGCGGGCTAGACATAGACGAAGACGTAATGCTAACGCTTCTTCCCAAGTCGACCCGTCAGGTTTTTATGCTCTGTGAAGGTATTATCTTTAAAGTATAGCTCACCAAAATTGGGGTTAGTCGCGCCAGCGTTTGGTTAACTCGTCGTAGGCGTCTATGCGGCGGTCACGGAAGTAAGGCCAAATGCGCTTAACCTGTTCGGTACGTTCCATATCAAGCTCTACTGATAACGTTGTTTCACCTTCCGCTTCGGCTTTGGCCAAAATTTCGCCCTGCGGGCCTGCAACAAAACTTTGTCCCCAAAACTGAATGCCTGGGTCGCCTTCAACGGGTGACGCTTCAAAACCAGTGCGGTTCGCTACAATAACTGGTACTGAGTTTGCCACAGCATGAGAGCGCTGAATGGTTTCCCATGCACCGTGCTGACGGGTACGCTCTTCTTCTGTGTCAGTTAAATCCCAGCCAATAGCCGTAGGGTAGAACAACAAGTCTGCACCTGCCATTGCCATTAGGCGTGCCGCTTCTGGGTACCATTGATCCCAACATACCAAGACGCCAAGCTTACCTACGCTGGTTTCTATAGGCGTGAAGCCCATATCGCCCGGTGTGAAATAAAACTTCTCATAAAAACCTGGGTCGTCAGGAATGTGCATTTTACGGTATTTGCCCGCAATTTCTTTACTGCGGTCGAACACTACGGCGGTATTGTGATACAAACCAGAACCGCGCTTTTCAAAAAGCGATGTCACTAAAACGATATTGTGTTTTTCTGCGAGTTCACCAAAAAAGTCCGTCGCTGGTCCAGGAATGGGCTCAGCCAAATCAAAGGCGTCAGTATCTTCTTGCTGGCAAAAGTACAGGGTGCTGTGCAGTTCTTGAAGCAAAATACACTCGCAACCTTCAGCTGCTAATTTGGCAACTTGCTCGGCACTTTTGTTCCAGTTCGTTGCTTTGTCATTGTCGGCAACGGCCTGTTGTACCAGACCAACTTTTAGCTTAGCTGGGCGCATGTAATGACACTCCTTTCTTTAAAGTGGCGATAATCGAGTCTTTTAGGGTATTTGTGGGCACTTGCATAGAAATACAATGCAGGCTGCCGTATTGTCTTACGAGTACACTGCAATCAATTGGTTCAACAATATGAGTGGGATGTGCTTTTTGCACCGTCTCTATGGCTTCGGCATCTTCTTCTTCACCATACACGGGCAATAAAATCGCGTTATTACAAATCAAGTAATTGGCATACGATGCCGGCAAGCGATCCCCTCCATCATTAACAATATTAGGTAACGGTAAATGAAATTGTTCATGCTCTGGCAATTCAAGGGCGCATTCGTCACATAACGCTTTTAACCCTTCGAAGTGACTGTCATTAGGGCGGTTGTTACACGCCTGAATTACTAGGCCTTTATTCGGGGTAAAGCGTACTAATGTGTCGATATGACCGTCAGTGTCATCGCCTTCTAAATGACCATGCTGCAATATAGTAACCTTGCTGCAGCCCAGCATATCTTTAAATGCATCTTCATAAGCACTTAGCGACATGTCACCGTTGCGCTCAGGGTTAAGTAAACACTGAGCGGTACTTAATAGGTGTCCGTTTTCATCAATTTCCAGCGCGCCACCTTCAGCCACTACAGGGCTGCTGCGAAGCACAGATTTGCACATGGCAGCAAGATAGCGCTGATTAGCCAAGTTATCTTCATCGGCGTTAAACTTATTACCCCAACCGTTAAAGCGAAACTCTACAGGCGAGCCGTTACCATCATTGTCTTTGCAAGTGATAAAACCGTAATCGCGCATCCAAGTGTCATTAAAGGATGCGGAAACAATAAGTACTTGGGCATTCTCTGGTAAACGTGATTTAAGACCGTCTACATCGCTTGGCGCGCATAATAAAATCACGCCCGCATGATTACGGTTTACTGCAGCAATTACGTTTAAGTAGGTCGCTCGCGCCTCTTCCAACCACGGAGCCCAATCGGTTTGTGCATGTGGCCATGCCAACATAACTGCATCAATGTTATGCCATTCAGGCGCCATAATACGGTTGCCGTGCATAGTAGAATTCCAAGTCGCTTTAAAATAGGGAGTGGATTATAGCCATGCCTCGGCACCAGACCAAGGCTAACGGCGATGAAATTAATTGGCGGTGACGATTAATTTAAAACACTAAAAAACTAAGCTAAGCTTAAAGTCTGTAATATCACTTTAAATGTCGTCCACCGTTAAGGTGAAGGGTTTGTCCTGTTACGTAGTCACTGTCAAATAAATAGTTCATGGCTTTCACAGCCTCTTGCGCGCCTGGGACGATTTCAAGTAACGACTTCTTTACTGCCTTTTGTTTATAAGCTTCGTCATCACCTTCGTTGAACATAAGCAAAGCTGGGGCAACGCTATTTACTTTCACCTTTGGAGCTAATTTCTTAGCAAATGATAAGGTTAGATTGTGCAGCGCTGCTTTGCTTGCCGCATAAGCCATATGCTTCTCGCTACCTGTTTCTTGTACGTAATCAGTCATATGAATAATGTCAGCTTGCACTTCACAGTCTTGCAGCGCCTTTTCAAGTGCCAAGTTTATGCGGTAAGGAGCGACAGCATGGACCATCATCATGCGCTCTATTAAGTTGTGCTTGTTACTGTAATCTTTCTCCTGCGCCCAATCCGATGCGTTATGAATTATCCCTCGATAGGTTTTACTGATTGCCTTAATCTCATCAATTGCTCGATCAATAGCCGCCTCAGTGCTAAAATCTGCCTGTAAGACTGTAGCGCCTTTATCCTTAAGCATTGCAATACTGGAGCGATGTGTTCGATAAGTCACGACAACGTGATGGCCTTGTTCGAGTAACCTGTCAGCCATCGCTAAGCCTAAACGTTGACTCGCGCCTGTTATTAGTACAGGTGAATTCAAGATAGCGTCCTTCTTTTCTAAGAGGTATCAGTTTTATTATTCCGTGCTAAAAGCACGCGAGGAAACAACAACATTAAATAAAAGTCATGTTGTCGTATAATGGAACTTTTACGATTTTACAGGCGTATCAGTTCAAAAAAGCAGTAACAACGGATAAAACAATGTTAGCAAAAGAAGCGGTAATTGTGCGTGATGCACTAGACCCCTCTATATCAGAGCCGGCACAACGTGTACGAGAAGCATTAGAAGCCAAGGGGCTAGAAACTCCTATGGTAGTTAATGGCCTTTCTGACGAACAAAAGCGCAAACGAATTGAAAGCGCGATGCGTGACGTAATGGACACGCTTGGCCTTGATCTCACTGACGACAGCTTGTGTGATACGCCCAGCCGTATTGCAAAGATGTACGTTAATGAAATCTTTGGTGGCTTGGATTACCGGAAGTTTCCTAAGATTACTGCTATCGAAAACAAGATGCAGATTGACCAGCCTGTTCAGGTGTCTGACATCAGCTTAACGAGCACCTGCGAACATCATTTTGTGACTATCGATGGTACTGCGACAGTATCATATATACCGAAAGATACGGTGATTGGTCTTTCCAAGATAAATCGTCTTGTGGGCTTTTTTGCTCAGCGCCCTCAGGTACAAGAGCGCCTAACACAGCAGGTGTTAGTTGCGCTGCAAACACTAACGAATACAGAGGACGTTGCTGTAAGCATTAATGCAACTCACTATTGCGTAAAGGCGAGAGGAATTCGAGACACTAATTCTTTCACAAGAACATCTGCATTAGGCGGTCGCTTTCTAACAGATAGTGAATTGAAACGAGAGTTCTTTCGTTAAGTAAGTTGCAAGTGCTTTTACGTTCCAAAAAGAAAAGCCGCTTTTAAAGCGGCTTTTTTGTATCTTATGTCATTTATTACTTGATGAGGTGTTCGCTATCTAGAGCATCTACAATGAGATTGATCCGACCGCCAATACCATCGGCGGCAGTAAGACTGAGTATTTTGTTACAACAACTACAAGACTCATGTTGTTCGTGATACATATCGCGTGTGGAGTTTAATTGAAAATCATTGATTGCGCCGCAATAGGGGCACATGTATTCCAACATACTTTCACTTTGCATCGTTCTATCCGTTACCATGTTTTACATATCCATATGACGTAAGTCTAAATCCAGTGTGTGAGAAAATAACTGGTATTGCTTTTGCCATAAGCTTTAAAAAAGCTAATAGCTTGCAAGATACAAACCACACACATAGGTAAAGCGCTATTGTCGTGCTAAACAATCTGTAAGCTGCGTCGAGTCACCGCTTTTGCGAAATTGTCTCACGATAAATTGGGAATATTGCTACCCACTACTAAAGTATAGTCGGTTATTCTTTTACTGCCTTTGTAATTCGCGGCTTTCTTAGTAAGTAGTTGGCGACAAAAGGTAATTAAATTTGTCGGCGGTAACTCACCAGTCACGGGGCTAGCAACAGGTGGGTTACCGCGTATAAGAGGTTTTATTAGTCAGCTAATAGCCATAGCTGCTGAAAGGGAGCAAGTACAATAGGTGTTGATTCCATCGACACGTTATCGCCTGATAGCAAATCCACGCTTGATATGCAGTCTACTGTCGTCAAAAGGGAACGCGGAAGCTGCTGCTCGTGTTCACTGAAATTACAAACGACGAGGAGTTTTTCACCTTTGGTATTTTCTCGCATGAAAACAAAGCAATGTTGATTATCAGAATCTAGTATATGTGTTTGAGCTTGCCCGAAAATGGTGTACTGTTTTCTAATTTCAATCATTTTCTGTAAGCCCGAAAATATACGAAGGCTTGCCATTTCCGCCAAGCTTGCAGGTGCTGTTTGACCAAGCGCTAAAGCGGTGTCTTCATTATTAACCGCGATACGATTTACCCATCTATCATCATGCTTTTTACTTTCGTCGAATCGATAGCTATAGTCATTAAGCTTTCCAATTTCATCGCTTGAATACAGTAATGGGATTCCACCTATGCTGAACGTTATCCCATATAACAGCAGCATACGCTTTACCGCTTCTTCAATGCCTTTCGTATCATTAGCCTGCAGTGCGCCTTCTAGCCCGCACAAAGATGCCAGTGAACCACATACACGACAATCCCCGTTGCTCGGGTTTTCTGCAAACGGCACACCGTTTGCGAAACTTCCTTCAAAACGACCGGTGTAGAACTGATTCAGAAAATAGCGATGATCGAACGGGTTTATGCCTAATTCGTCAGCGACAGCATCGTCAAAAGTCCAACCTATGTCATCGTGACAGCGCACGTAGTTCACCCATGTACACTCGTCTGAAATAGCAAAGCTCTTTTTCATCGACTGTGTGAGCAGGCGAGTTTTGCGTGTTGCCAATGAGTTCCAGAGTAGCGCCATTAACAAGGGGTTATAGGACAGCTGACATTCGTCTTTATCGATATACTTGAGCACTTCATCCGGATGAACGATAGCCTCTGATTTGAATACCACCGCTGGCGCAACAATTTGTAAACAACAATTAAATGCTTGAATAAGCACGTGAGCCTTCTCTTGATTCTCACAATTTGTACCAAGTTCTTTCCAAATGAATGCCAATGCGTCTAAACGAAGAGCGGCGCTACCAACATTAGCCAAAAATAGCATTTCAGAGGTGATAGCGTTGAATACTTCAGGGTTGCTGTAATTTAGATCCCACTGAAAGCTATTGAAGGTCGTCCAAACCCACTTTTCAATCTGCTCATTGTAGGTAAAGCTGCCCCTTCTTACTTGAGGAAAAATTTCTCTTAGCGTTTCCTCATATTGGTCGGGAATGGTCTTGTCATCAAACAAGTAGTAATAGTTTTGGAATTGCTTGTCGCCCTTAAGTGCAGCTTTTGCCCACGCATGTTCGTCAGATGTGTGATTAAAAACAAAGTCGAGCACAAGGTTAATTCCTTCCTTTTGGAGAGCCGACGCAAGCTTTTCTAAATCTTTCATAGTGCCTAACGAGGAATTTACCTTGCGATAGTCCGATACTGCATAACCGCCATCACTGTCTCCTTTAGGTGCATCGTATAAAGGCATTAGGTGGACATAAGTTACACCGAGAGCTTTGAAGTAAGGGATTTTATCGTGTAAGTCATTCAGCGTAGGCCCCATTAAGTCCACATAGCAAGCCATACCGACCTGTTGCTGATCGCGATACCATAGAGGAGATTTAAGCCTTTCATTATCGAGCTTTTTGAGCGCCGGCTTTCGACTTTTCAACCCATCTCTTAATATTTCAATAAGTTTTTGTAAATGAAAATAGCAGTCGTACTGATGTCCATAAACATAAGTATAGTTTGTGAAAAGGCGAGGAAAGTGAACTTTTAATCGCTTAGTAAACGTGGCCGCATCTTTCTTCGAAAGGCTTGATAAATCAGTGGATGCCAGGATGCGCTCCAAACATAAACTACTATCGGCAGCATAGCTCATAAAAAACTCCAAAGTATAACGCGACTGCGCGTCTAGTAACCCTATCCTAATTGTCAGGTTTACAGGCTTTTTAAATTCTGTTAACTTTTATCTTAAACGATTAAGTCTTGTTTTCCAAGTTAGACTAAAGTTTTGATACCAAGCGCAATAGCATTTTTTGTTATCAAACTTTTTACATCGTTCTTTTATTGATTAGATTATGAAAAGTGGGTGCTTCAGATTTCTTTGTCTGCTATCGCCCACATGCTTTGTTTAAAAGTATGTAGACGTAAAACACCTTCATACCGATGTTGTGAGACCGACTATGCCAAGCCAAGACCGTAGCAGTAGAGTTATTAGGTGGTTAACCTACCTCATGTTCATGATGTTTGCTATGACATCAGATTCAGTGGGCGAGATCATTAAAGAAGTTAAAGTGGCGTTCTCTGTCACTAATGCACAAGCGAGTTTAATGCATTCTTTGCCCATGCTGGGTATTGCGCTATCTGGTTTATTCTTAGGTTTTTTAGCAGATAAATTAGGCCGTAAGCCAACAATCATCATTGGTTTAGCATTGTTTGGGATAGCTTGTTACAGCTTTCTAATTGCTAATGACTTCTTGTTGATCGTTAGTTTGATGAGCTTATCAGGGGTAGCCGTTGGTATTTTCAAAACGGGGGCGCTCGCGTTAATTGGTGACATATCGTCATCTACAAAACAGCACACAGCTACTATGAACGGCGCAGAAGCATTCTTTGGCGTAGGTGCAATTATCGGCCCGTTAATCGTTGCATACCTTATTCATCAAGGCGTTGCTTGGCAGTGGCTTTATGTCATTGCCGGTGGGGTTTGTACCATACTGATTGTGGGGGCGTTATTAGTTAAATATCCTGCTTATACTAGAAAAACAGGAAACGGTGAAGAAAAGATATCAATAGCGCAAAGTCTGAAACTGGTTAAAAACCCCTACGCATTGGGCTTCTCAATAGGCGCATTTCTCTATGTTGCGGCAGAAAGCGCAATTTATGTTTGGATGCCGAGCTATTTAGTGTGCGATGCAACCACACTTAGGGCTACCTATGATTGTTACACAGAAGGCTTTTCACAAACGTTGGCCATATATTCAGTCACCGCTTTCTTTATTCTCCGAGCTGCAGGACGATTTGTAGGTATTTGGATGATGTCTCGCTTTAACTGGGCACTAGTGCTGATGTTGTTCACTGGCGCGATTGTATTGTGCTTTGGTTTAGGGTTATGGGGTGGAAAGCAAGTCGCGCTTTACTTGTTCCCTTTAACAGGTATCTTCATGTCGGTCATTTACCCTACGTTTAATTCGAAAGGGATAAGCTGTTTCCCTAAACACCAGCACGGCAGCGTGGCAGGGGTTATCTTGTTCTTTACCGCTGCTGGCGCAGCGGCTGGTCCTTTTATTATGGGCCTTGTAAGTGATGCTAACGGAGGCGATGCCAAATACGGTTTTATGGTGGCAACAGGGTTTGCGGCGCTGTTATTTGTGGGCTTGGTATATAACTATGTCAAGAATCCTACAAAGGCGCGTTTGGCTGAAATAGAAGCAAGTGAATACGCTAACTAATCATCGTTTTTTCTTAGGCTTGTCATCAGCAGGCCTTACTTCCCCTTAAGCAGTGCTGGGCTAAGTTCCGGCACTGGTTTTTCTTATCATTGTTGTTTAATCTTCACTTATTCAAGTATCACCGCTAATTGTACTCACGCTCAATGGATGAATTAAAACAAGCCCAAGCACTTTACGACACCCTCGTGGAGTTCGCAGTGACCTACAGCTTCCAAATTGTAGGTGCCATCATCATTTTCCTGCTTGGTTGGTGGGTTGCCAATAAAATAGGCCATGTGGTTGAAAACCTCATGGTAAACAAAAAAATTGACGTTACGCTAAGCCGGTTTACCGGTGGTATATGCA
The DNA here is from genome assembly GCF_036864475.1 of Alteromonas sp. S005. NCBI lineage: Bacteria > Pseudomonadati > Pseudomonadota > Gammaproteobacteria > Alteromonadales > Alteromonadaceae > Alteromonas > Alteromonas sp. S005. Next base: position 33,071 of record NZ_JAZETN010000022.1, on the reverse strand, counting down.
AGCTGGTGGTGCTTGGAATTGTAATCATCATCGCCCTTGGAAACGTGGGGATTAGCGTTACTCCATTAATTGCGGCGCTTGGTGCTGTTGGCTTAGGGGCCGGTCTCGCAATTCAGGGCATGCTGGCAAATTACGCCGCAGGTTTTACTATAATTATTACCCGCCCGTTTGTAGTAGGAGATACTATTCGGGTTCGTGGCGTTGCCGGAGTTGTTGATCAGGTTATGCTGCCTTATACCATTCTTATCGATGAAGATAACGTGCAAATCCAAATTCCCAATAAGCTCATTGTAGGGGAGATCTTGCATAACTCAGCTGAAAACATGCTTATAGAGCTAGATATTGGCGTTGCTTACTCTAGTAATGTAGATAATGTCATTGAAGTCATTCGACATGCAGTTGCTTCTGTTGACGGTGTTAGTGCAGAAAAAACACCTGCTATTGGTGTCGATAATTTTGGCGACAGTAGTATAAATTTTGGAGTTCGGGTTTGGGCACCGGCCGTAAGGCATTTCGAAGTTCGCTATGCGCTAAACCAGGCCATTTTTAATGCGCTCCAACAGCACAATATTGATATTCCATTCCCGCAACGGGAAGTAAGAATGCTGGACTAGAGGTAGTTTCTTTCTACAAGCTTATTGTTAAATAAATGCCGAATAACTACTTAGCTATTCGGCATTATTTTTAAAGTTCGTAAAGCTCCAACGGTAAACCATCAGGGTCTTGAAAGAACGTAAAGCGCTTGCCTGTATATTCGTCAGTTCTTACCGGCTCACATTCCACACGTTTATTCGTTAAATGATCAATCATTTCATCTAGGTCGTCTACTTTGAACGCCAAGTGTCTTAGCCCTTGTGCTTCTGGACGGGATGGCCTCTGGGGTGCCCCTGGAAACGAAAATAACTCAATTTGACTTCCGTCTGGTAAACCAAGGTCGCATTTATATGAATCTCTGGCTTCTCGATAATTTTCGTCAATGATGGAAAAACCTAGTACGTCCGTGTAAAACGTTTTTGAACGTGGATAGTCGCTACAAATAATAGCTACATGGTGAAAGCCTTTAAGCATAGAATTTCCTTTTGTGTGCCTACGGCATCTCTAGACCGCGAGCAGCTTCAAATAATTTATACCAGTGTTCGCGAGACAGGTGAACGTCCAATGCTTTATGGCTAGATTTAATTCGCTCTATATTTGTGCTGCCTAGCACCGGTGCAATATTCGCAGGGTGTCGCATAAGCCATGCTAGAACAATGGCTTCAGGGGTTGTTTGGTATTCGCTTGCAAGTTGCGCTACTAATTCTGCGGTAGCAGCGTCTGAGTTAGTTTCGGTTTTCGCCCCTGTATATTTTCCTTGAGCCAAGCTTCCCCAAGCCTGAAGCTGAACATTATTCATCATACAATATTCAAGCGTGCCTGGCGCATAACCTATGTTGCGATTAGCCGCACTATTGCTGGTGATGCCGTCTTCTAGCCAATCTCTAAATCCAAGGCTCATTTCAAGTTGGTTGGCAACAATAGGTGTCGAAAGTGCTGATTGAAGGTAGTTTATTTGGTGACCGTGCATATTAGACACACCCACGTGTTTTATCTTTCCCTGTTGCTGCAGAAGTAATAAGGTGCCAGCCACTTCTTCAAGTTCCATAAGCGGGTCGGGGCGATGTAACAGCAGTATATCAAGTTGCTCGATACCTAGACGAGAAAGAATACCTTCAACAGATGTGTGAATATGCTTTGCCGAGAAATCGTAACGCTTTGGTCCTAAATCATCTTCGAAGCGTATTGCACATTTAGATTGAATAAGCATTTTTTCTTTAAGCTCTGGAGCTTGCTTAAGCGCTTCACCAAAGGCAGTTTCTGCTTTACCGAATGTGTAAATATCAGCATGGTCAAAAACGTTAATATCTAAGTCTAGTACAGCGTCGATGATTGATCTTGCTTGGGTAACAACGGCTTTAGTAACGGGGTCATTATTCCAGCCCCCACCTAAGCCCATGCATCCATAAATTAGGCGGCTTGCATGTGGAAAGTGTGCATTCATATGATTATCTCTTCTTAAAAGTGTGAGTGAACAAAAGTATTCATGCACTCAGTAAAAGCTTTGGCGCTTAATTTTATTTGTAACAAAGCGGTACTCTAGTATGACTTTGTTGATAATAAAAGCTTGATTAGGCGAGTGTATTTTTACTGTCGACAGTTAACACCTCAGACTTTTTCTTATGTGCAAAGGGTCAAGAAGAGCAAAATTGCCGGTGTGAGCATATTAATAATATAGTGAGTACTCATCACTGCACATCATTACAGAGAAAAGAGGATTTATGCTGAAAAAATGGTTTCTAATTGCAATGGCAAGTGCACTACTCGTTGGGCTATCTGGCTGTACCGGAGTACCGGAAAACGTAAAGCCAGTTAGAGGTTTCGAGCTTCCTAGATACTTAGGAGAGTGGTACGAAATCGCGCGCTTCGACCACAGCTTTGAAGAAGGGTTAAGCGAAGTCACAGCAACTTACAGTATGCGCGATGATGGTGGCGTCAAAGTTATCAATCGCGGTTATTCAAAAGAAGACGGTAGGTGGGATGAAGCCGAAGGGAAAGCATACTTTGTAGAGTCTGAAACCACAGGGCATCTAAAGGTATCTTTCTTCGGTCCATTCTACGCAAGCTATGTAATTATGGAGTTAGACCAAAAAGGTTACCAATATGCGCTAATTACAGGGCCAGATAAAGATTACCTTTGGATATTAGCAAGAACGCCTACCATTTCAGATGAGGTTCGCGCCCGTTTGCTAGAGAAGGCGAGGGCAGCTGGGTACGACACTAACAAGCTTATTTGGGTTGAGCACGGCCAAGTGAAATCATAGGTACTATCAAGCGAGTTGTTCTGCGCGCAAATACGGATTTGTGCTATTATTGCGCGCATTCCCCTCTGTTTGAATAAGTACTAAGAGAGACAAGGCATGCAAACGCTCACCATTACCACGCCAGATGATTGGCACCTTCACTTTCGCGATAACGAAATGCTTGCTGAAACAGTGCCAGCAACGGCACGTTGTTTCCAGCGCGCTATTGTTATGCCGAATTTAGTACCACCAGTAGTTAATGCTGAAATGGCGATGGCATACAAAGGGCGAATTGAGGCTGCGCGACCTCAAGGCAGTAATTTTGAGCCATTAATGACTCTATTTCTGACTAACCAAACTACTGCGCAAGACATTGTCGATGCAAAGCAAGCAGGCGTAACCGCATGTAAGCTTTATCCAGCAGGTGCGACGACCAATTCGGATGCAGCGGTAAAAGGTATTCAGGCTTTGTACCCAGTATTTCAAGCCATGCAAGAACAAGGTTTACTCTTGTTAATTCACGGTGAAGTAACCGAGCATCACATTGATATTTTTGACCGTGAAAAAGTGTTCATAGACACACATCTAGGCCCCATAGTTGAAGCATTTCCTAATCTGAAAGTGGTGTTCGAACACATTACCACAGCAGATGCGGCAAGTTTCGTAGCGAACGCGAGCGAATTTGTAGGCGCCACTATTACGCCTCAACATTTATTGCTTAACCGCAACGATTTGCTTGTTGGTGGCGTACGCCCTCATAACTATTGCTTACCGGTACTTAAGCGCAACACCCATCAAAAAGCTTTACGCGATATGGTGGCAAGTGGCAACAAGAAGTTCTTTTTAGGTACTGATTCTGCACCTCATGCTAAGCATAAAAAAGAGAATGCATGCGGGTGTGCAGGTTGTTACAGCGCATGGTCTGCTATTGAGCTTTATGCTGAAGTGTTCGAACAGCTAGGTGTAATAGACAAACTTGAGGGCTTTGCGAGCCATTACGGCGCAGACTTTTATGGTTTACCGCGAAATACGACTACAATGACATTAGTGAAAGAGTCGTGGACGGTGCCAGAACAAGTAACCCTAGCTGACGGTACCGATATGGTTCCATTTTTTGCGGGGCAAACACTACAGTGGAAATTAGAAAAAGCATTTCAAGCGTAGGCTTATTTGTTATTGTTTTTACGTGTGCCCTGTGGAGCTTATCCACCTGGGCACAAGTTTTCTATTATTCTCACGCCCAAGATTTACCGAGCGCCATATCTTCTTATCAAAAGCAGAGTATTGAATCTTACTCACTCAGTATTTTAAAAAACACTTTATCTAAAAAAGACGTCAATTTTGCACCCGCTTCGAATACTGCAGGCAATAAATCTCAATTAGTAATAAACCTGATCAGAGATGAAAAAAACGAAGATAGTTATCACTGGATAACGCCGTTATTTGCTTTTGAGTGCAAAAAGAATATTCGCTGTACGCCGAATGCAGGTAGTCAGGCTACAAGAATAGCCGTGAGCTATATCGCACTTGCCAAAGGCGAAGGCTCTGCCGATATAGCAGAGCGTTTTATTGAACTCTTCGCACAGTACAAAGGTTCAGATGGTTTCGCATTACTCGCTAATGCTTTAAAAGATGAACTCAAGCCATCATTCCCCGCTACGATACTTACTTTTGGCGTACTAAGTTTAGCGGGCGAACTACATGCGAACTCTGACAACCTGTGGGTTATCGCTGACATAGTTCCACTTTTCTCAGAAAAGGGAGAGAGAGGAAAACTCAAAGGTATTGCTGCCGATTTGGTCAATGATATTTTGGATGAAATGGCACTGGAGCAGAACATTCTCTCTGCACCTTGGGCACGCATTGCAAAAGAAGCCATAACCAAATCTAATGTTTTAGTGTTTTCGGTTATTCGAACTGAGGAAAGAGAAAGCGTGTTTCACTGGGTAACCCCAGTATCAAGAAATCTTCACGGTCTTTATGGCATAAACAAGCCCAACTTCGATTCATTCACCGATGTCCCGAAAACTTATAGAGTAGGAACGTTATTGCAAGACTATCGCTACAACATTGCAATAGAACATGGCTTCAAAGTCAAAGCATATGACTCATGGCCAGCGTTAGTTGACGCACTTATCAACAACGAGATTGATACTATTTTCGGCTCTCAAGGAGCAATTGACTTTGGATGTAACCCAAATCAATTTAAATGTGAGACAATACGCCTTACAAGCAAATACGATATTTCAACGGCCTACCTAGCACTATCAAAGAAAGACACCTGTGTTTTAGTACTCGAAAAGCTAAAGTTAGCGGCGGCCGGTGTGAAAATGAGCGACAAATTTAATGAGCGGCTTTCTTCGTGGAGTGACATGGTGTCCCAAGAATATGGCATAGCTCATCATACCGAACATGGTGTAGTGCACCTTTGGAACCCAAATTAATGACAGTTGAAACAGTTAAGCATTTAGATATAAACCCTGCCATAGTTAAGGCGTTAGACTCTCAAGGTATTTACCAACTTTCTCCAATACAGGCGCAGTCGCTACCCGAAGCGCTGCAGGGTAAGGATGTCATCGGACAGGCACAAACAGGTAGCGGAAAAACGTTGTGCTTTGTTATCCCCGCCCTACAGCACATTGAAGTAAACGATTTTACCACGCAAGCCATTATGCTTTGCCCAACCCGTGAGCTTGCCGATCAAGTTGCGCAGCAGTGTCGTACCGCGGCTAAAAATATCGGCAATATTAAAGTGACCACCTTATGTGGTGGGCAGCCCATGGGGCCGCAAATACAGTCGTTAAAGCATAGCCCTCACATTATCGTAGGGACTCCTGGCCGTGTGATGGATCATGTGGAAAAACGTCGTATTGATTTAAGTAGCGTAAAACTACGTGTGCTTGATGAAGCGGACCGTATGTTAGATATGGGCTTTGAAGACGATTTACGTATTATCTTCGGACAGACGCCAACGCAAGTGCAAACACTTCTGTTTTCTGCAACGTTCACCGAGCAAATTGAGCGTGTAGCCAAGCAGTACTTGCACAACCCCGTAACCTGTAAAGTAGAAGCGCAAGAGAGCAAGCCGGCAATTACCCAGTTAGGTTATAACGTGTTGCCTCATACTCGAACCCAGGCGCTAAAAGCAGTGTTAACCGAATACCAGCCTAAAAATGCGATTGTTTTTTGTAATCGCAAAACGCAGGTAAATGAAGTCGTTGAAGAGCTTATAGAAGATGGCTTTAGCGCTAAAGGCCTTCAAGGTGACATGGAACAGCACCAAAGAACCTCTGTGCTTATGCAGTTCGCTAGCGACTCCCTTCAAGTACTGGTTGCCACCGATGTTGCCGCGCGAGGGCTGGACATTGACGATGTTGCCTGCGTGATTAATTACACAGTAAGCGAAGAACCGGAAACCCATATTCACCGCATTGGCCGTACGGCACGTGCGGGTGCTCAGGGAATGGCCGTGACGCTAGTTAGCGATGACGAAGAGCACTTTTTGCGAAAAATTGAAGTGTTACAAGAAAGCGATATTGCGCTTAAAGGCGCGCAGAGCTTACGTTTTCATAAAAACAAAATCACTCAGCCTGACTTTACCTGTATTTCATTAAGCGCCGGTAAGAACGAAAAGCTCCGTCCTGGTGATTTGGTGGGGGCACTAACCAAAGATGCGGGCATTCCTGGCGACGACTTAGGCAAAATTAAAGTGCAAAACAGCATGAGTTTTGTCGCAGTCAAAACGCGAAGCGTGAAAAAAGCCATGGCGCACTTTAGAGAAGGCAAGATTAAAGGAAAGCGTATTAGAGCCCGAAAGCTTTAATATGCACTCTTAGATCTAAGTACTGACGTTATTCAATGGAAGGTTGAGTGTGGTCGCTGAAACTGACTTGAGCGTGTTACTGAAAAATTTGAATCCTGTGGCGAGTAGTGAAAATTACGTTTTTACTACTTTGCCTGCTGACAGGTTAACCAGCACGTTAATTTCAATAGCTAAGGGTATGTTTCAGGAACGCGAGGGCACTACGCTTATTCTTCCGGTTGCGGCAGCTGAGAAAGCTAACTTGCCATTTGAAGGTTATTACCGCTGTATAACCTGTGAAGTGCATTCTAGTTTGGAAGCGGTAGGCATGACTGCCGCTATGTCCACCGCGTTAGGTAAAGCCGGAATAAGTGCTAACGTGGTAGCGGCTTACTATCACGACCATATTTTCGTGCCAGCTGAAAAAGTTGATGTGGCGATAGAAGTGCTAACGTCGCTGTCTAACTAAGCCTGCCCCTTTCCTTCCTGCCGGTGCTCTTTTTTCAAAAACGCATCAACAAGCCCCATGGTTAAGCAATATTGCGCACCATAGTAAGTTGTCATTACCCAAAAGGTAGACAGTGGAAGCGGGGTTTTGAAAACCGACTGGGCGAGAATGGCATCTGATATCACAAAAAGTAACGCACCGGTTACGATTAGCTTGGTTTGAGCCAACCACACTGCGGTTAAGCCCATCAGTGTGATTACGCTCATGTATGCCACTACAGGGTAAAAAAGCGAACTTGATGCAGGCAGAATATGAATGGCCATCACTGCCGTAAAGCTAATAATGATAAAGCTAATTAGCCATTTCACACTGGGCGAAATAATTCCGCCTGAAAGCGTTTTGAGTTTTTGGCGATTCAGGGTGGCAAAACACGCGGCATAAGATAAGTGCGCAACAAAAAAGCACGCCAAGCCGGCAATAAAACTATCCGCAAAGGGCAAGGCCAGACTAACATCTCCAGCAAGACTGAAAAGTAACGCCGTCAACACCATATATCGCGGCATGGCGCTAAGTTTTAGATAGGCGAAAACTGCCAGTACCACAATTGGCAGGGCTTTGGGTAAGAATTGCGCCACGTAGGGGGTAAGCGGCAGCGTCGTCAGGTAAGTCAACGCTAAGCTGCTAAAGACAATAGTTGTTCTTACATCCATATTTAGCCTTTTTGAAACTGCTTAGTCATACACTTCAACACGAAAAAAAAGCCCCAGTTTGATGAAGCAAACATGAGGCCTTAGCTGTTTTGTTTATGTACGCGACTCTTTATGTACTGTGATCAGAGAACACGAATTACCAAATTTTCACACGCTCTTCTGGCGGCAGATACAACGCATCGTCTTCGGTTACGTTAAACGCTTCGTAAAATTCAGGTACGTTGCGAACAGCACCGTTAGTGCGGAACTTCGTAGGAGAATGGGTATCGGTTTGTACTTGGCTGCGCAACGCTTCTTCGCGGTATTTACTCGCCCAAACCTGGCCGTAACCAATAAACACGCGCTGATCGCCAGTAAAACCGTCTAGTTCAGGGGCTTCTTCACCGTCAAGAGACAGGTGGTAAGCTTTAAGTGCGATGCTGATGCCGCCAAGGTCGCCAATGTTTTCACCTAAGGTATATTCGCCGTTTACGTGCAAGTCAGGCAGAACCTCAAACTGGTTATACTGTTCAATCAAGTTTGCAGTGCGTGCTTCAAACTCGCCGCGATCTTCGTCAGTCCACCAGTTTCGCAGAACTCCGTCACCGTCAAAGGTTGACCCTGAATCATCAAAACCATGGCCAATTTCATGACCAATTACTGCGCCAATGCCACCGTAGTTCACCGCATCTTCTGCGTTCATGTCAAAGAACGGAGGTTGAAGGATAGCCGCAGGGAATACAATTTCGTTAAGCGGCGGGTTGTAGTAAGCATTAACAGTTTGTGGTGTCATGCCCCATTCGTGAGTCCACACCGGGCCGCCTTGTTTCTTCAGCATTTCTTCATACAGCACGTCAGAAGAACGCTTAAGGTTTCCGAATAAGTCACCAGCATTAACCGTTAGGGCAGAATAGTCTCGCCACTGATCTGGGTAACCTATTTTCACGGTAAACTTAGACAGCTTGTCCAGCGCTTGTGCACGAGTTTCATCTGTCATCCAATCAAGATTTTCGATACTTTCTTTGTAAGCTAACAGCAGGTTATTAACCATTTCCATCATGCGGTCTTTCGCTTCAGGCGGGAAGTGCTGTTTCACATAAACCTTACCGATTAGCTCGCCTACATGGGCATTTGAAAGGCTTACCGCTCGACGCCATTGTGGCTGTTGCTCTTCAACACCGCGAAGCACTTTACTGTAGAAATTGAAGTTTGCTTCATCAAGCTCGGCATTTAAGCGACTGGCTGAAGCATTTAACAAGCCCCACTTAAGGAACGTTTTCCAATCTTCCAGTGAGGTTTCTGCAATAACACCATCAATGTTTTGCATGTAGTCTTTTTGCAAAATACCTAGCGAAGGAATGTCGCTAATGTCTGCTTCAGTAAGATAAGCGTCCCAGTCGAACTTAGGCATTAACGCTTTAAGTTCTTCAAGTGTCAGTTTGTTATAGTTAGCAGCAAAGTTTCGGGCCTGCTCTTTTTTCATATGTAGCTGAGCAATTTTAGTCTCAAGTGCGAACAGCATATCCGCACTTTCTTTAGGCGCGTCGAAACCCGCCAGCTCAAACATAGTTTGAATATGTTTAACGTAGGCATCACGAATGGTTTGTGATGTTTCGTCGTCCTTGAAGTAGTACTCTCGCTCAGGCAGTCCAAGACCGGCCTGCCACGTATACATTAAATATTCTTTTGGCGACTTTAGATCTGGGTATTGGGTCAGGCTAAACGGTGTACCGTAGCCATAGCGAGCAGCATAAGCAAAATACTCGGCAAGATCGGTATAGTCTTCAATAGCATCAATCTTAGACAACTCAGGTTTAAGCGGCGTAACGCCAAGTTCGTTGCGGGTTTCCATGTCCATATAGGCACGATAAAAATCCCCCACCTTCTGCTCGTCGCTTCCCGCCTTAAAATCACCTTCGGCAGAAGACTTAATAATGTCCATTACGTGGTCTTGCGCTTCATCACGAAGAATAACGAAAGAACCGTAGCTAGACTTATCTGCCGGTATTTCAAAATTATCAAACCAATTACCGTTTACGTAGCGGAAGAAATCATCACCAGGGTCTACAGACAGGTCCATATTTTCTTTAATGACACCTGAAGAAAGCTGTTGTTGAGCCTCTTCGGTAGCCGCGCTTTGTGTCTGTTGTTCTGTGGATGAATTTTGGGGGCTACAAGCCGTTAGGGCCAGCGCCACGCTTAAGCTTAAAACGCTGCGTAACATGTGGAGTTTTCCTTTTCATTCTGATGGGCAATATCTGAACTTGCCGCTTATTGTTTTAGTGCGTAGCGAAACCTGTGCATCCCTTTTAAAGAATGTTGTGGCGTATTGCGTGCACGTTTTTTACTAATTTTTAGCATGACGGGGGGGATAGAAAAAGTGTTTATAATGAAAATACACAGCTTGTAACAACTTGTAATACACAATTGGCTATAGTGGAAGCAGTGTGGATGCAGGTTATTCAGTTAAAAGGAGTGGTGTATGAAAACCAATGAAATTCCGTTTGATAGTGTTTCCCCGTGCGAGTATGCCGATGCGTTGCCCAAAGAGCAGTTTATTGACTATGCCATAAAACCTCTGTGGCCAGGTATTCCGCGGATTGCTGGGCCAGCCTTTACCGTAAAATGCGACCCAGGCGACCACCTCATGCTACATGCAGCTATTTATCGAGCGAATGCTGGCGACATTATTGTGGTTGAAGCCGATGATAAGTATGCGGTTGCTGGGGGCAATGTCTGTGCAATTGCTCAATCACGCGGTATTAAGGGGTTCGTGATTGACGGCGTTATTCGCGATATTGCAGAAACCAGAGAAAATCAATTTCCTGTGTTTGCGCGTGGTGTCGTGCCAAAACCCGGCGCAAAAAAATGTATTTCTCCACTGAACCAGCCAGTGCGTTGTGGCGGTGTTACCGTCAATGCAGGGGATATTATAGTAGCGGATGAAGAGGGGATAGCGGTTATTCCTCGTGAACAAGCGCAGCATGCTTTTGAGATCGCCAAGGCGAGAGGTGATAAAGATGCAGCAATGTCACTGAGTGAATGGCAAGCGCAGCATCAAGAAAAAGTAGAGGCTACACTCGCAAAATTAGGTTTCACTGATTTGAAATAGATGTTTTAGTAAAGCCACGCATAGCTGAACTTCATAAAAACTGCTTGCTCGGTGCGCAATAGGCCAGGGTTTTCATCATCGGCAAACGCTGAATCGCCATAGCCAATGAATAGGCGCGAAAGTGGGTTTATCATGTAAGAATACACTACTTGCGTGCCTAGGCTTCTATCTCGAGCATCTACGCGCATTAAGTAATTATCCGTATTGCGCTTGATATCGGCGTAAACCAGTGCAACGCGGATAAACTGTTCTGCACTAAACTGATAACTAAGTCGCAAGTCCGATAGGTTGGCTGTAAAGAGCATTTTATCGTTTACATCAATACGATTGTATTCATGACTCAGCGACGCTTCTAAATGCTGTCCCAAATTAAGGGTAATTGAAGGCTCTATTAACACCTGATCGCCCAACCGGTCGTTTCTTAAGTCGATTCTGTCACCAATACGGGCAAAATTTTCAAAGTAGAGGGTACGGCTTGGCTGGGCTTCAAAATAGAAGGAAAATTGTTCTTCGGTAAAGCGCGTGGTATTGCCATCTATGGCTAAACTCGCACCATTGTGGCGTAATCCAACAGTATCTCTTTTTACCCACTGAAAATTAAAATAAGACTGATAAGCAGCATTTAACTCTACTTGTGCCTGCATTTCGCGTTCAATAAGTTCACCGTCATCGTTGTGGGTAATATCCCAATCACCGCCGAACTCAAAGCGATTCCACCATGCATCTTCATTCCACCAGATATAGCCGCCGCCCAGCACACTTTTATGTCTATCTACAGTGCTTTCAAAGCCCAGGTCAGCACGAAAGTCAGCTTGAGTGCTGGTGCGGTTGGCATAAACATACCAGTCGCGAACTTCGTGACGGTAGTCAATCTTGTAGGTACTGCCCGAGAAAGTATCGCTTTTGCGCGTTCGTAGCGTGATTTCATTAATATCATCGTCGGCACTACAGTCATTACTGCAAAAATCAGAGAACAATGTTTGTGGGTATTGCGTTTGTGAGCGGAGTACTTGCAAACGTAACGTGTCGCTTGGCGTTATTTGATAACGGCTATCTAGGCCGGTAACAATGTTGTGGTAATCCTCTGAGTGACGACCCGTAATTATTGCGCCCACGGAAAGGTCATCTGAAATATCATATCGGTATCGGGCGGCTATATTGGTACTTTCTTCGTTAAGCCTTGCTACACTAGAGCCCAGATTTCCAGGCACTAAAAACGTGGTGCTTTCGTCGTTAGCAGCCAAAATACCAAAAGTATGGTTGTGTACCCGCCCAGTTAGTTTTGTGCCGATGTCAGGTGCGCCGATATTACGGGTATAAACAAGATCGTATTGAGTACTGAAAAAATCGGCGTTTTCAAGAAAGAAGGGGCGCTGTTCAGGGAAAAATAGCGCAAACGGGTTGTTGATACCGAGTTGTCCAGCGTCGGCTTCCACTTGCGAAAAGTCGGGGTTAACTGTGGCTTGCAGTAGCATGTCAGATGATATGCCCCAGTTTATATCAACACCTATTTCTTGGTTATCTTGATATTGCCAGTCTGTCGCATTTTGTGAGGGTATAGCTTCACGGTTACGGGCATAACCCGCTACCGCATAGGGCGTAATGGATAAGTTTTGACCTTGCTTTGCCGTGGCGAAGCCCTCCATATCTCCCATCTGGCATAACCCGCATGCGTTATTTCTGTCAACGGGCCTATTGGAAATTCGAAGGTTGTTCTCTCGCGGGTAGAAACGTACAAACTCTGCTCGCCATCTCTTTGGGCCATCACTATCGAGAAAGTTCATGATGCGAAAAGGCAATGCGATCTCAACGGTATAGCCGTCTTGTGTTATTTGTGCTTGTGCGTCCCAAATCGCATTCCAACTATCGCTTTCACTCAACGTCATTTGGTTTTCGATGGCATCAGACTGTATGCCACGTGGGTTAACAAAGAACTGATATGACAGACGGCTGTCGCCAAACGTATCTATTTTTATTCCAACTAAGTCGTTATCCCATACGTTGTCTCTATCTCGAAATAAGGCGCGTAATTGCGATGGGTCGTCGTCTTGCGCAGTAAACGCAATATATATGTTTTCGCCGTTTTCAAATATGCGTGCCGTTGTGAGCACGGGAGGTGTTGTATTCTCAAAAGGACGGGTAATAAAAGTAAGCGGTACTTTAGTTGCTTCTTCCCACACTGCTTCGTCGATAATGCCATCAAGTTCTACTGTGCCTGCGATGAAAGGAACAACCAGCGAATCGCCGATATGGTCATTAGACGTTTCTGTAATCGTATTTTCCGACCGCTCTGTAACGATAGTGGGAGGTGTGGAAGTTTCTGTTGCTTGAGGTTGCTCGAGTGGTGTTTCTTGTAGTGGTGTTGTAAAGGCGGCGCCAGAAAAGATACAACCCACAACGGCACAAGATACCACGACCATACGTGCGCACTTAAGCGCAGTATCGCACGGCTTTAATAAAAAATTATCCATAATAATGTTTGTGTTGTCGTTATTATTTTTTCCGCATTAAGTATGGATAAAAGCCAAGAAGACAAAAAGCAGCCTAATCGCAAATAAACGGATGCTTAACGTGTATTAAACTTTTGCTTAAGTGAAATTGCAGCCAAACGACCGGTAAACCGCAGTGAAGAAATTGCACGCAACAAACCAAGGTAACACCGACAACGCATGAACATTTAGTGTAGAATTGCGTACTTAGTAAGAGTGTATTAACCCTTGTATTAAAAAATATATCGCAACGGTAAGTACACGCTAGTCACGTCATTGCTATCTAGCATTGGCAACACGCATTAGTCATCTGTCATTGAATAACTAACGAGTTCTACATGTTTTCATTTTTTGAAAAGCTAACCCAGCCTTTCCCTGACACGCCGCCTACCCAACCGCCAACAGGTATCGTTGCCTTTTGTAAGTACTATACGAAAGGCATGTGGGGCGTGATACTTACTGTTTCCGTACTTAGTGCCATTGTGGCCATGTTAGAAGTGGCGCTGTTTGGCTTTCTAGGACAGTTGGTGGACTGGTTTTCAGAGCAAAGCCGCGAAACCTTTTTAGAAGACCAAAAGTTCACGCTGATAGGCATGGGCTTAACGGTTCTTGTCTTTATTCCTTTGTTTATTTTGCTTCGTTCACTGTTTTCTCGTCAGTCTTTGATGGGTAACTATCCTATGCGCATTAGGTGGCAGGCGCACCGCTATTTGCTTGGTCAAAGTTTAACCTTCTTCCACGATGAGTTTGCAGGACGAGTTGCTACAAAGGTAATGCAAACAGCGCTTTCTGTACGAGAAACCGTCACCAAAGTACTTGATTTGCTGGTGTACATTAGCGTTTATTTTATCTCTATGGTTGTGCTTATCTTTAGCACAGACTGGCGCTTGGCTATGCCGCTTATTGTGTGGTTTTTTGTATATATTGGTATTTTGAAAGTGCTGGTGCCAAAGCTAAAAGAAGTTTCGCAAAAGCAAGCGGACGCGCGCTCGATGATGACTGGGCGTATTGTAGATAGCTACACCAATATCACTACAGTTAAGCTGTTTTCACATAGTCGACGTGAGGCGGATTATGCAAAAGAAAGCATGGATGGCTTTCTTAAAACGGTTTACCCACAAATGCGTTTGGTGACCGTACTGGAATTTTGTGTGGAAATGGCTAATGCCATACTTATCTTTACCATTGGCGCGCTGTCTGTGTACTTGTGGATGGAAAACATCGCAAGCCCCGGTGACATCGCCATTGCTATAAGTTTGTGTCTTCGTTTAAACGGCATGTCTCACTGGGTGATGTGGGAAGTCTCTGGACTGTTTGAAAACTTAGGTACTGTGCAAGATGGCATGAACACCTTGGCGCAGCCAATTACAGTCAAAGACAAGCCTGAGGCTCGCGCTTTACAAATAAATGGCGGTGGGATTAACTTCGACAAGGTGAACTTTTCTTATTCTGGGGCCGACGACCAACCTATTGATGTGTTTAAAAAACTAGATTTGAGCATTCAGCCAGGCGAGAAAGTGGGATTAGTAGGGCGTTCTGGCGCGGGTAAATCGACCTTAGTGAATTTATTAATGCGTTTTTACGACACCCAGAGCGGTCGTATTGTCATTGATGGCCAAGATATCACTGAAGTAGACCAAGAAACCCTTCGCGCCAAAATCAGCATGGTGACGCAGGATACCTCTTTGATGCATCGTTCTGTGCGAGACAATATTTTATATGGCCGTACGGATGCGACAGAGGACGATATGATCCGCGCGGCTAAACAAGCCGAAGCTCACGACTTTATTCTGACACTCACCGATAGCTACGGAAGGACAGGGTATGATGCTCACGTAGGCGAGCGAGGCGTTAAGCTTTCAGGCGGGCAGCGTCAGCGTATTGCTATCGCGCGGGTATTACTGAAAGACGCTCCTGTGCTAGTACTAGACGAGGCGACATCCGCACTAGACTCAGAGGTTGAAGCAGCTATTCAGGCCTGCTTAGATAAAGTCATGGAAGGCAAGACTGTGCTAGCGATTGCACATCGACTGTCCACCATTGCTCAAATGGACAGATTACTAGTTTTAGATAAGGGTAACATTGTAGAGCAGGGTACACATGCTGAGCTTATTGCGAAAAATGGTATTTATGCGAAGCTTTGGTCACATCAAACGGGCGGATTTATTGGCGTTGAGTAGGTAAAGCGCGAAATAGTGTTCAATCGCAGATGGGATGGATAAACCGCTTGTATCTTGAAAGTGGTTAAGTATAATACGCGTCCCTCCCTTGCGATACCGCACTTTCCTTAGAAAAGACGCACAACTCACAAGGGCAGTGTAAGTAAATTTTGTCTTTTAGACACCACAGGGGTGTAGTTCGAATTGGTAGAACAGCGGTCTCCAAAACCGATGGTTGGGGGTTCGAGTCCCTCCACCCCTGCCAAATTTACTTAAACTAAGAATTTTTAAATTGCGCATTTAATGAGTGCGTAAAACAACGACGCTGTAGTGCTAGGATCGTAACATGAGCGAAAAGACGGAAAATCAGTCCAATGCATTGGACATGTTTAAATGGGTAGTGGTTTTTGCACTACTTGCCGGTTTAGTAACCGCTAATACAATGTACGGTGAGATCTCGGTACTATACCGTGCTATCGCTATTGTTGTGGTAGTTGGTATAGCTGGTTTTATCGCGGCAACTACCGAAAAAGGTAGCACCTTCTTGAGCTTTGCTAAAGAGTCTCGCACAGAAGTTCGCAAGGTTGTGTGGCCTACTCGCCAAGAGGCGAACCAGACTACCCTTATCGTGCTTGCAGCGACGTTAATCATGGCACTAATTTTATGGGGACTAGACGGCATCATCGTTCGTGTAGTTGGCTTTATTACTGGAATAGGAGCATAAACGTATGTCTGAAGAAGAAGCAGTAAAGAAAAGATGGTACGTAGTACAAGCCTATTCGCAATATGAGTCTCGCGTAAAGAAGACCCTGCTTGAATACATCAAAATGCACAACATGGAAGACTACTTCGGTCAGGTACTAGTACCAACAGAAGAAGTGGTAGAAATGCGTGCGGGTCAAAAGCGTAAATCTGAGCGCAAGTTCTACCCTGGTTATGTTTTGGTAGAAATGGCGATGACTGAAGAATCGTGGCACTTGGTGAAAAGCGTTCCTCGTGTACTTGGTTTCATCGGTGGTACGTCTGACCGTCCGATGCCTATCACGCAAAAAGAAGCTGATGCTATCTTAAATCGTCTTGAAGAAAACGTTGATAAGCCAAGACCAAAGACCTTGTTCGAGCCAGGCGAAGTTATTCGTGTTACCGACGGTCCATTTGCAGACTTCAACGGTGTGGTAGAAGAAGTAGACTACGAAAAGAGCCGCGTAAAAGTGTCGGTACTTATCTTCGGTCGTTCTACACCGGTAGACCTAGAATTTGGTCAGGTAGAAAAAGGCTAAGCCTTGCCTGTTTCACAGTTTTGAAAAAGCCCCTACTACATAGGGGCTTTTTTTTGCGCGTATCAAAACCAAACGCATGTGGACTGATGGCACAATAATTCGTTCCAGTAAGTCTTTACGTCCTCCTTTTTTTGCTTATTTTACATCCATGATCTAGAACTAAAGTATAAAGTGAGGAGGTAAAATGATAGCCAATAGCGTAGCTAATAGAATTTCCTGTAAAAACATTGATCTCAATGGTCATTCATTTCACCGAACCATTATATTAGAGTTAGAGAAGCTGCTAGAGGATGTGATTGGCGTTGAGGAATCAAAAAGTTTTATCAGTATGGTTGCTGATAAAGTAGGCGCTCTGATCTACGAGCAGTATAAAAAAGAACTTAATAATGAGAGCCTTTCAATAGAGACTATTGCACACGTTTTAGTGGATTTAAAACGCAGGATTGGAGGCGAGTTTAGGATTTCTGAGATTTCAAAAGACGCCATCGTACTTTTGAATACCAAGTGCCCTTTTGGTACCAACGTAGTAAACAAAAAGCCGCTATGCAACATGACCGCTAATGTTTTTGGGAAAATTGTGTCTAGTGAACTGGATTATGCTGCTGTTGAATTAAATAAAACGATTGCGAACGGCGATGGGCATTGTCATGTCATTATCCATTTGACGCCAAGTGGCGATTTCGAGGGTAGGGTCAATGAGTATTTCGGCTAACACTAATAATTTGTCAGCCAATGTAAGTATCCGTTCTGTGTTAGACAATATTACCGAACCTGCTATTTTGTTGTCGTTGTCCGGTCACATCACTGATTTTAATCGCCAGTTTCAAATGAAGGTTCCTGAGGCAAAGAATTCGCTTAATATTAACGAAATTTTTGAAGTATCTTCAACATCATACGGTGTTAAATACATAACTGAAATGGCCGAATTAGCGTTAACAAGAACAGGATTATTTCCAATCCAGCTGTCATTCAAAAATGATTCAAGTAACGCAGAAAGAGGTATCCCTTGTTATTTATCAGCACTTCGCTTTGCAGAATCGAAAGAGCCTGCCGCTATACTCATACAATTAGACGAACACCTTTTGCGCTTATTTTCACGATTTATATCACTTCGAGAAGAACAATATAATCATGCCCGGCAAGCTATGTTAGCGTCGGTGGAGGCGACTACTGACGAATTAACAGGTTTGAAAAATCGTCGTTTTTTGAATTCAATTTTAGATTTTCAATGGAACGCGACGAAGCGGAGTAGCGAGGATGCTGTACTTATTATTTTTGATATCGACCACTTTAAGCGGATAAATGATCATTACGGGCATAATGTCGGAGATAAAGCAATTAAAGCTTTTGCAAAGTGCCTTGAAGCAGAGGCAAGGGCTGCTGACATAGTTGCACGATGGGGAGGGGAGGAATTTGTTCTCATACTAAGTAACTGTGATGAAAGCGATGCGGAACTGTTTTTAAAAAGGGCCATGGATGAGATTAGGAACCTTGTGGTTAGCGCCGATGATTCTGTCATACGAATGACCGCTAGCGCTGGTTTCGTTTCGCTTTCAAAAACAACTAGTGTAGAAAATGCGTTATCGCGCGCAGACAAAGCCCTTTACCAAGCGAAAAAAACTGGCCGTAATCAATTCATCAAATGCCCACAAGCAAATTTATAAGCCAACTCTTTTTATTATTTTTCTTCAAAGATCGTTTTTTAGTCATTCCAAGGGTTGCATAGCATTTAATCACCTTATATAATGCGCGCCCTTTTAAACGGAAACGGGAAGCCGATTGAGCAAATAATCTCTGTATTTGCGAGGCGTTAGACCCAAACAAGAGAGCATGTAAAATGGCTAAAAAAGTAAGCGGTATTATCAAGCTTCAGGTTGCAGCTGGCGCTGCTAACCCAAGTCCACCGGTTGGTCCTGCACTAGGTCAGCACGGTGTAAACATCATGGAATTCTGTAAGGCTTTCAACGCGAAAACTGAAAGTCTTGAGAAAGGCGCTCCAGTTCCAGTAGAAATTACTGTATACGAAGATCGCTCTTTCACATTCGAAACTAAGACTCCTCCTGCGTCTTACCTGCTTAAGAAAGCAGCGGGCATCAAGAGTGGTTCTGGCCGTCCTAACACTGAAAAAGTGGGTAAAGTTACTCGCGCTCAGTTGGAAGAGATTGCTAAAACTAAAGAGCCAGACCTTACTGCAGCTGATCTAGATGCAGCGGTACGCACTATCGCGGGTTCTGCTCGCTCAATGGGCTTGAACGTAGAGGACTAATCGAATGGCTAAATTAACTAAACGCGCTCGCCTAGTACGCGACAAAGTTGACTCTACTAAAGAGTACGAAATCAACGAAGCAGTAGCGCTTCTTAAAGAACTAGCAACTGCTAAGTTCGCAGAAAGCGTTGACGTATCTGTAAACCTTGGTATTGATGCGAAAAAATCTGACCAAAACGTTCGTGGTGCAACTGTACTACCTAACGGTACTGGTAAAGACGTTCGCGTTGCAGTATTTACTCAAGGCGCAAATGCTGAAGCCGCGAAAGAAGCTGGTGCAGACATCGTTGGTATGGACGACTTAGCTGAGCAAGTTAAGAAAGGCGAAATGAACTTTGACGTAGTAGTTGCTAGCCCAGACGCGATGCGTGTTGTTGGTCAACTAGGTCAAATCTTAGGTCCACGTGGCCTTATGCCTAACCCTAAAACTGGCACTGTAACGCCTGACGTTGCAACTGCAGTTAAGAACGCTAAAGCTGGTCAGGTACGCTACCGTAACGATAAGAACGGTATCATCCACGCTAGCATCGGTAAGATTGCGTTCGAAGCGAACCAAATTCAAGAAAACCTTGAAGCGCTACTTGAAGCACTGAAGAAAGCTAAGCCTTCTTCTGCTAAAGGTACATACATCAAGAAGATCAGCCTAAGCACTACAATGGGTGCTGGTGTTGCTCTTGATAAGGCTTCTGTAGGTCTTTAATTTCGCTGAGCTTAGGCTCGTCGAAATCTCTTAAAGGTTATGGGTTGGAGCTGTGACAATTAGCAGTGCTAATAAGCAGCTCCCGTCCAAGACCGCAGGTGCGGTGTGGTGAAAGAGGTAAGAGAACTTTCACAGTCAACACACTGCTTAATACAACAACCTGCGCAGACGGTGGTTTGACTCAGACTCTCTGGGGTAACAAACACCGTAGAGCGGTATCAACCATGAGGGTTGGTATCAATCTGTGAACCCTGATTGCGTGAGTAGGTAACTACACACAAAATCAGATACAAAGAGGTGAACTCAGTGGCACTAGGTTTAGCAGCAAAAAAAGAGATCGTAGCAGAAGTTTCTGAAGTTGCGTCTCGCGCTCTATCCGTAGCCGTTGCTGAATACCGTGGGATGGAAGTTGCAGAACTGACTGAACTACGTGTTAAAGCTCGTGAGCAAGGCGTATACCTAAAAGTTGTACGTAACACTCTTGCAAAGCGTGCTCTAGCAGACAGTCAATTTGCAGACTTAGACAGCGCCCTAACTGGCCCGCTTATCTATGGTTTCTCTATCGACGCACCAGGCGGTGCGGCACGTCTTTTCAAAGACTTCGGTAAGACTAACGATAAGCTTAAAGTTACAGCACTATCTATTGGTAGCGGTCTTCTTGGTCCAGAGAAATTGGACGCAGTTGCAGCACTACCTACCCGCGACGAAGCGCTTGCGAAACTACTTGCAACCTTCAAAGCACCAGTTGGGAAATTCGTTCAAACAATCAACGAAGTTCCTGGCAAGTTTGTGCGCGTATTGGCGGCGGTCAAAGACACCAAGTAATTGGCGTTTTTGGCATATTGATTTTTTTAACATTTTATACCCAGGAGTTTAGAGAACATGGCTCTAACTAAAGAAGATATCTTAAACGCAATCGCTGAAATGCCGGTAATGGAACTGGTAGAACTAATTGAAGCGGCTGAAGAGAAATTCAACGTATCTGCTGCAGCTGCTGTTGCTGTTGCTGGTCCAGCTGCTGGCGGCGACGCTGCTGCTGCAGAAGAAAAGACTGAATTCGACGTTGTAATGACTTCATTCGGTGGCAACAAAGTTGCAGTTATCAAAGCAGTTCGCGGCGCGACTGGCCTAGGTCTTAAAGAAGCTAAAGAAGTAGTTGAGTCTGCTCCTAAAGCTATCAAAGAAGGCGTAAGCAAAGATGAAGCTGAAGCACTTAAGAAAGAGCTTGAAGAAGCTGGTGCAGAAGTAGAAATCAAGTAATCTGACCTAGTCAGATTATTGCCTGAGACGGCAAGGCTGGTGGTTTTTTGAACCACCAGCCTTTTTGCGCTGTATAGTGTGTAGAATCTAACCCTTGGTTACACTACTTTAAGCGCCATTCGGAAATACCCGTAAAAAGCATAAAAATCCAACAAGTTAACTAATAATTGGTTAAATTTTGTTGTATGCTGGTGTATCTGCCCGAAAAAGGGTTGTGGAAGTTTGTTGCTTAGTGCGCCATTTGAAACGCAGCTTTTAGCCCATAGCACGCGTTTTAAAGCATTTTGCAGCAGGTTGGGTCATAAATCAGCAGGCTGAGGAACCCATGGTTTACTCTTATAGCGAAAAGAAACGTATCCGTAAGGATTTTGGCAAACGCCCACAGGTATTGGAAATTCCATACCTTCTTTCAATTCAGCTTGATTCTTTCAAAAAGTTTATTGAGACCGATCCGGAAGCTCAATACGGTTTGGAAGCAGCATTTCGTTCCGTTTTTCCAATTAAAAGCTACTCAGGTAGTTCAGAGCTTCAGTATGTAAGCTACCGCCTGGGAGAGCCAGTTTTCGACGTTAAAGAATGTCAAATTCGTGGCGTAACTTTCTCTGCTCCGTTAAGAGTAAAACTACGGTTAGTGTTGTTCGATAAAGACGCTGCCCCAGGTACCGTAAAAGATATTAAAGAACAAGAAGTGTACATGGGCGAGATCCCATTGATGACTGAGAACGGTACGTTCGTTATCAATGGTACTGAGCGTGTTATCGTGTCACAACTACACCGTTCACCTGGTGTATTCTTTGATCACGACAAAGGTAAAACCCACTCGTCAGGTAAAGTGCTTTATAACGCACGTGTAATTCCTTACCGTGGTTCGTGGTTAGACTTCGAGTTTGACCCGAAAGATAACCTGTTTGTACGTATTGACCGCCGTCGTAAATTGCCTGCAACTATTATCTTGCGCGCACTTGAAATGACGTCTGAAGAAATCCTTGATACTTTCTTCGACAAAGTTGGCGTACGTATCAACAAAGACAAGTTGATGATGGAAGTGGTTCCAGATCGCCTTCGTGGTGAAACTGCTGCATTTGACATCATTGACGGTGAAGGCAACGTTGTTGTTGAAACTGGTCGTCGTATCTCAGCACGTCATACTCGTGCATTAGAGAAAGCAGGTCTTAATGAGCTAGAAGTTCCAGCTGATTACCTAATTGGCCGCGTATACGCTGCTACTTACGTAAACGAAGATACTGGCGAAGTTATTGTAAGCGCGAACGAAGAACTTACCCTTGAAAACCTAGCGGCGCTAAGCCAAGCGGGTATCAAAGAGTTCGAAACGCTTTACATCAACGAGCTTGACCACGGTTCATATATTTCAGATACACTTCGTATCGACTCTTCAACTAATCGCCTAGAAGCACTAGTTGAAATTTACCGTATGATGCGTCCTGGTGAGCCACCAACAAAAGACGCAGCGGAAACCTTGTTCGATAACTT
The DNA here is from genome assembly GCF_036864475.1 of Alteromonas sp. S005. NCBI lineage: Bacteria > Pseudomonadati > Pseudomonadota > Gammaproteobacteria > Alteromonadales > Alteromonadaceae > Alteromonas > Alteromonas sp. S005. Next base: position 10,538 of record NZ_JAZETN010000022.1, on the reverse strand, counting down.
GTTCTTCTCTGACGAACGTTACGACCTATCTTCTGTTGGCCGCATGAAGTTCAACCGCCGTCTAGGCCGTGAAGAACTTATTGGTTCGGGCACACTAGATAAAGAAGACATTATTTCTGTAATGAAGCAGCTAATAATGATTCGTGACGGTAAAGACGAAGTAGATGATATCGATCACCTAGGTAACCGTCGTATCCGTTCTGTTGGTGAAATGGCAGAGAACCAATTCCGCGTTGGTCTTGTACGTGTTGAGCGTGCAGTTAAAGAGCGTCTAAGCTTAGGCGATCTAGACAACGTAATGCCACAGGACCTAATAAACGCTAAGCCTATCTCGGCTGCGGTTAAAGAGTTCTTCGGTTCATCTCAGCTTTCTCAGTTCATGGACCAAAACAACCCGCTATCAGAAGTAACGCACAAGCGTCGTATTTCTGCATTAGGCCCGGGTGGTCTTACGCGTGAACGTGCAGGCTTCGAGGTTCGAGACGTACACCCGACTCACTATGGTCGTCTATGTCCAATCGAAACGCCGGAAGGCCCGAACATCGGTCTTATTAACTCATTGGCGAGCTTCGCGCGCACCAATGACTTCGGTTTCCTTGAAACACCTTTCCGTCGCATTGTTGACGGTGTGGTAACAGACGAAATCGATTACTTATCTGCAATTGAAGAAGGTCAATTCGCAATCGCTCAGGCTAACATTGCGCTGACTGAGAATGGCGAGTTGGTAGACGACCTAATTCCATGTCGTCACCGCGGTGAAACTACGTTGATGCCAACTGAAGACATCAAATACATGGACGTTTCACCACAGCAAATCGTTTCAATTGCTGCGAGCATTATTCCATTCCTAGAGCACGATGATGCAAACCGTGCACTTATGGGTGCGAACATGCAACGTCAGGCAGTACCTACATTGCGCGCTGATAAGCCGCTAGTTGGTACCGGTATGGAAAGAACTATCGCGGTTGACTCAGGTGTTACTGTAGTTGCTAAGCGCGGTGGTGTGGTTGACTATGTTGATGCCAGCCGTATCGTAATCAAAGTAGACGAAGATGAAATGCTTCCAGGTGAAGCAGGTATCGATATCTACAACCTGACTAAATACACGCGTTCTAACCAGAACACTTGTATCAATCAGAAGCCTACCTGTAGCGTTGGCGACCCGATTGTTACTGGTGACGTGCTAGCTGACGGTCCTTCGACAGACCTAGGTGACCTTGCACTTGGTCAGAACATGCGCATTGCGTTCATGCCGTGGAATGGTTACAACTTCGAGGATTCAATCCTTATTTCTGAGCGTGTAGCGCAGGAAGACCGTTTCACTACAATCCACATTCAAGAGCTTAGCTGTATCGCTCGTGATACTAAGCTTGGGCCAGAAGAGATTTCTTCTGATATTCCGAACGTGGGTGAATCTGCACTAAGCAAGCTTGATGAATCAGGTGTTGTTTACATTGGTGCGGAAGTGAAAGGCGGTGACATCCTAGTAGGTAAAGTAACGCCTAAAGGTGAAACTCAGCTTACGCCAGAAGAGAAACTACTACGTGCAATCTTCGGTGAAAAAGCGTCTGACGTTAAAGATACGTCTCTACGTGTACCTAACTCTGTTCACGGTACCGTAATCGACGTTCAAGTATTTACCCGTGACGGTGTAGAGAAAGACAAGCGCGCGCTAGAAATCGAAGACATGCAGCTACGTCAGGTTAAGAAAGACCTTACTGACGAGTTCGAAATTCTTGCAGACGGTATCTTTGCTCGTGCGCAAACTGCACTTCTACGTGCTGGTGTTGACCAAGCTAAGCTTGACAGCCTACCGCGTGAAAAGTGGTTTGAAATTGCACTTAACAGCGAAGATGCACAGCTAGAGCTAGACCAAATCGCCGATCAACACGCTGAAATTAAAGCGGACTTCGATAAGAAGTTTGAAACTAAGCGTCGTAAGATCACACAAGGTGATGACCTAGCGCCTGGCGTACTTAAGATTGTTAAGGTTTACCTTGCGGTTAAGCGTCACATCCAACCGGGTGACAAGATGGCCGGACGTCACGGTAACAAAGGTGTTATCTCGACTATCCAGCCTGTAGAAGACATGCCATACGATGCTAACGGTACGCCGGTAGATATCGTTCTTAACCCACTAGGTGTACCGTCTCGTATGAACATCGGTCAGATCCTAGAAACGCACTTGGGTATGGCTGCACACGGTCTTGGTGTGAAGATTGATCGCATGATTAAAGAGCAGCGTGAGCTGGCTGAACTGCGTGAGTTCTTGAAGAAGGTGTACGAGCTTGGTGAAAATCACCAAGAAGTTGACATCGATAACTTCACAGACCACGAAGTACGTCGCTTAGCGGAAAACCTTCGTAAGGGTGTTCCAATTGCAACGCCTGTGTTCGATGGTGCTCGTGAATCTGAAATCAAAGAAATGCTGAAGCTTGCTGATATTCCAGAAAGCGGTCAGATTTCATTGTTCGACGGTCGTACCGGTCGCGAGTTTGAGCGTCCAGTTACGGTTGGTTACATGTACATGCTGAAACTGAACCACTTAGTAGACGACAAGATGCACGCGCGTTCTACCGGTTCTTACAGCCTTGTTACACAGCAGCCTCTTGGTGGTAAAGCACAGTTCGGTGGTCAGCGCTTCGGTGAGATGGAAGTGTGGGCACTGGAAGCATATGGTGCAGCATATACCCTTCAGGAAATGCTTACTGTTAAGTCAGATGACGTTAACGGCCGTACCAAGATGTACAAGAACATCGTCGATGGCGACCACAGAATGGAACCTGGCATGCCAGAATCATTCAACGTACTACTTAAAGAAATTCGCTCGTTGGGTATCAACATCGAGCTTGAAGAAAAGTAATACGGCAATCGCCGCGTAATGTTATGAGATGGCCCGGCGCTTGCGCCGGGTTCTAGAGACTGACTCCGCTGGGAGAGTAATGTGAAAGACTTATTAAAGTTTCTAAAGCAACAAAACAAGACCGAAGAATTCGATAATATTCGAATTGGTCTGTCTTCACCTGACATGATCCGTTCATGGTCATTTGGTGAAGTTAAAAAGCCTGAAACAATTAACTACCGTACGTTCAAGCCTGAGCGTGACGGTCTGTTCTGTGCGCGTATCTTTGGTCCGGTTAAAGACTATGAATGTCTTTGCGGTAAGTACAAGCGCCTTAAGCACCGTGGTGTTATCTGTGAGAAGTGTGGCGTTGAAGTTACACTGACTAAAGTACGTCGTGAGCGTATGGGTCACATCGAGCTAGCTAGCCCGGTTGCACACATCTGGTTCCTTAAATCACTTCCGTCTCGTATCGGCCTTATGCTTGATATGACACTTCGTGATATTGAACGTGTACTTTACTTTGAATCATACGTGGTTACAGAGCCAGGTATGACTACACTTGAGCGTAGCCAACTTCTTAACGAAGAAGAATACTTGGATGCACTTGAAGAGCACGGTGACGAGTTTGATGCGAAGATGGGTGCTGAAGCAGTATTCGATCTTCTAACGGTACTTGACGTAGACGCAGATGTAGCGGCTATGCGTGAAGAGCTGCCTTCAATCAACTCTGAAACTAAGCGTAAGAAAATTACTAAGCGTCTTAAGTTACTTGAGTCATTCCAACAGTCTGGCAACAAGCCAGAGTGGATGATCATGACGGTTCTTCCGGTACTTCCACCAGATTTACGTCCTCTAGTACCACTAGATGGCGGCCGTTTTGCAACGTCTGACCTTAACGACCTATACCGTCGTGTTATTAACCGTAACAACCGTCTTAAGCGTCTTCTAGACCTAGCTGCTCCAGACATTATCGTACGCAACGAAAAGCGTATGCTTCAAGAGTCTGTTGATGCGCTTCTAGATAACGGACGTCGTGGTCGTGCGATTACCGGTTCTAACAAGCGTCCACTTAAGTCGCTTGCAGACATGATCAAAGGTAAGCAAGGTCGTTTCCGTCAAAACCTTCTTGGTAAGCGTGTTGACTACTCAGGCCGTTCTGTAATTACCGTTGGTCCTACGCTACGTCTTCACCAGTGTGGTCTTCCTAAGAAGATGGCACTTGAGCTATTCAAACCGTTTATCTACGGTAAGCTTGAAGGTCGTGGTCTTGCGACTACAATTAAAGCAGCTAAGAAGCTTGTAGAGCGCGAAGCACCAGAGGTTTGGGACGTACTAGACGACGTTATCCGCGAACACCCGGTACTTCTTAACCGTGCACCTACACTTCACCGTTTGGGTATCCAAGCATTCGAACCTACACTAATCGAAGGTAAAGCGATTCAGCTTCACCCTCTAGTGTGTGCGGCGTACAACGCCGACTTCGATGGTGACCAAATGGCGGTACACGTACCGTTGACAATCGAAGCACAGCTAGAAGCACGTGCACTTATGATGTCAACGAACAACATCCTGTCACCAGCGAACGGTGAGCCAATCATCGTACCTTCACAGGACGTTGTATTGGGTCTTTACTACCTAACGCGTGACAAGGTAAACGGCTTAGGCGAAGGCATGGTATTTACCAGCCCGAATGAAGCAGAAAAAGCATACCGTACAGGTAATGCTGAGCTTCACTCTCGCGTTAAAGTACGTATTACTGAATATGACATCGATGAAGATGGCAACAAAACTGAGAAAGTAACGCTAACTGACACGACTGTTGGTCGTGCGATTTTCTCATTGATCCTTCCAAAGGGTCTGCCGTTTGAAATCATCAACCAAGCGATGGGCAAGAAGCAAATTTCAAGACTATTGAATGCTTGTTACCGTACGCTAGGTCTGAAAGACACAGTAATTGCTGCTGACCAAATCATGTATACCGGTTTCCACTACGCGATGATCGCGGGTGCGTCTGTTGGTATCGACGATATGGTTATCCCTGCTGCTAAGAAAGACATCATCGATGCAGCGGAAGCAGAAGTTATTGAAATTCAGGAACAGTTCCAAAACGGTCTTGTTACCGCGGGTGAGCGTTACAACAAAGTTATCGATATCTGGTCAAATGCCAACGAAAAAGTTGCTAAGGCTATGATGGATAATCTTAAGACTGACATCGTAATTAACCGCGATGGCGAAGAAGAAGAGCAATCATCATTTAACTCTGTTTACATGATGGCCGACTCGGGTGCTCGTGGTAGTGCCGCTCAGATTCGTCAGCTAGCTGGTATGCGTGGTCTGATGGCTAAGCCAGATGGCTCAATCATCGAAACCCCAATTACGGCGAACTTCCGTGAAGGTCTGAACGTACTACAGTACTTCATCTCAACTCACGGTGCTCGTAAAGGTCTTGCGGATACCGCACTTAAGACAGCTAACTCGGGTTACCTAACGCGTCGTCTAGTAGACGTTGCACAAGACTTGGTAATCACTAACGACGACTGTGGCACATTCGAAGGTGTTCAAATGACACCACTAATCGAAGGTGGTGACGTTGTTGAGCCACTACGCGAGCGTGTACTAGGTCGTGTGGTAGCAGAAGATGTACTTAAGCCAGGTACTAACGAAGTACTAGTAGAGCGTAACGTTCTTCTAGACGAAGCGTTAGTAGACATGCTTGAAGCTAACTCAGTTGACCAAATCATGGTTCGCTCGGTAATCACTTGTGACAACGACTTCGGTGTTTGTGCTAAGTGTTACGGTCGTGACCTTGCACGTGGTCACATGGTGGGTAGCGGTGAATCGGTTGGTGTTATTGCAGCACAGTCAATCGGTGAGCCAGGTACACAGCTTACCATGCGTACGTTCCACATCGGTGGTGCGGCATCAAGAGCATCTGCTGAGAACAGCGTACAAGTTAAGACTGCGGGTAGCCTTAAGCTACACAACGCGAAGTTCGTACGTAACTCTGACGGCAAAGTGGTTATCGTTTCTCGTTCAACAGAACTTACTGTTATCGACGAGCAAGGCCGTGAGAAAGAGCGCTATAAAGTACCTTACGGTGCTGTACTTAGCGTGGATGACGGTGCAACTATTGCAGCTGGCGACGTTGTTGCTAACTGGGATCCGCATAGTCACCCAATCATCACTGAACGTGCAGCTAAGATCAGCTTCGCAGACATTGATGACTCTAACACTGAAATGCAGCAAGACGAGCTTACTGGTCTAACCCGTATCGTTGTTAAAGACCTTGCGAAAGTAAACTCTAAAGAGCCTAAGCTAATTCTTGAAAGCGACGAGTTCGGTCTTCAAGAAATTCGTCTTCCAAGCTTCACTACCATCGAAGCGAAAGAAGGCAAAGTGGCTAACGAAGGTGACGTGCTAGCACGTATTCCTCAGGAAAGCTCGAAGACTCGTGATATCACGGGTGGTCTACCGCGCGTTGCGGACCTATTTGAAGCACGTAAGCCTAAAGAGCCTGCTATTCTTGCAGAAATCTCAGGTACTATCGGCTTTGGTAAAGAGACCAAAGGTAAGAAGCGTCTTGTAATAACGCCTGCTGAGGGTGACGCGTACGAAGAGATGATTCCTAAGTGGCGTCAGCTTAACGTGTTCGAAGGTGAGAAAGTGGAAAAAGGCGAAGTTATCGCTGATGGTCCAGAGTCTCCACACGATATCCTACGCCTACGTGGTATCTCAGCTGTAGCAAACTACATCGTGAACGAAGTTCAGGAAGTTTACCGTCTACAGGGTGTTAAGATTAACGATAAGCACATCGAAGTAGTTATCCGTCAGATGCTACGTAAGTGTATTATCACTAATCCAGGCGATACGCAGTTCCTTGAAGGTGAACAGGTTGAAGTATCGAACGTTAAAGTGGCTAACCGTGAAATTGAAAAACACGGTAAGATCCCAGCGCAGTACGAAACACAGCTGCTTGGTATCACTAAAGCGTCACTGTCTACTGAGTCATTTATCTCAGCGGCATCGTTCCAAGAAACAACACGTGTTCTAACTGAAGCTGCGGTTCAAGGTAAAGAAGATGACCTACGCGGTCTGAAAGAAAACGTAATCGTTGGTCGTCTAATTCCAGCGGGTACCGGTTTCGCTTACCATGAACGCCGTGCACAAAAACGCAAAGAGCAAATCGAAGAAATGTCAGTTTCTGCTGCTGAAGCAGAACAGGCACTAACCGAAGCGCTTAATGCTGGTGCAGACGAAGATACTGCCGAATGAGGCAAGATCATAGGAGTACGTTAACGTACTCCTAACAATTTGGCAGTCAAGTTGTACAGATTGCAGATAAATTAACTGCTTAAGCTTTGTACACCTTGACAGTCAGAGCGATGATCTTTAATATTCCGCGACCCGATTTTGGATAGCCATCAAATGGCTCGATAAACGGTCGCGGTTTTTCGTATCAGCGCTCAGTGAATATTGACGAGCACAATGTTCACAAACAAGCGCGATTAAACAATTAATCGCATTAATATGGACCCAATCACAGTGATTGGGTTTTCGTAGTTTTTAATCAGGAGCTAGTTAATGGCAACAGTTAACCAGTTAGTGCGCAAGCCGCGTAGAAAGCCCGTTGAAAAAAGCAACGTAGCTGCTCTACAAGCTTGTCCACAAAGACGTGGTGTATGTACTCGTGTATATACTACTACGCCTAAGAAACCAAACTCTGCACTACGTAAAGTATGTCGTGTACGTCTAACTAACGGTTTTGAAGTTTCTTCATACATCGGTGGTGAAGGTCACAACCTACAAGAGCACAGTGTAGTACTTATCCGTGGTGGTCGTGTTAAAGATCTACCAGGTGTTCGTTATCACACAGTTCGCGGTACTCTTGACTGCGCAGGTGTAAACGATCGTAGACAAGCCCGTTCTAAGTACGGCGCGAAGAAGCCTAAATCTTAACGGTTCTCCGTTAGTAAGGCCAAACTGAAGTTTAAGAGTTTTGGGTTTTCCCTGAATTCATACGGAGAATAGAAAATGCCAAGAAGAAGAGTCGTAGGTCAACGTAAAATCCTACCAGAGCCAAAATTTGGTTCACAACTGCTTGCGAAATTCATGAATGTCGTAATGCTCGACGGCAAAAAGTCAGTCGCTGAAAGAATCGTTTACGGTGCGCTTGATATTGTTGCTGAAAAAACCGGCAAAGCACACCTAGATATCTTCGAGGAAGCGCTTGATAACATCCGCCCAACAGTAGAGGTTAAGTCTCGTCGTGTTGGTGGTTCAACTTATCAGGTTCCAGTTGAAGTACGTCCAGTTCGTCGTAACGCGCTAGGTATGCGTTGGATGGTAGAAGCTGCACGTAAACGTGGCGAAAAGTCTATGGCACAACGCCTAGCGGCTGAAATGCTAGACGCAGCAGATAACAAAGGTTCAGCGGTTAAGAAACGTGAAGACGTTCACCGTATGGCCGAAGCAAACAAAGCGTTTGCTCACTACCGTTGGTAATCAACGTTATTTAACTGAGAGAGATTTATGCCTCGTAAGACCTCGATTGAGCGTTATCGCAATATTGGTATTGTGGCTCACGTGGACGCGGGTAAAACCACGACCACAGAGCGAGTCCTGTTTTATACAGGGCTGTCTCACAAAATCGGTGAAGTGCACGATGGTGCTGCTACCATGGACTGGATGGAGCAAGAGCAGGAGCGTGGTATTACTATCACGTCTGCTGCAACGACTTGTTTCTGGTCTGGTATGGAGCAACAGTTCGATCAGCACAGAATTAACATCATCGACACCCCTGGACACGTAGACTTTACTATAGAAGTAGAGCGTTCATTACGTGTATTAGACGGTGCAGTAGTTGTATTCTGTGGGTCTTCTGGGGTAGAACCTCAATCAGAGACAGTCTGGCGACAGGCTGACAAATATCAAGTGCCACGCCTAGTGTTCGTTAATAAAATGGACCGGGCTGGCGCTGATTTTGAACGTGTTGTGGGTCAAATCCGCAAGCGTTTAGGCGCAAACTGTGTTCCGATTCAAATCAACATGGGCGCTGAAGAGAATTTCCATGGCGTCATCGACCTTGTGAAGATGAAAGCCATTAACTGGAATGAAGACGACATGGGTATGACATTTACCTATGAAGACATTCCAGCTGAATATCTTGATACCGCTGAGCAGTACCGTACCGAAATGATCGAAGCGGCTGCAGAAGCGTCTGATGAGCTGATGGATAAGTATTTAGAAGGCGAAGAGCTGACTGAAGAAGAAATCCGTTTAGGTCTTCGCACGCGTACACTGAACAACGAAATTGTTCTTGCCACTTGTGGCAGTGCCTTCAAAAACAAAGGTGTTCAGGCAGTACTAGACTCTGTAATTCACTACCTACCGTCCCCAACGGAAGTTAAAGCCATTACAGGTGTGCTTGACGATAAAGACGAGACTGAAGCAGAGCGTCATTCAAGCGACGATGAGCCATTCTCAGCGCTAGCGTTTAAAATAGCGACCGACCCATTTGTGGGTACGCTTACGTTCTTCCGTTGCTACTCAGGTGTGGTTAACACGGGCGATACTGTATATAACCCAGTAAAAGGTAAACGTGAGCGCTTCGGGCGTATCGTGCAAATGCACGCGAAAGACCGCGAAGAGCTTAAAGAAGTACGCGCAGGTGACATTGCCGCTGCTATCGGCCTTAAAGATGTAACCACGGGTGATACGCTTTGCGATCCTAATAACGTTATCACGTTAGAGCGTATGGAATTCCCTGACCCTGTTATTTCAATAGCGGTTGAGCCTAAATCTCAGGCTGACCAAGAGAAAATGGGCATTGCCCTTAGCAAGCTTGCGGCAGAAGATCCGTCGTTTAAAGTTAAAACTGATGACGAGACGGGTCAGACAATTATCTCAGGTATGGGTGAACTACACCTTGATATCATTGTCGACCGCATGAAGCGCGAATTTAAAGTTGAATGTAACGTAGGTAACCCACAGGTTGCTTATCGCGAAACCCTTCGTAAATCTGTTGAAGTGGAAGGGAAGTTCGTTCGTCAGTCAGGCGGCCGCGGCCAATTTGGTCATGTATGGCTACGCATTGAGCCTCAGGAAGAAGGTTCAGGCTACGAATTTGTGAACGAAATCGTCGGTGGTGTTGTACCAAAAGAGTTCATTCCAGCGGTCGATAAAGGAATTCAGGAGCAGATGCGAAGTGGTGTTCTTGCAGGGTTCCCGGTACTAGATGTAAAGGTTACTTTGTTTGATGGTTCGTACCACGATGTTGACTCTTCTGAAATGGCGTTTAAGATCGCCGGCTCTATGGGTTTCAAAAAAGGCGCCGCAGAAGCAAATCCGGTGTTGCTTGAACCCACAATGAAAGTTGAAGTGACTACTCCAGAAGACTGGATGGGTGATGTAGTTGGCGACATTAATCGTCGCCGCGGCATGATCGAAGGTATGGAAGATGGCGTAGCAGGTGTTAAAATAATACGTGCAAAAGTGCCGCTTTCAGAAATGTTTGGCTACGCAACTGATTTGCGTTCACAAACACAAGGTCGTGCTTCATACTCAATGGAGTTCTTCAATTATTCTGAGGCGCCTAACAATGTGGCGCAGGCTATTATTGAATCTAGAATTTAATCTAAATGAAGGTTCGGTCCGGTCTATTGGTGGGTCGGACTTTTAACTTAGGAAACGAGAA